>JAIQEZ010000033.1 GCA_020073545.1 Terriglobia bacterium | reverse complement strand
GGCCATTGCCTGCGCGACCAGGCGCTCGCCTTTTGCGGCGGCGCACGGCGCGATGCGCCGGCGGGCCTCGGCGCCACCTCGCTTGCCACCGTGATGCAGATGGTGGCGAACGGCTATGGCGTGACGCTGTTGCCGCAAGGCAAGCAGAGATTGACGAAGTCTGCCAGGCGCTGCAGGAATTGATGCAGGCTGCTCCAGATTGAACCCGAATGCGCGGGCGGCGGAAACGACCCGCCGCGCCCCGTCAATCGTCGTCGTTCTGCTCCCGCATCTCGCGGCGAATCGTTGCGGGGTCATCGAACGGCGTGCCCGGCCGCGCCTTCAAATCCAGTCCCGGCTCGCGCACTTTGGCCGGGTCGAAAATGCACACATCGCTCGGCAGCGCGTCGTAAGGTGTGAAGTCGGGCTGATCGGTGAAGAAATCCGAGAGGTCGGTGGCGGCTGCGTCGTACTGGTTAAGGTAAGGCAGGCCGAAGATCAAATCAAAAGTCTTCAGGATGCTGGCCATGCTGGTGTGCGCGTGCGAGACGTGGCCGCTCGCCGCATAGGGGCTGATCACCATCAGCAGGCTGCGATGCGCGTCCACGTGGTCGCGCCCGCCCTGCGCGTCGTCTTCCGTTACAAAGACCGCCATGTCCTTCCAGAAGGGGCTGTGTGAAAACAATTCCACGAGTTTGCCCAGCGCCAGGTCGTTGTCTGCGACGTAAGAGGCGCGATACGCGTACCCATCTTCGGGCCGCGGGTCTGCCGTGTGATCGTTGGGCAGCCAGATATAGATGAATCGCGGCAGCGGCTCCTTTCCGCTGGCGTAGCGGATATGGAACTCACGCTCGAACTGTCCAAACCGGTACTGATCGGAAATATTCGTGTTGAAGGTCGCGTAGCTGCGCGAGGTGTTCTCAAACAGCACTTGCGGCATCGGCATGTTGACGGCCTCTCGCACCCCGGTGGGCATCAGGCCGATTCCTTCGTTATCCCCCGCCATCTCCATGCCCTCACCGTAGTTGCGAAAGCTGATCCGATGCCGCGCCAGGTGCTCCCATAATGAGCCCGCTTCGAGGTAGGACTCCGGCCAGGGATTGATGGCTCCGATGCCCAGCCGGCCGGGCGCGTCGGGGTCAGCCCGGAAATCAAGATGGCTGCCATAAGCTGCTGGCCAGCCCGCCTCCACGACTTCGTTGGGATAATTCCCCACCAGCCAATGATGGCCGTCCACCGACACGTCAGAATCCACGTAGTAGTTGTCGCTGATCGCGAACCGCCGCGCCAGCGCGTGATGATTGGGGGTAACGCGTGCGTGCTCGATCGTCGGTTCACCCTTCTCTTTCACCTCGGCATTGTCGCCCCAGCGGGCGAGCGAGAGAAGGCCCTCGAAGGATGCGTCGCTGGGATACAAGTCGCCGAAGACCTCGTCGAAAGTGCGATTTTCCTTCACGATGAAGACCACGTGCTTGATCTTCTGGCTCGCTTGGCCGGGTGGCGGGATCGAGAATTCGGAGCGGCGCGGGACGCGCAACGCAATCTCGGGTGAAGGCAAGAAACCGTTGTTTACGATGACCCGAGCAGTGTTAGGCAGAAACTGCGGCTGGACTGGAGGCTGTTCAATCCAGACCCCTGGCTGTTCAGGAGTGTGAATCCACAAGGCGAACGGCTCCGGCGGCAGCGAGACAATGGAAACTATCCCATGCGTGATGTCCCCGATGTATGTTCCCTCCGGCCCCTCATGGAAATTGGGCCCGCCGTTGGGCCCCGCCCCGAATCCTTTGGCGCTCGCAACGTAAAGAGTTCGGTTGTCGGGACTGACGGCTACACGAGCCGGGAACCACGCCGTGGGAAGGTATTCCAGGACTTGCCCTTTACGCGCGTCCAACACGGCGACGGCGTTAATTCCGGAGCATGCCACGTAAAGCCGCTTTTCATCCGCGCTGAGCGCCATACCGAAGGGCAGTACTCCGCGCAGGCCTTTGATGGATTCCGCCGGCTCGAGCAGGATGGTTTTCTTCACCTTGTTCGTGTGGGCGTCCATGACGGTGATGCTGTCTTGGCCGGCGTTCGAGACGAACACCTCTTTTTTGCCAGCCACCACGGCCCCGGGACTCGACCCTCCAACGGATTTATCGCCCACGGGAACCCCGGTCCGGACTTTTGCCAGCACGTTGGGCTGCGCTGGGTCGCGAAGGTCGATCACGAAAACGGAATTCGAGTCGGGAACGTTGGGATCGCCCAGGCCGGGAATCTGCTTCCCCTCCACGGTTGCGCCCTGCTTCGCCTCGGTGGAGGGGAAACCGAAGGGTGGAAAATCCAGTCCCGTGCGCTTGGGGTCTTTCGGATCGTATCCGGGAACCAGCGAGTACTGGAACATCCCGACATTCGATACATAGGCGCGCCTTCCATCCGGGGAGAGCGCCAGCCCGAACGGCATACGTCCCACCGGAATGCTGGACAGGATTTGCCTCGACTGCGTATCCACGATAAGCAGCCGAAAATGCGCGAGGTCGAGCGCCAGCAGGTGGCGGCCGTCCGGCGTGAGTTGCAGGGTGCTCGTCAGGCTGTTGTTATAGGTCGCACCGTGATATGTCCCGTCGAGGCTGAGCGAGAAGAGTCGCTGGTGCGTCACCAGGTCGAAGATCCCAATCTTCCCGTTGTTGCCTTCGGAAACGTAGAGCGTGCGATTATCCGACGCAATGGCGGCGCCCAAGAAGACGCTTTCAGGATCAGCATCGGCGGAATCGAAACCGGGTGGAATTTGCGCCACCTGGGGTTGCGGGCTGTCGAGCCCCGTGAGGATCGAGACCGAAAACGGCTTTGTGCCACTGTTGACGGTGACCAGCGTCTTGCCGTCAGGGCTGAGTGCCAACCCGTAAGGATGCGGCGCAACTTTGACCTGCCTGCCGAGTGGCGTAATCAGCCGCCCGTTGGGCAGGACGCTTTCTCTATTCGGATCAATCTCCACGTGTCTATTCCCGGCCGGCGCTTGCAGCTCCAGGTTTGAAAGCGACTTGACGTCACGTGCCCCCAGCCAACCGGCTTGGCCGATCAGAATGGAAACCGCGACAAGGACCAGCAAGACGAATCGTGGTCGCACTGTCTCCGCCCTCCGAGATGAATTTCCGACCGCCGGGCATCATAGCACGACTAGATTACAGAATTGTGAATCAGCAAACCCGTGCGGCCCACGCTCAAATGGCCGCGCTCAAAGGCGTGACCATGGCAAGGCTGGATTCCCACCCTTCGGCAAGCTCAGGGCAGACTTTTCACGGGAATGGCGAGCTCCGGCATTCCGGTCAGCGCATTTGACGACCGGTTTCCAGCCCCCCTTGGTTCGAAGCCGCAATTCGGCGCATAATGAATAGCTCCCTCGCGGCGGATCACCATGCCTGCTAACCTCACTCCCCAATACCTGGAAGCAGAGAGACGCTTCAAGAGCGTCAAGACGACGGAGGACAAGGTTGAGGCCCTGGAAGAAATGCTGGCCACGATTCCCCGGCACAAGGGCACCGAGAAGATGCAGGCGGACCTCAAGCGGCGGCTCTCCAAGCTGCGCGCGGAGCAGGCCCGGCGGCCCGCCAGCCGCGCCGGCATTATGCACCGCGTGGAGAAGGAGGGCACGGGGCAGGTGGCTCTGGTGGGTCCACCGAACAGCGGCAAGTCGCTGCTAGTGCGACGGCTCACGCATGCCGCGCCGGAAGTCGCCGACTACCCTTTCACCACGCGCGTGCCGCTGCCGGGAATGATGCCGTTTGAAGATGTGCAGGTGCAGCTTGTGGACTTGCCTCCGGTGCATCCGGACTTCCCCGAATCGTGGCTTTATCAGATCATTCGGAACGCCGATGCCACCCTGCTGGTCGTTGATCTGAGCGACCCCGACCTGCTGGAAGACCTCGAGACAACCCTGGGCCAGCTCGCTAACGCTAAGGTGCAACTCGGCCAGGATGATCCGCCGAACGCGCCCGGTTGGCTCCGGAAGAGAACTCTGCTGGTGGCCAACAAAATTGACGCGAGCGGCGCCCAGGAGGATTTTGAGATCTTGAGCGAACTCTATGGCGCGCGGTTCCCCATGGTGCGAGTTTCCGCAGAAACGGGCGACGGCCTGGAGCAACTTCGCCAAGCGGTGTTCGAAATGCTGGAGGTCATCCGCGTTTACACCAAGGCTCCGGGAAAGAAACTGGAGCGAACGGCGCCCTATGTCCTCAGGCGGGGCTCGCGTCTGATCGACCTTGCCGCGCACGTCCACCAGGATTTCCTGATCCACCTAAAGTATGCTCGCGTGTGGGGGCACGGAAAATTCGAGGGGCAGATGGTGAACCGTGACCACCTGCTCGAGGATAAGGACGTGGTGGAATTGCACCGGTGAAGCGGGAGATCGGGTGATCGGCCCATCGGGTGATTGAATGATCGGAAAACTGAAGAATCGGAAGGAGAGATGATGAACAGGATTATGCAGATTCTGGGCTTGGGGGTGACGCCACTGCTGGCTTTTGCTTCCGCTGCGGGAGGTGGACAGCCGGATGGCGCACCGGTAATGATCGAGTATTACTACAAACTCGTGCCGGGCGGCACCTCCGAATGGCTGGCGCTCTACAAGAAGAACCACAACCCGATTCTGAAACAGCTCATGAAAGAAGGATTGCTCAAGAGCGAAAAGCTCTATGCGCGGCGCTTCCACGCTGAGACGCCCGCGTGGGACTACAAAGTGGTGATGGTATGGCGGGACTGGGCGGCGCTTGAGGAAGCGCATCAACGCGAACCGCAGATTATCCGCGAACTTTACCCCAACCAAGAGGACCACGATCGGCAGGAAAAACGACGCTGGGAGCTGACCGTCGCCCACTGGGACGACGTTCTGAACGAGGTGCCCCTCGATTAGTGAGCGTGACAAAATATTGTGACGCTCAATTGTTGGAGCGACGCTCGGCCCCGATCATCAATTTGGAAAGAACAAGCTATCGGGGCTCGGCGCCAGCCGTGTACCCTATGGTGCAGGGCCTGCCCCGCCCTGGCGGGGAGCGCCGATACAGCGGCGGTCTCCCCGGCGAGTAAACAGACATGCAGAGAGGCTCCCTATTTCTTCCGCGGAGGCTGTGAAGGTCGCATCTCGATGCGACTGGCAAGAGCAGTCCGGGGGAACTTGTAGAGATCGATCACGGCTTTGGCGACGTCTTCGCCGGTCAACTTCCAGGTTTCGCGCGACTTGGAGCCGGGCGCCGCAGCGAAATCCGTGTCGACGCTGCCTGGCATGAGGTAGCTGACGCGAATGCCGTCGTAGCGGACGTCCTGCATCATGGCCTCGCTGAAACCGTTCAGGCCGAACTTGGAGGCATTGTAAGCAGCGCCCGTGGGCATGGGATTAACGCCCGCGAGGCTCGAAATATTGAAGATATACCCGCCACCGCGCTTGCGCAGGAGGGGGATCGCCTCGCGGCAGCAATAGAAGACCCCGGAGAGATTGGTCTGAATCGTGGTGTCCCACTCTTCCACGGTGAGCTGGTCGACGGGCTTGAAGAAACCCACCCCCGCATTGTTGACCAGGATGTCGAGGCCGCCGAAGCGTTCCGCCGCCGCGTGCCCCAGCTTGCGGCAGTCCTCGTAGCGGCGGACGTCCGCAACCATGCCGTCCACACGGGCTGGCGCTACTGCGCGAAGCTTTTCCAAGGCCATCTTCAAGAAGTTCTGATCGCGTCCGCAAATGAAGACCTTTGCGCCTTCGGAAAGCAACGCCTCCGCGATGCAGTAACCGATGCCACGCGTCCCGCCGGTGACCACGGCGACCTTGTCGTTCAGTTCGTTTATCATCGAAGGCCCTCCCACACGAAAGATGCAGAAGGACCAGAATAATCTCTTGGGGGCGAGAGGCGCAACTCCCTGCACGCGAAGGTTGTAGAAGGCCCGTGGGAGATTTCAGCGTTTGGATTCAGAACAAGCAGCGGCTCGTAGGGCCGAGGCATTGTCACGCAAGAACTGCCAGGCTCGGGAACGCGAATAGCTCCAAGCTCGCCAGTCGGGATCTTCGGGAGGCGACCGGCGTTCGAGCAGCCGTGCTGCCACCGTGCAACGGTCCTGCGGGTTCAAAACCGACAAGTTCGCGAGGAGCTGCGGGACGGCGTCGGCACTCAAACTCGAAGCATAGCGGGCGTCGAAGGTTCGCCCGGCTTGGGCACGTGCGAGGTTGGTCCTGGCGATCAAAGCGTCAGGGTCGAGCGCGTGAAGAACCGCGATGAGCAGGAAGCCCGCCACCATGGCGCCGAAGGCGAAACGCTGGCGGCGCCCTCTCAGGACGGTGAGCCCAAACCAAACAAACACCATGGCGAGCCAGCCCATGAAGGCCGTCGGATAGAGGCGCTGCTCGCTCAGACCATATTCCGCCTGGTACAGGCGCATGCGCTGGAGGGCCGATACCATGATGACGAACAGAAGGATCATCTGCACGCCTGCCAGCAGGCGAAACCAGCGCTGCGCTTGGGCGTCGTCGCGTGGCAGCAGCCAGTGGATCAGGAGCAGGAATGGAAGTACCAGCGTCGCCACCGCGACGAGTTCGAAGAAGCCGCGGCGTGCGTAATCCGCGTAAGTCAACCCCGTGGTAGCCTGAACCAACGCTGAGCCACCGAAGAAATAGCGAATCTGCACGACCACGAAAGCCAGGAAGAGCAGATCGAGCAGGCCCAGCATCAATCCCATTTCGATGGTACCAAGGGAGAGGGACGGGAGGCGTTTCTCCGTGGTTATGGTCAGTTCCTTCCCAAACAGCAATCCTCGCAGGTACCCACCGACGCACAAGGCAATGAGCGCGATCACCACGAGGTGGGTGAAGTCAATATGCAAGACGCGGTGGACGAGGTTCCGGAAGACGGCGTCCGCTGCCATGAAGAGCGCGCCGAAAATCAGCACGGGCAGAAGGGAAAACGCTCCGCCGCGCAGCACTGCCGCGCCGCGTCGGGACTCGCCGCCGAGCGACTTCTTCCATTCGGGATTCCCAAAGAGGAGGGGGAACATTCCGAACGCGGCATTAAGCCCTGCGATGAGGCCGCCCAGAGCATATTCCACCAGGCTGGAAGCCCGCAGGTGGCCGCCTTGGGCTCGCAACATCAACAGAGACAGAGCTGTCAACAGCCCCAGCAGGTTGAGCGCGCGCAAAGCCAGCGAGTCGTGCCACAGGAAAGCGAGGGGAAAGAGCAGGATCGGCAACAGCAGCCAGTACCCGCCCCCTGCGAGAGCGGCGCGTCGGGAGCGGCCCAAGAAAATGATCGCAGCCGCGAGTGCGCCTGCCCACAACGCGAAATTCACTCCCCAGGGGAAGCTCCTGAGGAGCACGTCGCCCAGAATTCCCAATGTGAGCGCCGCTGCGACAACCGTTAATTCCAACTTTGCTGGGTTATTCATGCGTCGAGCTCCTTTGCCGCGGAACTTCGGGCGTGGCCGGGGCCGGCGCCGCAGGAAGTCAAACCAGGGCTGGCAAGTGGCCGAAACGTCGGTCGCGCGTCCGAAACTCCCGAACCGCGGCGTCGAGGTCCGCGGCGCTGAAGTCCGGCCAGAGACATGGGGTAAAATACAACTCGGCGTAGGCAATCTCCCAGAGCGGGCAATTGCTCAGGCGCTGCTCGCCGCCCGTGCGGATCAAGAGGTCGATATCCGGCACCGCTTCGTCCGCCTGTTCCACTTCGGCAAGTAGGCGAGCAAAGACTTCGGCGGGGGTGTCGCAGGTTTGACGGAATTGGCTTGCCGCACGGACGATCGCCTCGCGGCCGGAATAATCGATGGCCAGACGGACATGATGTTGGCCTCCGGACCGGCTGGACGCCTCAACCTTCTCGATGGCTTGCAGTAGGGAAACCGGCAGGCGGTCGCGCTGCCCCAGCACGCTCATCCGGATGCCGCGCCGGATAAGGGCTGGCGCATCCACGTGGAAAAAGCCCTCGAAGATTCGCATCAGTTCAAAGACTTCGCTTTCCGGCCGGCGCCAGTTGTCAGAAGAGAAGGCGTAGAGGGTCAGCGTGCCGATGCCGCATTGCGGCGCGGCTTCGATGACACGGCGAACTGCCGCGCGGCCCGCGCGGTGACCTTCTGAGCGTGGCAGCCCGCGGGCTGTCGCCCAACGCCCGCTACCGTCCATGATGATCGCCACGTGCAGGTCAGAACGCTTCGGCCTCAGCTGCTCATCCCCGTTGGCATTTACCATGCAGTGTCTCCGCGGAAAACTCCGCCGCCTGCCGGGACACCCTGCCGACTGGAAATGTCCCGCCGCGACGGTGATGCACCCAGGCAATGTACTTTGCGCTGCAAAGTACCGGGCGAAATTTTTTTGCCCCGCTGGCTACCGCGCACGCATTGAGTGAATCAGCGTTTCCATGTGATCCAGGTAGCGCCCGAGCGCCTGCCGCCCGGTCGTAGTCAGGCGGTACACGGTTTTGGGCAGCCTGCCTTCAAAGTACTTCTCGCAAACGAGGTATTTCGCTTCCTCGAGCTTGCGCGCATGGACGCTCAGGTTGCCGTCCGTGGTCAGGAGCAGTTTCTTCAGATCGTTGAAGCTGAGCGATTCGTTGGCTGCCAGCGCGCTGACGATCCCCAAGCGGATGCGCTCGTGAATCAGGCGATCGAGTTCGGGTGCGGCGTTCGCGGGTGATTCCCTGCGCTCGCTCTGCGCACCGCGAGCCATTTGTCGTGTTCCCGCCGGTCGATGCCCAGCGAGTGCGCTGGATCTAGCCACCGTACCTCCTGGCGATAATCGTTCCGAACAGAATGTGCAGTCCCCCAAACCCGGCGGCCATCAGGGCGTTGTCCCAGGCCGCCGGGCAAAACAAGGCCACAACGCCCGCGAGCATGAAACACAGCCCCATCACGGGAACCACGCGCACGGAAAAGGTTCCCGCCGACATCACCCCTGCGCCGTAGAGAAGCAGCCAGACGCCCGGCAGCAGGCGGTGCAGTCCCGCTCCATAAAGCGCAAAAGAGAGGACAGAGCCGGCCAACAGCGGAGGAAAGAAGCTGAGTACGAATTTGCGGCCGGGCCGGGTGAGCACGGGAGTGCCCGCTCGCCGCGCTTTCCAACAGATGGCCAAGGCGCCTAAGGCGAAAGCGCACAGCGCCGCAGCCGACCAGGTGATCAGCCACGCCTTTTCGCTCGCGGGCCGAGGGGCGAGAGCCGCGGCCACCAGTGCCGTCGCGCCCATCGCCACGCCTCCCCATCCCGGGACGGCAGTAAAGGAGGCGGCGTTCTCCATCGTCGCGCGGATGAAGCGTAGGTCCTCGATGGCATGCGCGTGCAGCGGGGCGGGGCGAGATCGGCGAGTGCGAACGGCGCCGGCACAAGGCATGAAGTATCTATACAGGAGAGCGAAAAGCTTGTCAAGTACTTTATGTAGCAAAGTACTTCTTGCCCTGCTGGAGTCTGTTCCGCTGACGGCGAAGACCGCCTTATGCCTGCGCAGCACGCAGGGCTTCCTCGCGCGCGGCAGCCAGGGCTTTGACAGGATCGCCCGTGGGGAAGAATTCCATGGTCACGTAGGGGCTGTACTTTAGCTCCGCGAGTTTTCTGTAAATGTTGACGTAATTGATTTCCCCCGTTCCAGGCTCGTGCCGGCCGGGAACGTCCGCGATGTGCACGAGTCCGACCTTATCGACATGCTTTTGGAGATGTGCAATCAGGTTCCCGCCCGAAATCTGCGCATGGTAGAAATCGTAGAGGAATTTGACTTGCGGGTGATTCACTTCCTCGATGATCTTGAAAGACTCCGCAACTGACCAGAGGTAGTACTGTGGGTTTTCCTCGAGGTCGATATTTTCCAGCAGCAGCGTCACACCCTTCCCTTCCACCAGTTCCGCCGCGCGCTTCAGGCCTTCCACACAACTTTCGTGCTGAGCTTGCGGCGAGAGGTCGGGAATTACGTTGCCCGACAGAATGATCAAGGCGGGGCATTCGATCTTCTCCATGATCATTAGCTCGTTGCGGACGTCGGCCAGGAAAGCCTCGCGCGCACGCGGGTCGGCAAGGCGAGGCTTCAGGCCCGCGGTGGTATCGATGGTAATTCCCAGTTCGCGGCGCTTGCGGTTAGCCTGACGGAAGTCCTCCTCGGACCATTTCGCGTACTCACCCACCAACTCGACGGCGTGGTATCCGGCCTCTCGGACCTTTTCAAGCCGGTGCTCGAAGGGCAGTTTTTGGAAGACCGTCCAGAGCATGACAGAGAACTTGAACGCCGGTGGCGCCGCGCCCTCGTCCACCGCGGACGTAGAAGGAGCTGCAAGGGATTCGAGGGCGAGCGCGGCCCCGCTCAGGGTCGCCCCGGCAACAGTCTTCGAAAAGTCCCGTCGATTCATCGTTCACCCCCCGACTCCATCTGGTTCTTCTGCATCGCGTGCACGACGCCCCGGAAGGAGAGGCAAGAACTCACTCTCCTCGTCACCAGAGATTTCTGGCAGGTCGAGCTTACGGGACGACCGCCTCCCTGGCAACTGAATTCTCGCACGGCATACAGCTTGGCAAAGATGGCCACGAACCCTGTCGCGGGGTCATTGAGGTATCCGCAAAAGTGGAGTACCTTCTTGCTTCCCGGGAGCCCAGGCCCTGGCTCTGCGATGATGCCATTACTTCCTTGTCTCGACCCATCGTGCAAATCTCGCTTGGACCTGACCTCCCTCGAAGAAGCTCCGGGTCACGCCTGCAAAGCCGTGTGCCTGCAGGGGAGCTTCTGCCACAGCTTCCTGACTTGGGAAAAGGTCATCACGCTACTCGCCTCGGGGAAGCTCGACCTTTTGCGTATGATGGGCCGAATTGAAAACTTCGCGAACTGGCGCACCTGTTTCGAGGAAACGCGTGCGGGGGAAATTGTGAAAGCCGTCGTGAAACCGGCGCGCACGGGCGCGTGACGAGTGAATCACAGGAGGAACCCATGGGTCAAACAAACGCCGAGAAGGCATCGCTGGCAGGCCAAGTTGCTGTGGTCACCGGTTCGACGCAAGGCATCGGCGGGGGGATCGCTCGGAAGCTGGGCGAGCACGGCGCGCGCGTGCTGGTGCAGGGGCTACAGAGCCAGCGGGCGGGTGGCGAAAAGATCGTCCAGGCGATTGAAGCTGCCGGAAGTCAAGCACTGCTCACGACCGGCGACTTGCGGGACGAGGCTCACTGCCGCAGCATCGTAGGGAAAGCCCGGGAGCGCTTCGGCCGGCTTGACATCCTCGTAAACAACGCCGGCGTCGTGCATCGGGGCACGATTGAAGACACTTCCACGGCGCTGTGGGACGAAATCTTCGCGGTCGACTTGCGCGCCCCGTTTATCCTGTGCCAAGAAGCGGTGCGCCATATGAAGGAACGGCGCAGCGGTTGCATCGTTAACATCGGGTCCGTGAACGCATACTGCGGGTTAAGGAAACTCCTGGCCTATTCCGCCGCGAAAGGCGGGATGATGGTGTTCACGAAGAATCTGGCGAACTACCTATCGCAATACTGCATCCGCGTGAACCAGATCAACCCCGGCTGGGTGCTGACGGAAGGAGAGCACTACGTGGAGGCGGTCGTCGAGGGCAAAGGTGAGAATTGGCTGGAGGACGCGCTGAAGACGCGCCCGTTTGGCCGCATGCTGCTGCCCGAGGATATCGCCAACGCGGCACTGTTTTTCGCCACCAACCAGCTGATCTCCGGCGCCGTACTCGACTACGAGCAATACCCTTTCGGTGCGCCCATCGACCTGGAGAGTCCCGGGGCCGTGGTGCGATGAAACCTGCTGCCTTCCCCAAATGCTTCATGGACGAGCTGGTGCGCGACGGCTCGATGAGTTTGTTCGAGCGGATCGAGACGGCCGCCGCCCTGCCCATCGACGGCCTGGAGCTCTACGACGCACTCCTGACGAGCCTTGACGAGGCCTACCTGGAAAAAATTTGCGGCGCCCTCGCGCCGTGCCTCAACCCGGGTCGCCTCACGTGCGGTACGCCGCGTTGATCGTGACGTAGTCTCGCGTGAAGTCACAGGTCCAAACGCGCGCGGAAGCTCCTCCTGCGTGGAGATCCACGCGAATCACCAGTTCCTTCCGGTCAAGTTCCCGGTGAGCAGCTGCCTCGTCGAAGCCGGCGTCGACGCCTTTGCGGCAAAGGTAGAGGTCATTCACGAGAATGTCGACTTTGTTTGGATCGAATCTTGCCCCCGAGTAGCCCACCGCGCAGATGATGCGGCCCCAATTCGGGTCGGCGCCGGCCAGGGCGGTCTTCACCAGTGGGGAGTTGGCGATGGAGCGCGCCGCGCGGTCCGCCTCCAGCGGCGTCCGCGCCCCGAGGACCTCCACCGTGACCAACTTGCTTGCGCCCTCACCGTCGCGCGCGATCATGCGGGCGAGCGTCTGGCACACGAGTGTAATCCCCTCCAGAAACCACGCACGGCTGGCGTTCCCGGGAACCACCGAAATCTCCGAAAGGCCGCTGGCCAGCGTCACGACCGTATCGTTGGTGGAGGTGTCGCCATCCACCGTGAGGCGGTTGAAGGAATCCTCGACCGCCGCGCTGAGCAGGCTCTGTAACATGCGCGGGCCGATAGCCGCGTCGGTGGCGAGGAACGAAAGCATGGTGGCCATGTGCGGATGAATCATCCCCGCACCTTTGGCAATGCCGGCGATGTGTACAGCCTTGCCTTTCGCTTCCGACCGGATCACACAAGTTTTCGGCACGGTGTCCGTCGTCATGATGGCGCGGGCGGCCGCCGCGGCGTTCTCGGCGGAGAGCTCCCTTTTCAGTCTCGGGAGCTTCCTCAGAATCAGCTCGGCGCGGAGCGGAACGCCGATGACCCCCGTCGAAGCCACCAGGACCTTGGAGGGTTCGATTTCCAGCAGCTTGCCGGCGGCGCGCGCGGTCTCCTGCGCAACGCGCAGGCCGTCGCGCCCTGTGCAGGCGTTGGCGTTTCCAGAATTGACGACGATGGCGCGGCAACGCCCCCGGCTCTCGATCAGGTTCTGCCGCGAGACCAAAACCGGCGCCGCCACTACACGGTTGGTCGTGAAGACCGCAGCCGCGGCGGTTTCGGGCGCATCCGAAAAGATCAGCGCCAAGTCTAGTGCGGCGTGCGTCTTCTTGATTCCGGCTGCGACTGCTGCGCCGCGAAACCCCAGCGGCGTCGCCAGGTCACCTTCGATGGGTTCCCAATTTGGCATGGCTTGACTCAGCGACCTCCCTTGACACTCGACAAAGCCACCCAGTTCACCCGCACTACCGCGTTCCTGAGGACACAAACCCTCGGGCGGTCAGAAACTAAAGACCGTGCTTTGTCGCGTTGAATCCTGTCGCCATGCCGGCACCGGCAACAGGTAAAAGCCTTTTCGTCCGTCGCCGCTAAGGCTTCGGAGGCGCCTGCTCGGCCGGGGTGAGTTCCATCACACCCGGAGTGAGAGGTGGCGGAGATTCGGGGCCCGCCACCTTGATTGTCCGTAGGCTCTCATCGCAGGCTTGCATGTAGAGATCCTCGTCGGCTCGGCCCGGCGTACAATCCGCCTGCACAATGCGGTCCGGCGAAATGATTCGGGCCGTAAGCAACATTGCTCGATCCTTGTACTGCCAGATCAAGACCGCGTCGCGATGGTTGAGTTGGGTGCGCTCAAAGTGGTAGCGCGGGATTTCCTCGGTGACGCCCAGGGTCTGCCACTTGGCCAGGATCTGGGGAGTGAACTCCGCGCTTTGATCGGGATTCGGCTGCGACGTGAGCGTCACGGAAGGTCCAATGCTCCAGAAACGCGGCGCAACAATTCGCACGCCGCCAGCAAAGGATTCCACCTTCTCATATAACCCCGCCGCCACCTGCATCTCAATCCCCAGACTGTCATTCTTATAAGGCAGGAGCTGCAAGGTTTCTTTCTTCACTACCTCTTGGTGGCCCGGATACCACTTCATGAGGAAGTACTCGCCCCAGACGAATCCACCACCAATGACCAGAATCGCCAAGCCGACGACTAGCTGCGTAGGAATCTGTTTTCTCATCGCGGCAATCTTAACCCGTGTTCAGCGAAACGCGCAACGCAGGTTTGAACTGTGCGCGCTCCGGCTTCTGCCCGCGGGGCGGCGGAGATGGCGCGGAATGACCTTTCAGTTGTCCCGCGCCGACGCCCGGAGCCTTCGCGCCATCAGTAACAGATACGCGGATGTGACCAGGAGCAGCGGGGCGGAATAAACCCCCGGCATCAGGCGTCGCATATAGACCGTGCCAGTGATGTGCACCACGCCGTTTGCGAACATCAGAATCCCGAGCGGATAGGCGAGCAGCGCCATCCCCCGCGCGCCACGAAAGGCCGGTACCGAGAGTGCCAGGAGCACGCAAATTCCCAGGACGAGCCCAGCGAGCCATACGCCGAACGTGAGCGTAGGCAGAGGCAAGAGAAGGTGGGCGCGAAGGGTTTTGACCGCGGGATTGTAGACGCTGAGAAATCCCGTGAGTGCCTCGTCGGTGACGTGCAACGCCAGCGCCAGGGCCAGCGCCAGCCATGCCCAGCCGAATCGCGACGCAGTTTGTTGAGGCGCGTTCATCGCACTTGAATGAGGGGATGAGTTTTCTCAAGGACTTCCCCAACCTGTTGCCCGCCCACGCCGTTGGCGCGCAAGGCTTCCAGCAGCGGCGTGGCGTCCTTGGAAGCCATGGAAAGCAACAACCCACCGGAGGTCTGCGGGTCAAAGAGCAGGTTCCTGATTTCCTCCCGGACGCCGTTCGCGAACTCGACGCAGCCGCCCAGGAATTCTATGTTGCGCTTCAAACCGCCGGGCAGAAAGCCCCGCCGCGCGTATTCGGTCGCTTCCGGCAGAAAGTCGATCTGCGCAGAGTCTATCGCGAAACTCACTTTGCTGGCCACTGCCATTTCGCGCGCGTGGCCCAGCAACCCGAAGCCGGTGATGTCGGTGGCGGCGTGCACGTCAAACTGCAAGACCACTTCGCTGGCCACGCGATTCAGAGTGCACATGGATTCGATGGCCGCATCAACCGATGCCTCATTTGCTCGGTTCTTCTTCAGTGCCGTGCCGATCACCCCGGTGCCGAGGCGCTTGGTCAGAATGATGTAATCGCCCGGCCGCGCGCCCACATTCTTCAGCACGCGCTGCGGATTGATGACGCCGGTCACCGCGTAGCCGAATTTGATCTCATCGTCGCCGATGGAATGGCCGCCAATCACCGTGCAGCCTGCTTCCTGCATCTTGGCGAGGCCACCCTGGAGAATCTTCTCGAGAATCTCGACATCGCGGCCGGTGTTCGGAAACCCCACAATGGAGAGCGCGGAAATCGGCCGGCCGCCCATCGCGTACACATCGCTGAGAGCGTTGGCCGCGGCGATCTGGCCGAACGTATAGGGGTCGTCTACGATAGGCGTGAAGAAATCCACGGTCTGGACCAGCGCCAACTCGGGTGAAAGTTGATACACTCCCGCGTCGTCGGAGGTGTCGAAGCCTACCAGCACATTAGGGTCGAATTGTTTCGGCAACTTGGCGAGCACCGAGTCCAAAATACTTGGACTCAACTTGGCCGCTCAACCCGCTGCCTTGACCATGGCGGTCAGCCGCGTGCGTTCGTCCATAAGGGATTTGATTATAAGCTGGCGCGGCACGATTCCAAAACCCCGCGCGCCGGAAGGGCCGCTTGCCGTGTGACTTACACGCCCCACGGTTCGGCTCCTTGACCCGCCTCCGGCCGCCCACTAGAATGCTGGCTTGCCGACCTCGTGGTGGGTACGACGGAGAAAGCCCTCGACGAATCCCTCGAGCAGATCGACCGGGCCCTGGTAAGAATGCGTACGGGGTTCGGGAAGGTGGCCGGCCCCTGACGCCGACACCTGGAGGAGGCCTCATGTTTGCTTTTTATGGAGTTGACTACCTGCAGATCGATTCCCTGCTCACGGACGATGAAAAGCTTGTGCGCCAGACCGTACGCGAGTTTGTCGACAAAGAAGTACTTCCGCACATCGAGGAATGGAACCGCGCGGGCAAGTTCCCGATGCACCTGGTTCCGCTCATGGCGGAGCTGGGTTTCTACGGCGCCAACCTGGAAGGCTACGGCTGCGCGGGCATGTCGAACGTGCAGTACGGGCTGATCATGCAGGAGCTGGAGCGCGGCGACAGCGGCTTGCGCAGCTTCGTGAGCGTTCAAGGGGCGCTCGTGATGTACCCTATCAACGAGTACGGCTCCGAGGAGCAGAAAAAACGCTGGCTGCCCGCCTTGCAGCAGGGCAAGGCCATCGGTTGCTTCGGATTGACCGAACCCGACTTCGGCTCCAACCCCGCGGGCATGCGAGCCCGCGGAGTGAAGGATGGCAGTAACTATATTCTGAATGGTGAGAAAGCGTGGATTACCTCTGGAACCATTGCCGACGTGGCGGTGGTGTGGGCGCGCACCGACGAAGGCGTACGCGGATTCCTGGTGGAGCGAGGGACTCCGGGATATTCGGCCCAGGACATCAAGGGAAAATGGTCGCTGCGGGCGTCGGTGACTTCCACACTCTCACTCCAAGACGTGCGCGTGCCGGCGTCCAGCGTGTTGCCCAAGGCGCGGGGAATGAAAGCTCCGCTGAGCTGTCTGACCCAGGCGCGCTATGGTATTGGGTGGGGAGCCCTCGGCGCAGCCATGGCGTGCTACAACGAATCGCTGGAATACGCCAAGGTACGTAAGCAGTTTGACGATAAACCTATCGCAACCCATCAGCTCGTCCAGGCGAAATTCGCCGACATGATTACGGAAATCACCAAGGGACAATTGTTGGCGCTGCAGGTGGGCCGCTTGAAAGACCAAGGTCGCGCTGACTTCGCCCATGTCTCTATGCTCAAGCGGAACAACGTGAAGATAGCGCTCGACGTGGCGCGCGCGGCGCGCGACATCCTGGGCGCGAACGGCGTCGCGGACGAGTACCCCATTTTCCGCCATATGTGTAACCTGGAATCGGTGTTTACTTACGAAGGCACACACAACATCCACACGCTGATCATTGGCGAGCGCGTGACCGGAATGCCGGCCTATAAGTAGCGCGGAAAGGCCCATTCCCCTCCTCTTCGAGAAGGGGACCAGGGGTGGCGGGGGGCGCCCCTTTGAGAAATGAACAATCGGGCGGTCCCCTCACCCGTTGACGACCTTCATGCCGCCTTCGGGGTAACGGTCCCCGGCCGCGACGCCTTTGGGCGCAACCTGGTTAAGGCGCGCCAGGTCTTGCGCGGTCAGGGTGATTTCGAGCGCCGCAAGATTTTGTTCCAGGTGCGCGCGGCGTGTAGTCCCCGGAATCGGGATGATCTCTTCACCTTGGGCCAGCACCCAAGCCAGCGCCAGTTGCGACGCTTGACAGCCTTTCTCCGCGGCGAGCTGCTCGACGCGCCGGACCAGCTCGAGATTGCGCTCGAAATTCTCGCCCTGAAAACGCGGATTCTTGCGGCGCCAGTCGTCAGGAGCCAGGTCTTCATAGCGCGTGAAGCGCCCCGTCAGGAAACCTCGGCCCAGCGGGCTGTAAGCAACGAAACTGATGCCCAGCTCCCGGCACAGGGGAAGGATCTCCTCCTCGGGGTCGCGAGTCCACAGTGAGTATTCCGTTTGCAGGGCACTGATCGCGTGCGTGCGGTGGGCGCGGCGAAGCGTGGCGGGAGCAGCCTCGGAAAGTCCCAGGAAGCGGACCTTGCCCTCTTCGACCAGTCGCGACATAGCGCCCACAGTCTCTTCGATCGGGACGGTGCGATCGACGCGGTGCTGATAGTAGACGTCGATGGTCTCGACCTGCAGCCGTCGCAGGCTGGCCTCGCACGCTTCGCGGACGTATTCAGAGCGGCCATTGATGCCCACGAAGCGGCCCTCGGCGTCGCGCACGTTGCCGAATTTCGTCGCTAGGACGACCTGACTGCGGCGGTCTTTGAGGGCGCGGCCGACCAGTTCCTCGTTGTCACCGCGGCCGTAAGCGTCGGCAGTGTCCAGGAAATTGATGCCCAGGTCCAGGGCGCGATGAATCGTCGCGACCGATTCCTCATCGTGCCGGGAACCGTAGAATTCGGACATCCCCATGCAGCCCAGCCCGAGGGCTGAGACCGTGAGGGGACTGTGACCAAGCTTGCGGAAACGCATGGGGGCCTCCCTGAGGTTTCATTCAATGCACCCTGAAGCATGCAGCATAGCATCGGGATCGCGAGTCGTTCAAGGCGTTGCGGCCACGTTGGGCTGGCACAGAGTTGTTCTGGAACCCTGCAGCTTATTCTGCTTGGGATTCCCGCAGCGGGGACCAGTCGCATCGGTCTTGCGACCTGGCGGGTCGCAACCTCTGCGGGGGAACCGCTGAGTGCTGCGCTGCCGCACACGGCTCCGCGCTTCTGCAGATTGCCTCGCACACACCCAGGGCCTGCGCCCGCTCACCCCCCGTCGGCTCCGATCTGATATCATTGCATTTCCCAGGAAACTGAATGGAGCGAGGTGTCTTTATGGATGTTCAAAATCGAGTCGCCATCGTCACCGGCGGATCTGGCGCGCTGGGCAGCGCCGTCACATTTGACTTGCTGGGAAGTGGCGCGCGCGTGGCGGTGCCCTACGCGGCTGAGGAACATTGGGCGTCGCTTCAGAATCGTGCCGGTTCGGCGCGTGAGCGCCTGTGGGGCGCGAAGGTCGATCTAACGAAAGCGCCTGCCGTGGAGCGTTTCGTCGCAGACGTTGCCGAACGCTGGGGGCGAATCGACTTCCTAGTTTGCATTGCCGGCGGATTCGCTGCCGGGAAGATCCACGAGACGAGTGAGGAGAGCTGGGACCGGATGTTCGATCTCAATCTAGGGACCGTATACCTCTCGCTGCATGCCGTCGTGCCGGCGATGATCAAACAGAACTTTGGCCGCATCGTCACAATTTCGAGTGGGGAGATTCTGAACGGCGGCGGCGCTGGCATCGCCGCCTACGCGATCTCGAAGGGCGCGGTGCGTCAGCTTACAGAGATCCTGGGGGACGAACTGAAAGACTATGACATCCATGCTCACTGCGTCATGCCAGGAACCATGGACACTGCGGCCAATCGCCACGCCATGCCGCAGGCAGACTTCTCCCGGTGGGTGAAGACGGGAGACGTGGCGCGCGTCATCCATTTTTTGTTGAGTGACGACTCGCGCGCCGTCCGGTCCGTGGTGGTCCCAGTGCTGGGTTGAGGCATTGAGTAGTGGGCCGATTCGACTTAGGGGTGCCGCTCCAGGACGCGGGCTGGCCCCGCCCCTCAAAGCTAATTGAAAGTTTTGAGTCATGCGATTAGAATGGAAATTTGCTCTGAAGCCAAAAAGGAGTTCCATGAAGACGGGCATTCACCCCAACTATCGCGATGTTAATGTGGTTTGCGCGTGCGGTAACACCTTCAAGACTCGCTCGACCTACAAGAACGACGTGCTGCACCTAGAAATCTGTTCCAAGTGTCATCCTTTCTTTACGGGCAAGCAAAAGCTCATAGACAGCGCCGGCCGTGTGGAGAGGTTCCGGCGGAAATACGCCGGCGTGAACAAAGCCGAAGCTGCGCCGGCCGCAACCAAGACCACGTCCAGCTCGTAGCGGTGGGTTGCGCAAGCATCAGCAAGTTCGGTTTGCCAGTCGCCTCGAAGTCTGAGACCCAGGCTTTACACTCCCCAGCTCGACTGGAGTCTGATGGCTACAACTCCGCCCATCGATCCCTACATCACCAAACCCAAGGTCTATCTCGTCGGACGCCAGCTCGTCGCTGACGAAGAGGTGGCGCGTTTCCTCGAGGACGAGGGACTGGCCTTTACGACGGATGCCGGCGCGGCGGCTGAGGTCTTGACCGAAATCGCCGGGCGTACCTGCTACATGTCGTTCGGCAAGGGGCGAAAAAGCAATCGCGAGTATATGGAGAACATCCTCTCATCCAAGCACGGCAGCGTGCTCGAGCACGCCGTGTGGTGCCTGCTGATTACCGGGGTCAGCCGCGCGCTCACGCACGAACTGGTTCGTCACCGCGCCGGGTTCGGCTATTCGCAGCTTTCCCAGCGTTACGTGGATGAGAGCGAGGCGCGTTACGTGGTGCCGCCGCTCTATCAGGAAAACCCGGAACTCCGCCAGAAATGGCAGCAGACCATCGAGTGGATCCGCAAGACCTACGCGGAGTTGGCGGAAGTCACCACGCAGTACGTGCAGCAGAAGCATCCGGAGATGGCCCCGCGCGACCGTCGCAAGTGGGCGCGCCAAGCGGCCCGCTCCATCCTTCCCAACGCCACCGAAACCAAGATTTTCGTTACCGGAAACTCCCGCGCCTGGCGCCACTTCCTCGAACTGCGCGGCAGCCCTCATGCCGATACGGAGATTCGTCTGCTGGCCATCGAGGTCTGCCGCGTTTTCAAGAAAGAAGCCCCGAACATTTTCCAGGATATCGAGCTCGTGGATGAGCCCGACGGCATGCCTTCCGTCCGCGTCGTTCACTCCAAAGTCTAGCGAGGCGTCCCTGCAGCAGCCAGTTCAACGCGGTCTGGGCGACGTAGGGGTACGGCTTGCCGTACCCTTTCGAAGCGGCCTGGGCCGGAAAGAGGGTAGGGCAAGCCCTACCCCTACGCGCCCGCTTGGTGTGCGGAACAACCCGGCCAACCTGTCATTCTGAGCCCGCGGTGCGGGCGAAGAATCCCCGCAGTTGTTCTGCTGCCGCTCACCGCAGCCCCAGGTGTGGAGCGCTGACGGCGCGTGAACTACCGGGATCCTTCGTCGTCCACCTGACAGACGGGCGGCCTCCTCAGGATGACAGCACGGGGGCGTGGCGTTCGGCGGGAGAGGCCGCTTCACACGCTTTTGAAGTAAGTCCAACTTTCCGGAGCGGATGGAACCAAGATCGAAATGCGATGGCGCAGCGGCGCGAGTTCCTGAGCGAGAAGCCGCAAATCCCGCGGCTCGGCGTGTGTCCCCTATGCCACCACCACCTTGACGTGCGCATCGTTCCCGTGCAGATGGGCGACGATGCCGGCGGCCAGGCGCTCGGCGCTTGCTCGGTCCAGGGCTCCTTCGATTTTGACCAGCGTGCTGCGCAGTGCCCGCTCCACGCTCACGCGCAGCGAACCAAGCTCCCCGGGACGCAGGGCCCAGGGAGTGGTGCGGTAGGCGCGGCGGACTAGCTTGGGATGTTGAAAAAAGTCGTGGCGCAGGGTGAAGCGTGTCCAGGCGGCAGCCGCGGGCGCCAGCCACGAAAGCACACGCGGGCCAAGGCGCGGTGGACCGAGCAACGTTCGAATCTCCGTTTCGAGACGCGCCGCGGCTTCCGGGGTCGGGCCGGAGCGTTCCGCCACGCGGAAAAGCGGGTAGGCGCGCCGAATCTCCTCCGCCCAGCGCTCGGCTTTGGCGCGCAGATAGGCTGAGCTGGAATTGCGGTATCGCTTCCAGCCTTGGAACCAGACTTCCACGGATCGCAGGATGGACGGTCCATTCACGCGGAAGTCCGTCTCAAAGCCCTCGCGCTGCAAACTCTCAATCTCGCCGGGCGTCATGGTGGGATGCTGCACCATGGCGCTGAAGCCGTCGCAAGCGTGGTAGTAGCGCTCCGACTCCTCCGGCAGGTTGCAGTTGAGGCGTCCTTCTTTCATCACGCGCTCGAAGAAGGGCGTGCCCGGCGTGGGGCCGTAGATGAGGAATTGCGCATAGGTCGGCCGGAGCGCCAGAAATTCCGCCAACTCCTCGCGGATGATCTCTGGAGTGTGATAGTCGAACCCCAGCATCATCGAGGAGAGCACGGTGATGCCGTGCGAGCGTAACTCCGGGATCAATTCCTCCACGGGCTTGCCCTGTTGCTTGGCGTATCCGGAGCGTTTTCCCTCATAACCCACCCAGACCCCGTCGACGCCGGTCTCCAGCAGTTCCTGTGGGGTGAACCGGCTCAAGGCCTTGACGGAAGCGAAGGCAAACATGGAGAGAGGCGTGCCCCGCTCCAGGACCAACTCGCGCAGGCGGATGGCGCGGTCCTTGGCAAGCAGGAAATCTTCGTCGAGAATCGCCAGGCTCATGCGGGGGTCGATCTCGAGGTAGCGCTCGATGACTCGAAAGATGTCGTCGCCGGTGGGAAGCAGCCGGATGTGGCGGCGCTTGAAGAAATACGAGGTGCAGCAGAAGTCGCAACCATTCGGGCAGCCGAGCCCGGCAAAGATCATCCCCGTACGGTCTACGGGAATCGAGAAGACCCGCAGGTTGAGCGTCACGAGCGGATGATCGTAAGGCATGGGCCGCGGGGGCTCCTCAAGCAGCGCCCGGAAGTAGGCCACGCCCTCTTCCCGGCAGATGTAGTCGCCGTAAGGGGCCAGCGCCGCGTCGTCCAGAACCGTTCCGTAACCGCCCAGAACGACTTTGGCGCGGGGCGCGTGCTTGCGCACCAGCGCCACCACTTCCTTCATGCGGTGAAAAGTAACCAGGTTGAAGGAAACGCCGACGTAGTTCGGCCCCTTCCGAAGTTCGCGCACCAACTCACGATGCGACGGGTACTGGAGCACCACGGCGGGCGCATCCAGGTTGGCCGCGATGTAGTCCAACGCAAAAGTGAAATTCACGGAGCGGGGGCTGAAGACGCCCTGCGCGCGCGTGATCTGTCCGTGGAGCACTTCGTAGCCCGCGCTCGGAGCATCTCCGTGAGCGGGCCCGATGGGACGGCAAATACTCGTCAGGAGAACTTTGGGACGGCGGGAGGAGCGGCCCCGCGCCGCGCTTGCCCGGGATTCTTTTCCGGTGAGCGCGCACGGTCCGGCCCCCATGTTTGTTTGCATCCTTGGCCTCAGGTGCGTGGGTTCGTGAAGACTCTAACAACTTTATCACGAGGCCCGGCTCGACTCCAGCAGGACTTTGCGACGATCAGGTGCACGGGCGGGGAGATCCAAGGAACCGCTATGAACCGTTGTGGCGTCGCAGGGAATTCTTGCGAACCCTCATGGGCGTCGCGGTATAATGGGGCGTTGCCGCAGGGCTACCAGCGCGATCATTCGGCGGGGCGGGAAGAACACGAGGCTGCAGCATGGGATTCATTGAGAACCGCTTCGAGAAGAACTTCCTCATCACCTCGGTGGACTATGTTTTCAACTGGGCGCGCAAATCCTCTCTGTGGCCGCTGACCTTCGGGTTGGCGTGTTGTGCGATTGAGATGATCGCCTCCACGACCTCGCGTTTCGACATGGCGCGCTTCGGCGCCGAGGTTTTTCGTCCCAGCCCGCGCCAGGCCGACTTGATGATCGTGGCCGGGACCGTGGCGCTGAAAATGGCGCCGGTCGTCAAGCGCATTTGGGAGCAGATGCCGGATCCGAAGTGGTGCATCTCCATGGGCGCGTGCTCCAGCGTGGGTGGGCCCTTCAACACTTACGCGGTGCTGCAAGGCGTGGACAAGATTATTCCCGTGGACGTCTATGTGGTGGGCTGCCCGCCGCGCCCCGAGAACCTCTTTTATGCTCTTCTCAAGCTACAAGAGAAGATCGATAGCATGACGGTGGGGAAGCGGCCCACGGAAGTCCGTCTGGACGAGAGCATGATCGAGGACTTCAAGAAATCCATTCGGATCGGCAAGGCGGGGACACCGGAACTGGTCCGGATCGGCTGAGCCGATATCTTCCTGCTATAACTTGAAAACCCATCGTGACGGCCAGACGGGAAGCGCAATCCTGTCGCCGGCCGGGGAGACATCCATGGCCAACTTCGTAAAAGTCGCGAGCACCTCGGATCTGAAGCCGGGCGCAGCGATGACAGTGGAAGTCGCCGGGAAAACCATTGCTCTCTTCAATGTGGCAGGGAAGATTCACGCCACGGACAACACCTGCCTGCATCAGGGTGGGCCGCTCGGCGAAGGCATCCTGGAGGGCGAAATCGTAACCTGCCCCTGGCACCAGTGGGAGTACAACGTCTGCACAGGTGAAAAGGTTGGCGCCAGCGCCCTCAAGCTGACGACGTATCCCGTCGAGGTCGACGGCACCGATATCAAGGTGGCGGTCTAGGTGGCCGCGACCCTTAGCTCTCCCAGCTTGACCCTGATCCTCCATGCCTGAACTTCCGGAAGTTGAAACCGTCGCGCAAGGACTTGAAAGGCGCGCGCTGGGACGTCGCGTTGCGGCCGTCGAGGTCCGTCACCCTGGCGTCATTGTGGGCGCAGCGGAAGAATTCGTTTCCACCCTCGAGGGCAGAAGGCTGGTGGACGTCTCGCGCAAAGGCAAGGCGCTTGCCCTCGAACTCGCCGCGGAGGACGGCTCTGGGCCGCGCTTCCTGCTGGTCCGCCTGGGGATGACGGGCCAGTTCACCGTCACGCCACGTGAGGCGCCGGTCGAGTCGCACACGCACGTGCTGCTTGCTCTGGACGACGGCCGGGAAGAATTGCGTTTCCGCGATGTCCGCCGCTTCGGCCGTTTGCGCTCTTGCACGCGCGAGGAGTTGGAAGCAATCCTGGGTGCGCTGGGGCCGGATGCGCAGCGCATGACGGAGCGGCAGTTCCTCGCGGCAATGCGCGGCCGCCATGGCGCCATCAAAAGCTGGCTCATGAACCAGAACCTCCTGGCTGGCCTGGGAAACATCTACGCCGACGAAGCCTTGTTCGAAGCACGTATCCATCCCCTCTCGCAACCCGGACGCGTTTCCCCTGAGAAGGCGCACCGGCTTTACAGGGCCATCCGCAAGGTGTTGGACCGCGCCGTGCGACTGGGCGGCACCACCTTCAGCGATTACCTTGACGCCGAGGGCCGGCCCGGCGCATTCCTTAAAAAACTGCGCGTCTACCAGCATGCCGGCGAACCCTGCCGGCGCTGCGGCCACGCCATCCGGCGGATAGTGATTGCGGGACGCAGCAGCCACTTCTGCCTGCGGTGCCAGCCCCGACCGCGCGTCACGGCCAGGATGCGCGGGCCGCGCGCGTTCGGCGCCTAGCGCCCTCATGCCTGTCGCCGGAGATCAGGCAATCCAGCTGTCTGGTGCGGCGAACAAGGCTGGCCAGAAGCGCGGGGTGTAAGGCGGTGTCAACGGCCTGCGGCGCAGCTTGCGTGAGTCCCGCCTCGGGGCCGGCTGTTACTGCCCTCGCACGCGATTGTTGTGCTTCAGGCGGTAAATATTGCGGCTGGCGCGGTTCTGCTCGCGCGTCAGCCTGGCGCGCTCCTGCGGCGTCACGTTGCCATCTGCCTTAGCTTGCAGCTTGTTGGCCTGGACTCTTGCCTGTTGCCGTTCCAGCCTTCGCGTTTCGGCGGGAGTCAATTGCCCACTCCGCACTCCTCGCGCGATCCGCCGCTGCTGGCGGATCTGTCGCGCGTTGATGCGCGGGGTACGGGCGGTATCGGGGGACGTGCTTTGGGTCGTCTGTCCGAGGGCAGGCAGCGCTAGAGCGCCAGCCAATACCGCGGGGGTCAGGAACCTGAGCCAGGTGTTCTTCATGTTTCCTCCTCGCTAACCTCAATGAATACCTGCCTGGGAGCTCTTGAAGCCAGACGCCGTGCCATGCAACATGTTCGCGTTCAATATGTTCAAACACCCGTAAGTCGAAAGAGTTGCGTTTGACCGGAGATATTGCTGCCTGTGTTAAGGCTGAGTCAAAGTGAAGAGCGTCGTGCGAGAGAGGGTCTGCGGCTTCGGACTACCACCGGCGGTATGGAAATCATGCCCATACAACCTGTTGCGCGAGCATGGCCATAGCTGCACTCCGTTGTATAGCCATCGGAACTATTTCCGTCCCCCCTGTAGAGCCACTTGACCACGGTTCGGAGGGTTTCTATCATCAGGCATAACTGGGGTGCAGGTGCAGGCCCCAATAACAACGCTGCTTCGTGAGTTGCTGAAGAAAGGAAAGGAGCGGTGATTAACAGGGACGGATCCGGTGGAGAGTTTAGTGTCTGGCCAGTTCCCACCGACTTGCCGGTCAGACGGGACGTTTGATCCGACCGCCGGAAATGCTACCTTGGAGTTTCCAAGGTGTGAGTGAGCGGGGTGAGGGTAAAGCTATGAGGGGCTCCTCTCCCCCGCTCACAGCACCTGGATCGTCGACTCGCTAGACTTCTCGGGCCTCCCGCGGGGAGGCCCTTTTTGTTAGGGGCTGATCTAACCCACCACGCGTGCCCTGTGGACCGTCCTTCGCAGTGAAAGCTTAAAGATGTTGTGCTGAAACCTTGCGGCGCCTTCTGGGTTGCTGTATACTGCCTCTTCGATGTTCGGATCCAACGCCAGCTCGTTTACCTACTTTACGTACCGGTATTGGAGCTTTGCTCCAAGCCGGTAGAGTGGCGCTGGTCTGCACTAAGAGAAAGCAATCGTAAGCAAGGCCAGCCCACTCGCAGCGAGTGGGCTTTTTCATTTTGGGGAGGAAGCCAAGCCATGATCGTCTCCATGAGGCTCAACGCGACGAAGGAACAGATCGAACATGTGTGCGACCGCATCCGCGAATTCGGCTACAAGGTTCACTCTATCCAGGGAGAGGAGCGCGTGGTGATCGGCGTGATTGGCGTCGGCGAGGTCACCGCCTGCCTGGATGCGCTTGAGGCTGCGCCCGGGGTCGAGAGCGCGGTACGCATCTCCTCGCCTTACAAATTCGTCAGCAAAGAATTCCGCAAGGAACGCACGCGAATCCCGATCAACGGCGTCTCCATCGGGGGCGACCAGTTTGTGGTAATGGCCGGCCCGTGCTCGGTGGAGAGCGAGAAACAGATCATGGAATCGGCGGAGTTTGTGGCCTCAGTGGGCGGGAAAATCCTGCGCGGCGGCGCGTTCAAACCTCGCACTTCCCCGTACGATTTTCAGGGCCTGGAAGTCGAGGGGCTGAAGCTGCTGGCCAAGGCGCGCGCAGCGACCGGCCTCGCCACCGTCACGGAGGTGATGAGCGAGCCGGACGTTCCGCTGGTGGCTGAGTACGCGGACATCATGCAAGTGGGCGCGCGCAATATGCAGAACTTCGCGCTGCTCAAGGCGCTGGGCCGCTGCCCGCGGCCGGTGCTGCTGAAGCGCGGCATGAGCTCGACCATCAAAGAGCTCTTGATGTCGGCTGAGTACATTACTGCGCATGGCAATCCCAACGTCATCCTGTGCGAGCGCGGCATTCGCACCTTCGAGACCGCCACGCGCAACACCTGCGATATCTCCGCCGTACCGGTGCTGAACGAGCTGACCCACCTGCCGGTGATCGTCGACCCGAGCCACGCCACGGGCCGGCAAAGCCTGGTGCCGGCGCTCGCGCGTGCGGCGGTGGCCATCGGCGCGGACGGCCTAATTGTGGAAGTGCATCCCTGCCCGGAAAAGGCTATGAGCGACGGCGCGCAGTCGCTCAGCTTCCCGCAGTTCCAGGCCATGATGAGAGAACTAAAGCCCTATCTCGACATTTGGAAGGGAACACGCGCCACGCAGAACGCCACGGCGGTGGTGTAGCCCGCTGCGCAGGGAAGCAACCCTGGCGGAACTGCACCCGGCCCGCAAGCCCCTGCGCGCTAATCGCTCTTTACTTTGATCTGGCCGAGGTCGAGGCTCTCGCCGCCTTTGATGACAATGTTCACAGAGCCTTTGCCGTCTGCCGTGGTCACCTCCGCAAACTGGGACAGCAAGCCGTAGGTTCCCGGGGGCACGCCTTTGAATTGGAAGCTCCCTTGCGCATCAGTGTCGCTATTGAAATCCAGACTGATGTGAAGCGATCTTACGCCTTTCTCGTCGGTCGTGACCGGGCAGAGCAACACTTGGCGGCCTGCGATGGGCTTCAAGGTGTCATGCCCAACGAGGGTGCCTTTCACCTCACCGCCCTGCCCGCCGGCAACGGCGAGCAGGCCATAATCCAGCCTGGTGTCACCCGCCTTGACGGTAACCGTTCCTGTGCCCTTTCCATCCGCGCCTTCGGCCTCTATCCCCCTCGCCCGGATGCAGTATGTGCCGGGAGGTACACGCTCAAACTGAAAGCGCCCCTGCGCATCGGTGGTCTTCACGCGGTTTACGGTGAACTCCACGAGTCTCTTACCTTCGCTGTTGAAGGTGACGGCGCAAAGCATCACCTTTTCGCCGGGCAAGGGCTTCCGGCTGCTTCTCTCAATCAGGACACCTATCACCTCAGGTGGTACTCCGTTCGGGAGCTTCGTGTCCTGCTGTAATCCGGCTTCTCCAGACTTCGCCTCAGCGGGTGCCTGGGACCTGCGACATGCGATTGACCCTGCAAGCATCGCAACGAGGACAGCAATTGTTGACATCGTTCTCATACGCATAAAGGCCTCCTCTGCATCTTTCCGTGACGCCGGCGCGTCCGAGTGCGAGCCCTTGGGGACCCTTCGCGAGAGTCCTCCCTGCACCCCGTGTACACCCGAACCTAAGGCCAGGCAAGAGACGCAAAGTCTGGGGCAGCGGGGGCGAAAAGACAGAGCTCACGACCGTCGAGGGAAAGTTACGGCCCTCGCGGGCGCCTATGGGGCAGGTCGGACAAAAGTCGGGAATCTGCGCGAGCCGGCTGCTTCTGCAGACGGGAAGCCCGCGCTAGAGAATCAAGAACTGCGCCACGAAGAGTGCGGCGAAGATGTAAGTGAGCGTGGGGCACTCCCGCCCGCGGCCGGTGGCGAACTTGGCGACGGCATAGGAGATGAGCCCGAAGGCGATGCCATCCGCCACGCTGAAGGTGAGCGGAATTCCCACCAGCACGAGGAAGGCGGGCAGGTACTCGGTGGGGTCATCCCATTTGAGCTCCCGCAGGGTTTTGAGCATCATGGAGCCCACCACGATGAGCGCCGGCGCGAGCGTGGGATAAAGCACGGCTCGGCCAACCTTGACGCCGCCGCCGACCATCGAGGCGAGGGGGCTAAAGAAAAGCGAGGCCGCGAGCAGCAGGCCGGTCACGACGCTCGCCAAGCCGGTGCGTGCGCCGTCCGAAACTCCCGCGGCGGATTCGATGTAGCAGGTGATGGTGGAAGTTCCCATGGCCGCGCCCACGGTTGTCCCCACGGCGTCGGAGAAGAGCGCTCGATCGACGCGCGGCAACTTGCCGTCGCGCACCAAGCCTGCCTGCTGGCCCACGCCCACCAGCGTTCCCACCGTGTCGAAGAGCGCCAAGTAAAAAAGCACAAAAATCGCCGCGCCGAAGCGCGCGGGTGAGACACCCAGCAGGCCGCGGAGATCGAATTTCCAAAACGTCGGCGCCAAGTGAAGCTCGGCCGAAAACACTCCCTGGTAATGCACCAAGCCGAACAGCGCAGCGATGACGGTGGTGGCAAGAATACCGATCAGGATGGCGCCGCGCACCCTGAACCCCAGCAGCACGATCATCAGGAGCAGGCCCAGCACGCTCACGATGGTAGCGGGCTGGCGCAGATCGCCCATGCGCACAAGCGTGCCGGGTGATTGGACGACCAGCCCGCCGTACTCGAGCCCGATCAGCGTGATGAACAGGCCGATGCCCGCCGCAATGCTGCACTTGAGGGAGTTGGGAATGGAGTTCACGATCTGGGCGCGCAGGCCGGTGAGGGTGATGGCGACGAAGAAAATCCCCGCCAGCAACACCGCCGCGAGCGCCTGCTGCCAGGTGAGGCCGAATCCCAGGGGGACGGCGCCGCAGAGCGTATAGACGAAGAAAAAGTTCTCGCCCATGCCCGGGGCCAGCGCCACGGGGTAGTTCGCCGCGAGACCCATCAGCAGCGTGGCGGCGGCTGCCGATAGACAGGTGGCAGTGAGCACGGCCTGGAAATTCATTCCGGCCAGTGAAAGCACGCCGGGCTGCACGAAGATAATGTAGGACATGGCGAGGAAGGTGGTGATGCCGCCCAGCACCTCGCGCTGAATAGTCGTACCGTGCTCTTGCAGCTTGAAGAATTTCGCGATGCGGTTCATAGGAGTATTCAGTCATCAGTCATCAGTTGTCAGTAAAACCCCGTAGGAGCCGAGTCCTGGCCCTTACTGAAAACTGACAACAAACGACTGACCACGGACAACTGGCAGCAGTCTACTCTTCCTGAAATAGTCGTTTCAACGTTTCCCTTTGCTCGGGATTTTTCTGCAACATGAGGCGACGCAGGCGGCGGAATTCGTCGGGGTCGATCTTCTGCACCGTGCCGCGTCCGCGATGCGGGCTGAAGGCGAGAATGTGGTCAAGGTCCGGCTTGCGGGTGAGAGGATTCCGGAGGCGCACGGACGCGCGCGGCGGGCAGAAGTCGATCAACGATCCCAGGCCGACGTCACGGCCGTCGGAAGCGGCGCGGGCCACGCCCACCACCTGCTTGCGATCGACCTCGTAGCAGAGAAAGAGGTCGCCGCGCTTCACTTCTTCGCGAAGCAAACGCAGGCTCGAGGCGCTGCGAATCCAGCCTTCGTCACCCATTTCGCAGGCGCAGCGGGCCCGGGAGCGGAAATACTCGTCGAATTCCCATCCGCGCTTGGTATTAATCTTGAAGACCCAGACGCGCATGAATTGAAAATCCTAGCAGTCTGCTGAAATGCTCGTTGCGGATGTCATTCTGAGGGAGGTCGCCCGCCATTAAGATCGGCGGACCTCCAGCCGCGGCGACCGACCGAGGAATCTACAGGTCTGTCCGCGCCGGAACCAACTACAGATCCTCCACGGAGCTTGCCCTGAGCGCTGTGCCCGAAGGGCTCAGGACGACGTGCTTAGTACGTTTTTCAGCGCACTCGCGGCGTCATTTTTCAGACTTCCACTACGCGGGCGGCGCGTACGGCAGGGATGGCACGGATTTCCTTCAGCACCTCGTCAGGCACGCGATCATCGACGTTGACGAAGCCGATGGCTTGCTGCGTTTGCGGGTTACGTCCCAGCGCGAAGTTGGCGATGTTGATCTTGCGGTCGCCGAGAATCGTGCCGACGCGCCCAATGACGCCCGGCACGTCCTGATTGCGAATAAACAGGATGATGCCGCGCAGCGGTGCTTCGATATCGATATCGTTGATGCCCAGAATGCGCAGCGCGCCGCCCAGGCCCACCATGCCCAGAGCTGTGGCGGATTCACCTTCCGTGGCCAGCGCGACGCCGAGCGAGTTGGAAAACGCCGCGCGCCGTGCGCTACGTAGTTCCGCCACTTCCACACCGCGCTGCTGCGCGAGCGCCGCGGCGTTTACCAGGTTCACTTGCACGGAGAGCGCGTGCGAAAGGACTCCCTTGAGCACCGCGTTCTTCACCAAGTGGGTATTCAACTCTGCCAATCCGCCGTCGTAACTGATGCGCACCTCGCGGATTCTCTCGCCCGCAATTTGCACCAGAAACGCGCCCAGTTTTTCTCCGAGCTGGATGTAGGGCTCGAGCTTCTTGAATTCCTCGGCGGAAATCGCCGGCATGTTGACAGCGTTGCGCGCCACGCCCAGCAGTAGGTAGTCGCGCACCTGCTCGGCGATGCGGATGCCCACGATTTCCTGAGCCTCTTCCGTCGAGCCAGCGATGTGCGGGGTGGCGATGACGTTCGGGTGGGTCACCAGCTTCAGATCCTTGGGCGGCTCGGTTTCGAAAACGTCGAGCGCCGCGCCGGCCACTTGCCCGCTTTCGAGCGCCGCCAGCAATGCGGCCTCCTCGACCAGTTCGCCCCGCGCGCAGTTTACGATGCGCACTCCGGGCTGGGCGAGGGCCAGGGTCCCGGCGTTGAGCAGATGGCGAGTTTCGGGGGTGGCGGAAGCGTGCAGGCTGACGAAGTCGGCCGCCTTCAGCACTTCCTCAAGCGAGGCCAGCTTCACGCCCAGGTCGCCCGCCAGGAGCGAAGAGACGTAAGGGTCGTAAGCGACTATTTCCATTTCAAAGGCCTTGGCCAAGCGTGCAACCTCCGAGCCGATCTGGCCCAGGCCGACCAGGCCGAGCGTCTTGCCGCGCAACTCCATCCCCTGGAGCTTTTTCTTTTCCCATTGGCCCTTCTTCATCAAGGCGTCAGCCTGCGGGATGCGCCGCGCGAGCGCCAGCAGCAACGCCAGCGTGTGCTCTGCCACACTCACGGCATTGCCGCCCGGCGTGTTCATGACGACGACGCCTTTCTGCGTGGCGGCGTCCAAATCCACGTTATCGACGCCCACCCCGGCGCGGCCGATCACGCGCAGCCGCTCGGCGCTCTCCAGGAGCTTGGCGGTGGCTTTCGTGGCGCTGCGCACCACGAGCGCGTCGGCGTCGCGGATCTCCTCAGCGACGTTGGCTCCCGGCTTCTTCGGCAGGAAGACGACGTTCCAGGATGCTTCCGCTTGCAGGACTCCTACGGCACGTTCCGAGACGTTGTCAGCAATCAGGATTTTCATGGCTATGATTCCTTATGTGAATTGAGAATTGTAGGCAGCGGCACGACACGCGATGACAGCCAGCCTCAGGGGACCTTAGGAGGACCCCCAAAAGGCACCCTCGTTGTCATCCTGAGGAGTCCCGCCTAGCGGGACGACGAAGAATCTGCATTTCCTTTGAAGCGAAATGCGAACTCCAGATTCTTCGCTGTCGCTCAGGATGACAAGCGCCAGGGCTTCCCCGAGTCCCGGTCACGCCGCGTGCCGCAGGTAAGCCTCTTCCACGGCGCGCACGCCGGATCCGAGCTCCACCTTCTGTCCGAGCTTCAGCAGCGCGATTTCGAGCGCCGCGAAAACTGCGAATAGGTCGGCGATGTCGTAGTAGCCAAGGTGGGCCAGGCGAAAGATCTGACCTTTCATGCTGCCCTGGCCGTTGGCGACGACGGCGCCAAAGCGCGTGCGCAGTTCCTTGACGATCGCGCCAGAATCCATGCCGGCGGGCGCACAGATGGCGGTGGCGGCGTTGGCGGGTGAGGAGGCCGCAAACAGTTTCAGCCCCAGCGCCTGGGCCGCGGCGCGCGAGGCTTCCGCCAGCAGCGCGGCGTTCGCAATCAGGTTTTCGCGGCCGAGCTTCTTGATGTACTCGAGCGCAGCGTTCAAGCTGATGATGAGCGTGGTGGCCGGTGTGTAAGCCGTCTCACCTTTCGCCTGGTTCTTGCGCTCCTTGGCGAAATCGAAATAGTAGTGGGGAAGCTTGGCTTTGGCGATCAGGCCCCAAGCCTTTTCGCTGAAGCTTGCGAACGCCAGGCCGGGCGGAATCATCACGGCCTTCTGCGAGCCGCCAATCACCACGTCGAGCCCCCACTCCTCGATGCGCAGGTTCGAGGTGCCGAGCCCGGTGATGGCATCGACCACCAGCGCAGTTTCGGGATAATTCTTCACGGCTTCGCCGAGCGTGCGCACGTCGTTCATCACCGCCGTGGAGGTCTCCGTAGCCTGGATGTACACGGCGCGGAACGGACCGTCGCTCGCGAGCTTTTCCTTCATCTCCTTGATGTTCACGGGCTGGCCGTAGGGCGACTCCACCTTCACCGCCTCGATGCGGTAGGCTTGCGCGAGCCCCAGCCAGCGCTCGCCGAACTTGCCGGCGGTGCCGACCAGGACGCGCTCGCCGGGCGAGACGAGGTTGGTCAGGGAACCTTCCATGGCTCCGGTCCCGGAGCTCGCGAAAATCAGCACATCGTTCTTGGTGTCGTAGTAGTACTTCAGCAATTCAAGCGTTTCCGTCATGATCTTCCGAAACGCTTCGGTGCGATGGTGAACGTTGGCTGCCGTGAGCGTGCGCGCCTGCGCCTCCATCAGCAGCGGAGTGGGGCCGGGAGTGAAGAGTCTTTCTTTAATAATGCCGGGCATGAACGCGGTTCCTCTTTGGTTTGAATGTGGCTTCGGAAAAACCTTCGCGGAGCTTGCGGGGAAAAGTCCTAGGCGGTTTGAGCCGAAGCAAGTCAGAATAGGAGAGGAAGCCTCAATTGTCAAATCAATTCCCCTTATGGTGAAGGTCCGCTCCGGTCGTCCCGCGCGCAGGCTCGCTTCTTGCAGAGAGCACACCTGCATCAACGAGCTGCGAAGATGCTTTTCGCGGCCGGTCGTGTGTCCTTCGGTTAGTGACGAATGGACAGCCTGTCCCTCGGGGCCAAAGCTACCTTTATTTTCTGGATATTGCTCCTATAATGTCCGGTGAGACCCGTGCGCTCTTCGGAGGTCTCTCGCCCGACGGCGGGTCAGCAGGGAGGATCAGATGCGGAACTTCATCATAGCAGTTGTCATTCTGTCGTTCGCTGTTTTGGCCAGCGCCCAGCAGGCGCCGCCTTCACCGCCGGCCACGGCAGGTGCGCCGGCGACACCGGGCCGGTTGCCCGTGAAGCGTGTGGTGCTTTACAAGAACGGGGTTGGGTACTTCGAGCACTCGACGCGGGTGCGCGGGACGCAGGACCTGAATATCGACTTCACCTCGGCCCAGTTGAACGACGTGCTGAAGTCACTGACCGTCGTGGATCTGGGCGAAGGGCGCATCACAGGCGTGCGCTTTAATTCCGTGGCGCCGCTCTCGGAGCGCCTGAAAACCATGCGCCTGCCGCTGGGCGATGATGCTTCCCGCAAGGATCTTCTGGAAGCGCTGCGCGGAACGCGCGTGGAAGTGCGTAGCGGCCCGGCGGCCACGGCTGGGAAGGTGCTGAGCGTGGAGATAGTGAAAAGGTTCGCCGGGAAAGCAGAGCAGATGGAGGAAGTCCCGCAAGTGACGCTGGTGACCGACGCGGGTGAAGTTCGCAGCTTCGAGCTATGGCCGGGAACTTCCGTACGCATGGTCGACCGCGAGCTCGCTGACGAGGTCAATCGTTACCTGAACCTGATCGGCTCCGCGAGGGCGGTGGACTTGCGGCGACTGACGATTTCCGCCGCGGGCACGGGCGAGCGCGAAATCTTTGTCAGCTACATCAGCGAAGTGCCGGTGTGGAAGAGCACTTATCGCATCCTGCTGGACGCGAAGGCGGCCGCAAAGCCGCTGCTGCAGGGATGGGCCGTGGTGGATAACACCGTCGGCGAAGATTGGAAAGACGTGCAGCTTTCGCTCGTGGCGGGCGCGCCGCAATCCTTCGTGCAGAACATCTCGCAACCCATGTACATCCGGCGGCCGGAGGTGCCGCTGCCCCAGTCGGCGATGCTCACTCCCCAGACGCACGAGGCGGCCGTAATGCCCATGGCCGCGCCCGAGCCGCCCGCGCCAATGGCTGAGGTCGTTGGCGGCCTGGGAGGTGGTCATAGTGAAAGTGGTGCGGCTCCATCCCCACCGCCGGGGCAACGTAAGGCAGCGGAATCTCAACGACTCGATCTCGCCGAGCGACTTCTCAAAGCGCAGCGCGTGGAGGCGGAAGCGAAGGCCGTGGGTGATTTCTTCGAATACAACCTGAAGGAGAAGGTCACGATCGGCAAGAACCAGTCGGCGCTGGTACCGATCTTGCAGGGGCGCATCGATGCAGACAAGGTCACACTTTGGAACGAGGACTCCGACCAAGCGCTCCGCGCCCTCTGGCTCCACAACACGAGCGGCCTGACGCTCGATGCAGGCAGCTTCAACATAATTGACGACGAAACCTTTGCCGGCGAGGGAATGCTCGACGCCGTCCGCCCCGGTGAGAAGCGGCTGATCTCCTATGCGGCCGACCCTGCCGTGCGAATTCATGTGGACGAGCTTTCCATCGAAAAGCCCTTCAGCCGGATCCGGGTCATCAAGGGAACGATGCTTATGACCAAGGAGGAGCGCGAGACCAAGACCTACAAGATCTCGAACTCCGACACCGCGCCGCGCGACGTCATCATCGAGCATCCCGCGCGTCCGGAGTGGAAACTCGCGGAAGGCGTCAAGCCGGAGGAGACCTCGGCTTCCTTCCTTCGCTTCCGCGTGAAAGTGGAACCCCAAAAGAGCGCGCAACTGGTGGTGGAGGAATACCACCCTCTGAGCACGCGGGTGGAACTCTCGAACCTCTCAAGCGAATACATCGATCTGTTCACCGAACAAAACAGAATGACTCCTGCCATGGAGAAGGCATTCAAGAGGGTCCTCGACCAGAAAGCAGTCATCGAAGGACTCGACGCGCAACTGAATTCGCGCCAACAGGAGGTAGACAGCATCTCGAGCGACCAGGCCCGCATCCGCGAGAACATGAAGGCGCTCAAAGGCAGCCCGGAAGAAAAAACTTTGCTGCAACGCTACACCCGTCAATTGGATGAACAGGAGGACCGTCTGACGGCGCTGCGCAGCCAGATCGCCGACCTGAAGGGTAAGCGTCTGCAGGCCAGCCAGCAACTCGACCAAATTCTCGCGGAGATCAGCCTGGACGAAAGCTTCTAGTGCCTCGCTTGCGGAACAAAGCGCACTTGCTTGCACCGAAGGGGGGGCGCCTTCACGGGGCTCGCGCATTTTTGAAACGGAGCAGGAGGACCGGAAAGCCCCTCCCCTACACGGAACCCGCGAACCCCACCCTCCCGGCGAGCCAACACGCTCGCGGGCGGGGTCTGATGCACTCTTGGCCCGGCCAAGAGTGGCACCGAATCTGCGCCAGCCCGGCGCAGGTACCCAGGAGATCCACCATGAAGCGCCTTGTGCCAGCGGCCCTTGCAGTCGCAGGAGTTCTGTTCGCACTTGCTTTGACGCCGCTCTCATCCCAGGTGGGCAAGCCCCAGCCCCTAAGTCTGCCCCTCGAATGCCCAGGGGGAGATTGCCCGCTGTTGCAGGGTGCTCCGCAGACGGCAGGCATGCGCAGTGGGTTCGTGCGCCTCAAGCCCGGGGAAACGGTCGGCTGGCATACGACGGGAAAGAATGAAGAGTCGCTGGTGGTGCTGCGGGGGCGCGGCGAAGCACGCATCGAAGGCCAGCCCGCCCGCGCCTTCGCTGCGCCGGCGCTCGTCTATATTCCGCCGGCGACACGGCACAGCGTCGCGAATAGCGGCGATGAGCTCTTGGAATACGTGTATGTGGTCGCTCCCGCCCAGACACCCTGAGGAGTGGTCTGGACTCCCCACACCTGTCCACTCACGGATGAAGTTAGGGAATCCATTTCCTGCAGGCTCACGGCACGCGCTCATCATCTTCCCTTCTGCCCCTGCGCGGAAGCAGAGCCTGAGGCGGCAAGCTACCGCCTCACTCATCTGCAAGTGCCTCTTGACATTCGAAGAATAAAGTCTAGAGTGTTGGTAGGCAAAGTAATTGGTTCCGCCGCAGTGTCGGCCAGATCGGATTGCGGCGTCCCGGTTGCACCGCCCAGCTCGCGGCACCTCGACCCCCCCTTCGTGACCGACCGTGCGGCCTGTCTAACCCTCTAAGGGTTTGCCTCCACGCCCAAGGTAGTGGGCGCGAAAGGAGGTTACCGTGTTCCAGATGATTAACCAGACTTCTGAGGAGCCTGGGGACCGGAAGATGCTCCTGGTCAAGATTGGCATGTTCATCGTGGCTTTGGCTGCCCTGGGTGGTGTGGTGTATTTCTTTGCGTTCGTTTCTATGGGCAGTCACTAGCTACGGCCGGGCGAGAGGGAAGCGGTCTTCGACGAGCCGTAAGGCCTCGTCGCGGGTGTGTATGCGGCCTTCCAACTGAGCATCCTCCACGGCGTGGAGGATTTGTTTGAAAAGTGGGCCGGGACTGTACCCCTGTGCGATCAAGTCGTCGCCACGAAGCAAGGGCACGGGCTTGATCTCATCCTGGGGGGTTTCTTCCAACATCCTCCGTGCCAGTTCATAATTCGTCAAATCGCCATGACTCGCCAGGCAGTCCAGCCGGTGTAGTTCCAGGTGTTCCTCAAATCCCTCCAGGCGCAGGAAGCGGAGCTGGGTTGAGCGCCGCATGCGTGGAAAATCCTTGAAGCGCAGATGCTGCCGCACCAGCTCCACCACGCGTTCCGTCTCGCGTGCGGACAGCCGCAAGCGGCTGCAGATCTCCTCCGCCATCTTGGCGCCCACTTCCATGTGGTTGTCGAACCGAATACGTTCGCGGATGCTGAACGTCGGCGGCTTGCCGACATCGTGCAGCAGCACGCCCAAGGCCAGCGTGGGTGTCGGCTCGCGCATTCCCTCGAGCATCAGCAACGTGTGGATCCACACGTCGCCCTCAGGGTGGAACTCCGGTGGCTGCTCCACGCCCTGCAGGCGTTTCACCTCCGGCAATACCTCTTGAAGTAAACCCGATTCGTCTAACAGCTCAAATCCCTGCCGTGCCCGTCCCTCCGTAAGGATCTTCACGATCTCATCGCGCACCCGTTCCGCGCTCACGTCGTGGATCTGCGCCGCCAGCCTGCGGATGGCTGCGAGCACGGTGGGCTCCAGCTTGAAATCAAAACGTGCGGTGAAGCGCACGGCGCGTAGCATCCGCAAGCGGTCTTCACCGAAGCGCTCCACGGGATCGCCGATCGTGCGCACGCGCCGGGCGCGGATGTCGGCCTGCCCGCCCACGAAGTCCAGCACCTGGTCGTTGAGCGGATCATAGAGCAGCCCGTTGATGGTGAAGTCGCGCCGGCACACATCTTCCTGCGGCGTCTCAGCGTAGCGGACTTCCCGCGGGTGCCGCCCGTCCGCGTAGAGTCCGTCACTGCGAAACGTCGCGACCTCCACATTTCCCGCCTCGCGGGGAACGATGACGACCCCGAACTGCGCGCCCACCGTGAGCGCGTCAGGAAAGAGCGTTAACACTTGGTCCGGCGTCGCGTTAGTGGTCACGTCATAGTCCTGGGGCTCGCGCCCCATCACCAGGTCGCGCACGCACCCGCCCACCAAGTACGCTTGGAATCCCTCGGACCTGAGCCGGCGCACAATCTCGGTTGCGGCTTCCCGCTTGGCATCCATCACGCCTATTACACCTGAGGAAGCGCGTCTCCGCAAGCGGTCTGGCAAGGGCCGTGGTGCGAATATCTCTATCGCCAGCCCTCTCCCTTGGAGTCTGTGTGCTAACTCTCGGTTGGGCACGTGCAGGGAACGCGGGCGAGGAGGCCCGCGATGAGATTTCTGCCCTACGAACCAGATCAAGCCTGGTTGTTGCCGCCCAGTGTGAAGGATGTGCTGGGGGAAGGTCACCTGTGCTTTTTTCTCCACCAGGT
>JAIQEZ010000032.1 GCA_020073545.1 Terriglobia bacterium | reverse complement strand
GGCGGCATCGAAAACGCTATCGGCCGCATGCGCCGCCACCTCCCCCGCAAAACCGATTTGGCCACCCTACCCCCTCAGGAACTCGACGCCTGCGTCCAACGCTACAACAACACTCCTCGCAAGTGCCTGCGCTTCTTGACCCCCAATGAGGCCTTCGCTTATGCTTGCCCCAGTGTTGCACTTCAAACGTGAATCCACCTTCCCGCTTCCGCGGGAATGACACGGTGAGGGCTTTCACTTTTCTGCCTGCCGGTAGGAAAAAGTCGCATAGCACCGTCTTGGCGTTACACCCCTGCTTATTGCTATCCTAGAGCAGGGGCTAGGTGTTAGGGGCTGGGGACTAAGGGCGGAGAGAGCAGGGAACAGGTGACAGGGAACAGGAAAGGAGTCAGAATTCAGGAAAAAGGCGGAGTCCGGGGTGAAGGATTCGGGCACGCATCACGATGTTCATTGGTCCAGGACCAGCGTCTGAACGGCTGCCACGCGGTCGAAGACCGGATCGTGCGCATCCCTGCCCCGCCTGTCGTTTCAACCCTGCAACCTCTCCGGGGGGATACGATGTACCAGGGCAATGCCACAGGGCGTTCTGGACTTGCCAGGGATGCAACATTTGCTATAGTAGCGGTTCTTTTCACCCCGATCCCGAAGTTGGAGGGTCTTAACGAACACTTTCTCTTGTGAGATCAAGGAGTTACCCGCTGAGAATCCAACTTCGCCGAAGTTAGATTTGTTCGTGCAGTGCAAAGCGAAACCAGCTCGGATTAGCTTAAGAATGCTCGGCTAAAAAACCCACGGGCAAAGCCAACTTCGGGATCGGGGTTCATCGAAGCGCGGAGCACTGCGACGGCTGCAACCTGTGGCGGCGCAGGATCTGAGGTCATCCCTATATCCATTCGAGGTGAGAATGCGAGCTTCGTGGTCACGCGTCATTTTCTTTTTTCTGGCGTTCACGCTGTCAGCGCGTGCGCAGGATCAGCTTGCGCCGAAGATCGCGGCGCCGGACTGGGGAGCTTACCAAGATGAGACCGTGAAGATGATGCAGGAATACCTGCGCATCAATACTTCGAATCCGCCCGGCAACGAGCTTGCGGCGGCGCAGTTCTTCCACCGGTTTTTTGATGAGGCCGGCATCCCCAACACGATTTACGAGTACGCGCCCGACCGCGCCGACCTGTATGCGATTCTCAAGGGCGATGGCAGCTTGCGGCCCATCGTCATGCTCAATCACATGGACGTGGTGCGAGCGGATTCCAACAACTGGCGCAAGCCGCCTTTTTCGGGCGAGATCGCGAACGGCGAGATGTACGGACGCGGCGCGCTCGACATGAAAGACGAAGGGCTGCTGCAAGCCATGGTCATGATCATCGCCGCGCGCGAGCACCTGCCACTGAAACGTGACCTGGTCTTTCTTGCGACCTCTGATGAGGAAGTCGGCGGCACAGGGAGCACTTGGTTTTTGCAGAATCACGCCGATCTGGTGCGCAACGCCGAATACTTGATTACCGAAGGTGGGGCAAACCTGATTCTCCCCCGACACGGGACAATCTACGGGGTGGGAGTTGCCGAGAAAGCCCCCTTTTGGATTCGCGTGACGGCGACGGGACGAGGCGGACACGGCTCGATCCCTCTCGCGGATTCCGCGCCCAACCGATTGGTCCGAGGCCTGCGACGAGTCGTGGACTGGCAGCCGCCCGTGCGGCTGTTGCCTTCCGTGGAACAGTATTTCAAGGTCATCGCAGTGTTGGAGCCGGAGCCGCGGGCCGCGCAGTTCCGCGACATCCGCAAGGCGCTCGAGGACCCCAACTTCGCCCGGCAGATGAGCCAGGACGGAGACTTCAATTACCTTCTGCGCAACACGGTTTCGCTGACGGTGCTCCAGGGCAGCTCGCAGACCAACGTGATTCCCGATACCGCTTACGCTGAACTGGACGTGCGCTTGCTGCCCGGCGAGGATCCGCAGGCTTTTCTCGCGCAGCTTCGCAACGTCGTGGCGGATGAGGGGGTCCAGGTCGAGAATATCAGCCGCCTCAAGCCGCCGAATTCTTCCTCCGCGAACACGAGTCTTTATAAGATCATCGAAGCCGTGGCGCACAAGTACAACCCGCAAGCGCTGGTGGCGCCCACCCTCAATAGCGGCTACACGGAAAGTCAGATGTACCGGCCGCTGGGCATTACCTGCTACGGTTTCAACACCCTCGAGGTGACCGAGGAGCTGGACTCTGCCGAGCACGCTGCCAACGAGCGCGTCCCGGTGGAGAAACTGCGGCGCGGGGTGAAGATGCTTTATGAAGTCGTGGCGCGGGCCGCGAATCAATAGGACAGTGACGAGTGACAAGTGACGAGTGACAAGTGACCAGCAACAGGGTGCGCATTTCCCGGTTCGGTGTCGGGAAGAGGCTTCAACCCCGATCATGAAGCTGGAGGCTCGGTCTGTGTGGAATGAGTCAGGAGAAAAGCAGTTCCATTCTGACTTCTGACTCCTACGGTACTATGAAGCGCGAGTACCCAAAACATCCCCTGGTGGGCGTGGGTGGCGTGGTGATTCATCGCCACCGCGTCCTGCTGATTCGCCGCGGCAGCGAGCCGCTGAAAGGTGAGTGGTCCATACCGGGCGGCCTGCTGGAGCTGGGGGAGAAACTCACAGAGGGCGTTCGGCGCGAACTGAAGGAAGAAACCGGCCTGGAGGTCGAGCCTCTGGAGATAATTCTGCCGTTTGACCGAATTGTGCGCGAAGGCTCGCGGGTGAAATATCATTACGTCATCGTGGATTATCTCTGCCGCAGGAAACGCGGCCGGCTGCGCCCCGCTTCTGATGTCGTAGACGCGTGCTGGGTGCGCCGCGAGGACCTGCCGCAATACCACCTTGCCCCTATGGCCACCGCAGTGATCCAGCGGGCATTCGAGATGAAGAAGCGCCGCCGCTAATCGCACACCCCGTTTTGATGTCTGGAACGTTACGTGTCTTGGGCGAGTTTAAGGGCCTCCGTTGGGCGGATTGCGTGCAACCCCAAAAGCGGTTGTTCCCTGATGCTCTGGGCCAATGTGTTGTCGCACGTAACTACCCATGGTCGTGAGGCGAGTGCGGCCCTGACAATGTACATGTCATTCTGAGGAACCCTGACCCCTTGCGGAAGGTCCGGCGGGGCGTTCTTCTCCCACACGGCTTTCTGGGAATTAACGATCAACTCATTCCAAACCCTGAGAGGCGGTAGCGCCGGCGTTGGCTTTCGCTGGAGCCATTGGATATGTTCGATGTACCTCTCAATGAGATTCTCGCTCATGATGATGCTATGGCAGTTCGTCGCGATAAGGAGAATCAGTTCTGTGCATGTTAGGTCCGGAGCACCGCGTTCGTCGACGCCACTGACCGCATAATAGATGACATTCATATCGAGCAGGAATTTATGTTTCACGCGGGCGTCTTCTTGAGGGTCTCGAGGTACTCGGTCAATTCATCAAGGCTCTGGTCAAAAAATCCAGGGAGCCCACCCTTAACGCCACCTCGCTCGTCCACTTCGAGCGGCGTGACTCTTGCAGTTCCGTTGACATTCTCGAAGGAATAAATGGCAACTTGGTTTGGTTCCCACTCTCGCTTGCCGATGGCATTGAGGATCACGTGCAAAACGTGTTCGCTGTGGGTCTCGATAAAGAACTGAATGTCTTCTTCTTTGGCTACGGTGAGTAACATGCGCGTGAGCTCGCACTGCCCCTTGGGGTGCAGGTGGGCCTCGGGTTCCGAGAGCAGGACCGTCTCATTGGGTGGGGTAAGAAGGACGGGGACAAGTATGAACGGGACCTGATTTGCGCCTGTACCCTCATTCACGAACAGAGTTTCGCCGGCGTTATTGCCGGAACCCTTGGCCCAAATCTTGAGCCTTTTCCCAGGAACTGTTTCAAAATCGATGGAGATGTGGAGAAGCTTTTCGAGCCGATTGGACAACCTCTCTTTGAGCCGTCGGTCTGACGCCAGTGCATTTGGCAACGCAAGCGCCCGGTCGTGAAGCGTCATCAATTCAAGGTTGGCCGGGGGAAAGTCAGTAATCGGGTATCCCCACTCTTCAAAACCCCGAAGGGCATAGACGGGATGAATGGAAGCTAACAGGTCATTGGGACTAGCGCCAATCCATTGGGAAAACTCGTTGTACATCAGCACGGTCTCATGCGACAGTCCACGAGTGTCGGTCAAATAGCCCCCGGGCTGAGTCAATCTGAATGTGTCGGTTATTTGAAGTTGATAGGTGAGTTGCGGGCCCAAGCGCAGGGGGACCAAGTTTGGCTGGGCCGGATTGCCCTGAGTGAATTCCCACTTAGCCTGACTGTCCAGAAAAGCGACCGCGCCGCTGTGGGACACGAGTTGGTTTTCTCTGACTCGCAACTGGGCGCTCACGGACGCGTGCTCCACCTCGTGAAGCGGCTTTCTCGCCTGAACGATCCCCGAGAAGTCAATCTGAATATCTTTCCCGCTTTTGCGAGCAATCTCGGCAAATCCACCAACATCAACACTCACTTGTGCCGGGTACTGATATGGTTCCGATGCCGCCGGCAGGTGGGCGGCAGAGGGCTGGCACAGAAACCGGTCGTTTCGGGAGGCCGCTTGTCGAATCAGCAGCAGCGTCTGAAAGATGCTCGACTTCCCACTGTTATTCGGCCCGATGAAGACAGTAATCGGCGCGGCCTCGATTTGAGTGTCCTCATGGAGCTTGAAGTTCTTGAGCCGGATGCTCTTTAACATGTCGCCATTATAATCCAGTCATTCCGGGAAACAGAGTCAATCCCGCCACAAAAATCAAAAGCCCCTGGTCCCGCCCGTGCGGGACCAGGGGCCCGGGATACTGATGGGTTTGGCTTCCCGTTGTCGAACGGGACGGCGCCCAGCAGCGCCTTGCCACTAACCCTCTCCACGCTAGAGAGAGGGACCCACTTGCGGGCGCGTGCTTAGCGCCTAAGCCTCAGCACCCTCGCTAAGGTTACAATCACTTTCGATCGACATGGATCACCTCCTTTCTAGCGATGTGGCGATAATAAAACCCGGTCTTGGGTGAGTCAAGCAGAAAAAGGGCGAAAGTGGGGCGAAAACGATGAAGAATCAGGCGCGGTACTGACCCCTCAAGGCGCGCCAGCGGAGAACTACCAAGTCCAGCGTCATGCGGAGGGAGTCGCGCAGATAATGCACCTTGGAGGCGGGATTGTCGTTCCAGCGCACGGGAACCTCGACCACCTTGCCGCCCAGGCGGCGGATGAGGAAAAGGACCTCGGGATCAAACCCGAACCTTTCCACGCGCTGGAGCTCGAAGGCGCGGCGGGTGGTCCCGCGCCGGAAGAGTTTGAACCCGCACTGTGTGTCGTGGATTCGTAGCCCGGTGAAGAGACGTACCAACAGGTTGAAGAATCGTCCTCCCCATTCGCGAAACCACGATTGGTGAATGCCGATCAGCTCTCGCTCGAGCGCCCTTGAACCCACCGCCGCGTCTGCGCCGGAGGATTCGAGGGCGGCCAGCAGCTTGTCGGCCTCCTCGATAGGAGCGGAAAGGTCGGCGTCGGTGAAAAGGATGAGTTCGCCGCGCGCCTCGAGCACTCCGTGCCGAACCGAAAAACCTTTGCCGCGGTTGCGGTCGTTGCGGAGCACGCGGACTTCCGGGTGGCGCGAAATGACCTCCACGGTGTTGTCGGTCGAGCCGTCGTCCACGACGATCGCCTCGACCGAGAAGTTCTTCGATCGGACGTAACCCTGGATGGCCTCCAGCGAGCTCTCAATGCGACGAGCCTCGTTGTACGCGGGGATCACGATGCTCAGAAACGGCTCTGGCATGGAGCGACACTATACGAGAACCGAGCCGGGGGAGTCAAAAGGGCAACGGCCGCCTGACCCGCGTTGTTTTCCTCAGACCCCAGCGCCAAGATGGCTTCCCTAATCGAACCCCGCCGATCTCTCCGGCCAACCGCCTTTTCCAATCAAGGGAACGAACTGGCATGGGTCGAGAAAGCGCGTCGCCATCTCGCCGCCGTGTTTGAAGAGCAACAGGAGATCCTGGTGGTACAGGTCTCCTACCGGCACCACCAGACGGGCCTCATCGGCGAGTTGGCCGAGCAGAACGGGTGACACGCTCGGCGCGGCCGCGGTCACCAGAATGACGTCATAGGGCGCGTTCGCAGGAAGACCTTCACTGCCGTCGCCCGAGAACACCTGGACGTTCAGGTAACCCAAGCGCGTCAGGCGTTCGCGCGCACCCACGGTGAGCCGGGGATTCCTTTCAATGGTGTAAACCGTTGCTCCCAGGTAAGCAAGGATCGCGGCCTGGTACCCGCTGCCCGTGCCGACTTCCAGCGCTTTATCGCCGGGACTCACGCGCGCTGCTTCGGTCATGGCCGCGACGATATAAGGTTGCGAAATTGTCTCCGCTTCCCCGATGGGCAAGGGGCGGTCGTCGTAGGCGGCCGTGACCAGCTCCGCCGGGACAAATTCGTGGCGAGGAACTCGTAGCATGGCCTCCAGCACGCGCTCGTCGCGGATGCCTCGCCTGCGAAGCTGGGTTTCGATCATGTCGCGGGCGCGAACTTGGAACTGCATGGCGAATACCATGCTCGGAACTGAGGGAAACACCTAACCGCTTGCCGGCTTGCGTGGACCGACTCGCTCGCCGGAGACATTCGGCTGATCCCTATCATCGCTCCGCGAAAGGAGCACGTCCAGTCCATAATCTTGCACGGGGATTCTGCTTGTTGAACCGGGGAGATGGACCCGCGGCCCCGTCACACCGGATGCGCGTTGTTCCGCTCCGCACAACCTTGTGGTGGGAAGGGTATAATTGTGGGGGCGAGGTGCGGAAGCACGGCTCCCGCGCGCGAGCAAGCTGAGTCCGGATTTCCGGGATGGACAGGCCACTGGTGAATTCTGAGAAGTATTCGCGGCAGATTCTCTTTTCGCCCATCGGCAGAGAAGGGCAGGAAAGATTGCTGCAATCCAAGGTCGTGGTCCTCGGCTGTGGCGCTCTGGGCACAGCGCAGGCCAATGCCTTGGTGCGCGCGGGCGTGGGAACCTTGCGGATTGTGGATCGCGATTTTGTCGAGGAGTCGAACCTGCAGCGTCAGATGCTTTTTGACGAAGCCGACGTGCGCGCGTGCTTGCCCAAGGCCGTGGCGGCGGAGCGGAAGCTCAGTGAGATCAATTCGGAGGTGCGCGTCGAAGGAATCGTTGCCGACGCGGACAGCCGCAATATCGAAGAATTCCTCGAGGGCTTCCACGTCGTCCTCGACGCCACGGACAATTTCGAAACGCGTTACCTCTTGAATGACGCTGCCGTGAAAATGGGAATCCCGTGGACTTATGGCGCCGTCGTCGCCAGTTACGCCACGACCATGACGATCCTTCCCGGCCGCACCGCGTGTCTCGCCTGTGTGTTTCCGAAAGCGCCGCGGGGGATGCACGAAACCTGTGACACGGTGGGCGTCATCGGCCCCGCGGTCTCCTGGGCGGCAGCCATCCAGGTCACGGAGGCCCTCAAGATTCTGGTCGGTCGCGAAGCCGAATTACACGGTTCGCTGCTTGCCTACGACCTCTGGAGCAATCGTTTTCAGCAAGTGAAGCTCGCGCGGGATTCCCAATGCCGGGTTTGCGTGGCGCGCGAGTTCGCCTATCTGGAGCAAGGCGGGCCAACGCACATCAGCCTTTGCGGCCGGAATTCCGTCCAAATTCATCAAACGGAGTCGCGGGCCCTGGACCTCGCGGCGCTGAAGACGCGACTCGAGCGGTTCGGACCCGTACGCGCGAATGAGTTCCTGCTCCAATGCTTTCTTGACCCGTTCGAGTTAACGGTCTTTCCGGATGGCCGTGCCATCGTCAAGGGAACGCAGGACCCCGCCGTGGCGCGCGGCCTCTACGCCCGCTACATCGGGTCCTAGATCTCCTGGGGTCGCGAACTTGTGGTAAACGAGGGAATTTTCTCCGTCCATGGAGGAGCGGGGCTTCAGAGTCCCCTGTGCCGTCGATAAGCCCCTCAACCTGGCCAAGAGCTTGACCGTGGAGTGAGGTGGCGGATAGATACAAGCGCAGAGTTTGGGTATTTCAAACTCCACGGCCTATAGTTCTAGGCCATTTCGCAGTTTTGACATGTGACCTGTTGTACGAGGCTTGAGGCCCTGCGCTCGACTTCCTATGATGAGAAGCCCTGTCGAGGTGGAATACCCTGTTGGCTAGCTGGTAGCGAACTCGCAACAGGCGCTCATCGATGGCTGGGTTCGCCTTGTCTACTCTGGGAGCTCGGGAGGTGTTTATGCGGCTGAAGAATCTTGCTATCGCGGTTTGCTTTGCCACGGTTTGGGCGATCGGGGCGATGGCCGCCACCCCGGCGACGATGCGGCTGGATTTTTTCCATACCGGCAACGTCACGCAGGAGTTGTTCAGTGTCGACCGCGTCGTCATCGAACCCCTGCCCTGGCCGGGGAATCCCCATAAGCCTATCGACACTGCCAATCGGGGCGTGTACTACTTCGAAGTGAAGGACCTCACGAGCCAACGGGTTTTGTACTCGCGCGGCTTTTCATCCATCTTTGGCGAATGGGTAACCACCGACGAAGCGAAGAAGGCGAACCGGACTTTCCACGAGTCCCTGCGTTTCCCCGCTCCGGAGGCTCCCGTTCAAATTGTCGTCAAGAAGCGCGACGTGCAGAACCTCTTCCGCGAGGTTTGGTCAACCAACATCGATCCCCATGATAAGTACATCGACACGTCAAAACCTCCCTCCCCCGGGCGCGTCCTCGAAATCGAGAGAAACGGCGATCCCGCGCTGAAGGTGGATTTGCTGTTTCTCGGCGATGGTTATACCGCGACCGAGCTGGACAAGTGCGAGAAAGATGTGCGCCGGCTCGCCGAGGGTGTTTTCAGCGTCTCGCCTTTCAAGGAGCGCCGCAAGGATTTCGATGTGCGCGGGATCTGCTCCCCTTCTCCCGACTCAGGCGTGTCGCATCCCTCCGCGGGCATCCACCGCAGCACCCTTTTCGGTTCGCAATTTGATGTTTTCGGCACCGAGCGTTACGCCCTCTCGTTCCACAACCGCGCCATTCGCACTGTGGCATCGTTTGCCCCTTATGACGTGATGGGGATTGTGATGAACTCCCAGGAGTACGGCAACGGAGGGATCTTTGGGCTCTACGCCAGTGTCAGCATCGACTATCCCAGTGCCATTTCCGTTTTCATCCATGAATTCGGGCACCACTTCGCAGACCTTGGGGATGAGTACTACTTCAATGCGAACGTGGCTTATGCGCCTGCCAGCACTCGCGTCGAGCCGTGGGAGCCCAATATTACGGCCCTGCTCGACCCGCAAAATCTGAAGTGGAAGGCTTTAGTGGCGCCCGAAACGCCGATTCCCACTCCCTGGCCCAAGGATTGCTACGAGCAGAGTATTCGCGATTCGCAAAGCCGCATCCAGCAGATGCGTTCGGAAGGGCGCCCCGCTGCCGAAATCGACGAGTTCCGGCGCCATGCACGCGAAACACAAGCGCACTGCCTATCTGGAGGACCCTACGCGAACAAGGTGGGCGCGTTCCAGGGTGCGAAGTACGAAGACATTTACTATCGGCCCCAGCAGCGCTGCATCATGATTTCCGGAGCGGAGTTTTGCGCCGTTTGCCAACGGGCCATCGAGGAGATTATTAATCTCTACACACGTCCATAAGGAGGAGCTCCATCCTGCGTGGAAGGCACCAGGCGCGATCGGGCTTGTCCAAATTGTGATAGATCCGGCAGGCGGTGACCTGCGGCTCAGCCGCCCGCTGTGCGGAAAGGCTTCGCCTTTCCGTGGGGCGAGTACCCTAACCGACCGCCTCCGCGGCGGGGGAAGCGGCTCGCAGGGCGCAAACGGGTGTACACTCATATCAAAAGGAAGGGCGATACGGAAATCTCTATAATCGCTTTCCCGTGCTCAACGCTCTTCCTCGGGGGACGACCAATCCAGGGAGCAAACTGATGAGTCGGCTTTTGGTAACGCTGCGGGCGATGGTTTATATGACGGGCTTCCTGGCGTTGTGGGGCTGGGTCGCGTGGAAACTTCGCGCGCTCGACAAGTACATTCCGGTCCGGTTTCCTGCCTGGCTGATTGCCCCCGGCGTCGTGCTAATCGTGGCAGGCGCCGCCCTCGGACTCGCCACGGCCGGACTGTTCGTTATCGAGGGCCGCGGCACGCCGGCGCCATTCGATCCTCCGAAGAAATTTGTTCCGCGCGGGCCCTACAGACTGGTCCGAAATCCCATGTACGTCGGCGGCATCCTTCTGCTGCTCGGATTTGGTCTTTACCTCGCCTCCGCCGCGATTACCTTGCTCGGGTTGGCAGCATTTCTACTTGTCCATATCTTCGTCGTAGCCGCGGAAGAACCCGGCCTGCGGAAGAGGTTTGGGCGGGAGTACGAGGAGTACTGCCAGGCAGTTCCGCGCTGGATTCCCCGCCTCACCCGGATGCCTTGAAACAATTGAACCTCTTGGCCCCGCCAAGTCCCCACCATTGCGTCCGCCTCTGTTCCTAGCGGAGCGCGGGTGGAGCCTGATGCGGCTAGGCATCGTGTTGGAGAGCATATGGATCGCGATAGACACCGCTTCATCTGCAATCCAAGAAGTGGACTGGTAGCCGGGTTCTCGACAGCGAGTAGCGAGGACTTGTCCCGGAAGTCCGCAGCTCTTGGGTTTCCGCGAGATCGCAGAACGCATCAATCAGCGGTTTGCCCCAACCAGCCGCTGGCCCTGCCGCGGGCAACTTCAATGATCGATCCAGATATACGTCGCTACTTCTTGTTTGCCGCAGTTGGGCATGGGTTGGTATTTCCACTTCTCGACCGAGCGAACGATCCACTCGTCGATGCCGGGAATTCCCGAACTCCCCCCTAACTTGGCGTTCGATGCCTCTCCTCGCTCGTTGAGGGTAAACGAAACATGGTAATACCCTTCGCCGTAGCGTGTGCGCCGCCACCGCCCCGGGAGCTCCAACGTCCCTGCCTGAAGCGGAACGGCTACGCAGAAAGGCGGCGCAGACAGGGTGGGGTTTTCTTTCGCCATGCTTGGCGTCACCAAAACCACCTTGGCTTTAAATGCCCCTTCAATTTCGTCCACCAGCGCGATGAGATCGCCGACCGGAAGGCTTGGGTCCCCTTCCAAAAAGACAGTCCAATCGGCGCGAATGCTCAGGGCACCTCGCAAACGCTTCTCCAGGTCGGCCCGCGGCACGGGTTGCCGGTTCAAATACAAACGGCGTTGGGCATCGATGCGCAAGACCAACGGTTCGTTCCACAGCTCATCCTCCGCCCGGGCGTAGGTTCCGTGCTTCGGGACGTAGACCTTCAACCCGTTGGGAGTCAGCGGGGACAAGATTACAGAAAACCACCACACGGTCGCTAGAAGCATTACGGCCAAGTACGAGAATGTTCGGAGACTCGAGAGTGGCTGCGTGAGCGCAATCAACGGCTGGAGGGTGCGGCCGGCGCGCGCCATGCCCCTGTAGGTCGCGCGGATCTCGCCCTGTAACCTCAGCTCATCCATTTCCGCGATGGCGGGCCAAAGCATCAAGGCGATGCCCGCCGCGACGAGTGTGTAGAAGAGTAAATCCGCGACTTTGTAGACCCCGATGGAGTGCCGATCAACTTCAACCTTGAGCCTGGGATACCCATACTTGCCGATAGCGCAGTTTGCCGGAAAATCGAGGTCAATGCTGTAGAGACCCTGTGGGGTCTCGAACCTCCCGAGGGCCTCCCGACTGTACCATTCCGGCTTGTGGTGAACTCCTTCGGCCACTGGGCGTCCAGACCTGAGCACTTGCCAACGGATCAGGGGTGCGGGACCGTTCCAAAGTCGGCAGCCTGGCTCGCCGGAATCGGGGAGAGTCATGTGAATCAAATGGACGGCCCGAAGATTTGTCCGGAACTCGGCGGTCCGGTTGTGGTCATGTACGAGAGAGATGGCTACGTCGAGAGGAACAAATATGCGGGTCGCCATCCAGCGTTGCATGCCGCCGTACAGGATGACTGCCGCCAGAAGGGACGCGTACCCGAACCACTTGAGAAGGCTACGGTGCAAACGGGAAGGAACGAAGGCCAGCCTGAGTGGGGGAATTTCTTCCCCGTAAACAGGACTTCTACGGGTAGTGCTCTCGCGATCCGACTCGGCCTGCCTCCCGCCGCAACTCTGGGGGTTGCGGTCCCACTGTGGTCAGCGGAAACTTCGCCAGGCTCGCTGCCCGTTTTCCTTGAACTGCGATGCTGATGGATTGCAGAAACAGAATTAGTCCCAAGAGCAGGACGAACGGCAGGTAAGCGTCAGATGGTCTCCATTCGCCGAATTGAGGGTTGTCAAATAACCAGATTAGCCGCAGAACGACGTCTGCCGCTGCTGCGAACAGGATGAGAACGATCCCGAATCGCCCGGACAGACTTATCCGCATATACCTTCTGACACCGAGAAGACTGCAAATGTTCCAGCATTCCGACGGCCAAGTCGCGCGTCGTCACGCAGTCAAATCACTCCGAGCGAATGCCCCAGTCTTGGCTCAAGTGAACTGGTAGCCCTGGGATGGTCTCCAGGGGCGACGAAGTCGATTCGTTACTATTTGCGTGGAGGAGGAATCGCGGCTGGTGCCGTTCCAGCTTAATGAGGCTATGCATTACGCTTCTGTTTTGCACCGGATTCGCCCGCCATGGGGCTTACGCGGATTAGTCCTAGAAAGCTGGAACGCCGCTGGCCTGGGTGGGGTGTTCCTTGGGGATCAGCTCGCGATAGAGGCGCCCGGCAATTTCCGCGGCGTGCGGGCCAAACATCAGGGGGCCGCCGCGCAGTAACACCACGACCACGTATTGAGGTTGGAGCCCGCCCGCGTAGGAAACGAACCAGCCCAGGCGCGCGCCGTTCTCGCTGCATGTCCCGGTTTTACCGAAGATGGAAAGGTCCGGATCGTAGGCTGAGCGAGCCGTCCCGTAGAGGACGGCCGCGGCCAAGCCGTCGCGGATTTGCGGGATGAACTCGGCCAAGGCGTCCAGGCGCCGGCGCACGACGGGGCGGAACGCCGCCAATTCTTCCGGCGTGCGCGGGTACTGCAACGCGTAGAGCGTGCCGCCGTTGGCGATGGTCGAAATGATGGCGGCCATCTGTAGGGGCGTCACTTCGATGTCCTGGCCGTAGTAAGCCAGGTAGCCGACGCCACCTTCCTTGGGTGGCGCGGAAGGATAGCGGCCTACCGACTCACCCGGAATATTCAGTCCCGCTTTCTGTCCCAGGCCGAACTCGCGCGCGTACTCGGTGAGACGATGGAAGCCCAGCATCTCTCCCAGCTTGTGGAAGAAAACGTTATTCGAGCGCGCCAGGGCGTCGGTAAGGTCCATGTGCGTCCGCCCGCCCACATAGAGCTTGGTGGTGGGCGTGATGATGTCTTCCTTCAGCGCGGCTAGCGCGACCACCGGCTTGAACGTCGAGCAGGGCGTGAAGCCGCTCGTTAGCGCCAGCTTCTGATTCACCATGCTCAGAATGCGTCCGCTGGTGGGATCGACCACCACGATGCTGCCGTTCCAGTTCCCCAGGGCCTCGACGGCCGCCTGCCGCACGGCGGGGTCATCGCCCGCGGGGTTATCGTATGCGGTGGGTTCGCCGAAGGAGCTGATTCGCCAGGGGTTGCGCGCACGTCGCGAGCGGCGCGTCCGGCGGGCGGTGGTCGTCTTGCGGGCTGGGGATTTGGCGGAAGACTTTGGGGAGGTGGTGGAGGGGGCGTCGCTGCTCTTCGGGTTCGCGCCCGGTGCAACGACAGGATCGATCCCCAACAACCAGACAGTTGCCAAGGCCAGGATGGCAAGTCGCTTCAACAAGATTCTCTGCCGACCTCCTCGTTTGTGGTTGACGCTGGCCTCACTTCGTCTCCCCTGGCGCTGGTGAACGAAGGAAGGTCTCGACGCAAGACAACTTACGCTCCATACCTGGGGGCGTACGGGTCGCCCACCATTAAGATCGGCGGACCTTCGGCCCACCTTTAGGATTGGCGGGCTTTCAGCCGCGGCGACCGGCCCCGCAACCGCCCCCCAAGTTTTTATTTCTTACCCCGCGCCGGGGCAGCACCCTCCGCGGACGCCGCCGCGGCGGCCAATTCCGCGCGCACGGGCAGATTCAAAGCCTTGCGAACTTCCCCCTCCAGTTTCTTGCAGACCTCGGGGTTGTCGCGCAGGAACTGCCGGGCGTTTTCCCGCCCCTGGCCGATGCGCTCGCCCCCATAGGAGAACCACGCGCCGCTCTTCTCCAGAATGTTGTGCTCGGCGGCGAGATCGATCAGGTCGCCCTCTTTCGAGATCCCCTCACCATAGAGGATATCAAATTCCGCCTCCCGAAATGGAGCGGCAATCTTGTTTTTCACGATTTTTACTTTCGTCCGGTTCCCCACGACTCGGTCGCCATCCTTGATGGAGGCGATGCGCCGGATGTCCACGCGGACTGTGGCATAGAACTTGAGCGCGCGGCCGCCCGAGGTCGTTTCGGGGTTGCCGAACATCACCCCGATTTTCTCGCGAATCTGGTTGATGAAGATCAGGCAGGTCTTCGATTTGGCAACAATGCCCGCAAGCTTGCGCAGCGCTTGCGACATCAGCCGCGCCTGCAGGCCGGGAAGCGAATCGCCCATGTCGCCATCGAGCTCGGCCTTGGGAACGAGCGCCGCGACGGAATCCACCACCAGCACGTCAATGGCGTTCGAGCGCACCAGCGCTTCGGCGATTTCCAGCGCTTGCTCGCCGTAGTCGGGCTGCGAGACTAGCAGGTTGTCCACATCCACGCCCAGCCTCTTGGCGTAGGCGGCGTCCATGGCGTGCTCGGCGTCGATGAAGGCCGCCATCCCGCCCCGCTTCTGGGCCTCCGCCACCACGTGCAGTGCGATCGTGGTCTTGCCGCTCGACTCGGGGCCGAAAATCTCCACCACCCGTCCTCGCGGCATTCCGCCCACACCCAATGCCGCGTCAAAGGAAAGCGCGCCCGTAGGGATGATCTCCACGGGGACGAGCGCGTCCTTCGTGCCCAAGCGCATGATCGAGCCTTTGCCAAATTGTTTTTCAATCTGCGTCAACGCCAGGTCAATGGCCTTGATCTTTTCCGTTCGCTCTTCGGGCATTTAAGACCTCCCTTGTTTGGACGTCGATAGTCTGCAAGTTCGAGCGAGCTCAGGTTGTCTGCTCTATCTATATTATCGACGCGCCCGTCACGGTACATGAGGAAATTCTTAACTCACGGAGACGCTCTTCCCTCCGGGTACACACAAAAAACTCTTCCTGTCTTGCGGTCCAGCCAACCGGCAGAGAAGATCCCTCGTAGGCGACGGACGACCTCCTGAATGTGCGGCGGCCCGGCAGCATCCGCAGAGTAAAAGAAAAACCGATAAGGTCCCTCTCGAAGGACTGTGGGCATTTTCTCTACATCCCGGTCCTGCGTGACCCTCTCTGGCCCTTTGTCCTGTCACTTAGCATACTCGCAAAACCCCCTCCCTGTCTTGCGGCCCAGCCGGCCGGCAGCGACCATCTTCTCGAGCAGCGGGCAGGGGCGATATTTGGGGTCGCGGAAGCTTTCGTAAAGCACCTTCAGGATATCGAGGCAAACGTCCAGACCGATCAGGTCGGCGAGCTCGAGCGGCCCCATGGGATGGTTCATGCCCAGCTTCATCACGCTGTCGATCCCTTGGGCGTCTGCTACCCCCTCCATCAGGCAAAACACGGCCTCGTTGATCATCGGCATCAGCACGCGGTTCGACACGAACCCCGGGAAGTCGTTCACCCGCACCGGAGTCTTGCCCGCCGACGCGGCAAGCGTCACGGCTTTATCGGCAGTTTCGGGCGACGTTTGGAGGCCCGGTACGACCTCCACCAGCTTCATCACAGGCACGGGGTTGAAGAAATGTAGCCCGACGAACTTGGTGGGGCGCTGCGTTGCGGCGGCGAGGCGGGTGATGGAAATGGAAGACGTGTTACTCGCGAAGATCGCCTCCGGGCGGCAGTGTGGCTCGAGCGAGCGGTAGACGCCGACCTTCGCGTCGAACTTCTCCGTCACCGCCTCGATGACGAAATCGGCATCGGCAAGGTCCGCCACCACGGTCGTGGGCTTCAGCCGCGCCAGCCCCTGCTCGCGCTCGTCCGCCGTCATGCGAGCCTTTTCGACGTCACGAGCCAACCCTTTCGCGATCCTTTTCGCGCCCGCCTCGACGAAGTCTTGAGAAATATCGAGCAGCAGGACGCGATGCCCCGCGCGCAGCATTACCTGCGCAATGCCGTGCCCCATCGTCCCCGCACCGACTACACCAACGGTTATGATTTCCAAGTTATTCTCCGCTCTTCAGACCGGGAACCGTTCCAGGATTAGGCAGTTCACCCGAAATTCGAAATTGGAAAATCGAAACTCGACCGAAGCTTCCAGGGCGAGTTTCGAATTTCGCTTTTCGAGTTTCACCTCGTCATCCCCCAGTCGCTAAATCACTCAATCGTTAAATCGCTCAACGGCCAGGGCCACCGCATTGCCGCCTCCCAGACAAAGCGCCGCTACGCCGCGCTTCACGTTGCGTCGCGCCATTTCGTAGAGCAGAGTAACAAGGATTCGCGCGCCGGAGGCGCCGATGGGGTGCCCAAGCGCGACGGCGCCGCCGTTCACGTTGGTCTTCGCCGGGTCGAGCCCCAATTGCTCGATCACGGCGATGGCCTGGACGGAGAAGGCTTCGTTCAGTTCGTAGAGGTCCACGTCTTCGTTTTTCCAGTTGAGTTTTTTCAGCAGCATCCGCACGGCATCGACCGGCGCCATCATCACCCACTTCGGATCAACGCCGCTCACCGCCTGCCCCGCGACGCGCGCCAGGGGCGTCTTACCCAGCTCGCGCGCCTTTTCAAGCGAGGTGACGACCAGCGCCGCTGCGCCGTCGTTCGTGCCCGGAGCGTTCCCAGCGGTGACGGTGCCTTCCGGTTTGAAGGCGGGCCGAAGCTTCGCGAGCGCTTCCAGCGAGGTATCCGCGCGCGGCGATTCATCGGTCGCAAACTCAATCGGCTCACCTTTCTTCTGCGGGATCGCGACGGGCACAATCTGGTCTTTGAAGCGGCCATTCTTGATGGCCTGGATGGCGCGGCAGTGGCTTTCGACCGCATACTCATCCTGCCGCTGGCGTGTGATGTGATATTTCTCTGCCACCAGTTCCCCCGTCATCCCCATGTGGAAATCCTCGTAGGCGTCCCACAGGCCGTCGGTGATCATGGAGTCGAGCACTTTGCCGTGCCCCAGACGCAATCCCGCGCGGAGCTGCGGCAGGAGGTAAGGGCTGTTGGTCATCGACTCCATGCCGCCCGCCACGACGATTTCAGCATTGCCGGTCTGGATGGCTTGCGCGGCCAGCGCCGCAGCTTTCAGGCCCGAGCCGCACACTTTGTTGATGGTCATGGCGGCGACGTGAGGATGGAGCCCGCCTTTCAGTCCCGCCTGGCGTGCGGGATTCTGGCCGAGTCCCGCCGACACGACGTTGCCCATAATGATTTCATCGACCTGGGGAGGTTCGATGCCTGCCCGCTGCACGGCTTCCCGGACCGCGAAGGCTCCCAAATCCACCGCGGAAAAAGGTGTGAGGGAACCCTGGAATTTCCCGATGGCCGTGCGGCAGGCCGAAAGGATGACCGCTTCACGCATGGCTTTCTACCCCCGGCGGCAAGTGTGGCTTCGGCCCATGGAAATGTCAAGGCAGCGCGGTCGCTCCGGCCCTTCTTGGGAAGTAGCGGGTTGCCATGACGCGGTTTTCGGTGGCTTGACTTGGAAGGGCCGGGTAGAATGAGGCGGCTCCGTTGAGCGAATAAAATTCCGGCAGGGAAGCGAAAGCAGGAATCGATTAGTCGCAACGAGCAGGGAGGAGGACGCATTGAAACCCACGGGCATCCAGTGCAAGCTTGCTTTGATGATTGTAGCGGCCCTTCTGGCAATTCCGCAGTTTGCAGCGAACGCACAAAAATCATCTGCGGCGGCGCAGTCCGGGACCACAACGACCAAGGGCGTGACCGGCCAGCTTGCCAAGATCTGGCGCTCGGACGCCTCCCAGCACGACTTCCGCGTGGACGTAACCAATGACCTGTTTCGCGCCGAATGGGTGAACATTCCTCCCGCTGCCGCCAAGCAAGGGGTTTATATCCGCACGGAGTGCCGCCGAGCGGGGCCGAAGTGGGTGGGTTCGTCGAGCATCAACATGCTCTTCGCGGTTCCCGGAGCGCCCGCCGGGAAAGATACCAAGGTCTGCCATCTCACCGTGCGATTTGAGGTGGACTCGATTTCGCCGGAAAAGATCACCGGCCACTCGGAGACCTTGAGGAATTTCGATGTCAACAAATGCCAGGTGCTGCAGACGACCTGGGGGGAATTCACCTGGGTTCCCAAGAAGTAAGCGGGGCGAACTGACCCACCACCAACGCTCCCCAATCGTTCGATAACAGCGGGTGAAGATTGTCGGGGCGAGGCGTCGCCTCGCCCCGACGGAAGGCCTCCTCGAGATTATTGGGGATCGGCGGTACGAGGCGTCTCCGGGGCAAGGGCGACGCGCCGCGTCGCCCCTACTCCTTCCGATTCGCCGAGTAATTGACTGCCCGCGGAGGCCCGCGATTCGCGCCCGCCCTATGACTTCACCTTCTTGATTTCCTCGACCAGCGGCGGAACGACTTCGAAGAGGTCGCCCACAATTCCGTAAGTGGCGACTTCGAAAATAGGTGCTTCCTTGTCTCTATTGATCGCCACGACCGTATGGGACCCTTTCATGCCCACCATGTGTTGGATCGCACCGGAGATCCCCAGCGCCACGTAGAGCTTGGGCGCCACGGTTTGCCCGGAGCTGCCGATCTGGCGGTCCATGGGCAGCCAGCCGCTGTCGCAGATGGGCCGCGAGGCGCCGAGCTCGCCGCCCAGGGCTTCGGCGAGCTTCTTGGCGAGCTCGAGGTTTTCGGGAGCCTTGATGCCGCGACCCACGGCGACGATGATTTCCGCCTGAGTCAGGTCGACCGCTTGCTTCGCTTCGCGGAAGCGCTCGCCGGGCTTGGCGCGAATGGAGTCAGCGGCGAGCTCCACCGCCACGGGCGTGATTCCGGCCGCGCCGGCGCCGCGCTGGACGGAATCTTCGCGAAACGCCGCGGCCTGAAACGTGACGAAGTAAGGCGCAGCGCCCGCGAATTCGACGTCCGCGGAATATTTCCCCTGGAAAACCTGCCGGACGAAGAGCAGCTTCCCACCTTCGTTTCGAAAGCCCAGGCAGTCGCTTACCAGGCCGCGATCGAGCGACGCCGCGAGCTTGGGCGCAAAGTCGCGGACCTGATAAGTGTGGCTGAAGACGACGAAGCGCGGCTTCTGCTGCTCGATGACGGCGCGCAAAGCGAGCGAGTAGCCGTCCGCGGTGTACTCCGCCAGCAGCGGGGAATCGACGGTAAGGACTTCCTGGACTGCAACGGCAGCGAGCTCCGAGGCAAGCGAGGCGAGGTTGCCGCCCAGGAGGACAGCGGCGACCGCCGTGCCCAGGTCCTGCCCCAGGCGCTGGCCGGCCGCCAGCGCCTCCCAAGTGGGGCGGGTCAGCTTCCCGCCCTGGTGTTCTACGAAAACCAGAATGTGATCAGCCATAGTGTGAACCGTACCGGCTCATGCGCCGGCGCTCCCGATAAAGATGTTAGCCTACTCGCCTTCAGGGGTCGGGCCCGGGGTCGCCGGGCGGGAAGATTTCGTCTCGTCGGGTTCCTCCGCCGGTGGCTTCTCGGCCTCTTCCGCTTTTTCTGATGTCTCCGCCTTGCCAGCCCGCTTGGGTTTTTCCGCAGGCATGCCGAAGGAATCGAGGCACTCGCAGACGAGCTCGAGAGGAATTGTCTTGTAGAACTTGCCGGCTTCGAACTTCTTGATCTGCTCGCGCCAGACGGGATTGGTGCGTGCGGCTTCCAGCGCTTTCTGATCTTTCCAAAAAACCAGCCAGAGGTATTCCGGCTTGCGCGCCTCGAAGGTCCGGATGAAGTGGGCTCCGAGGCAGCCCTCGATTTTCTTGAGCGAGGGCACAGTCACCTGCCGGCCGAATTTCTCGTAATCTTCGACGCGCTTTTTGCGGGCGCGCATTCTCCAGATGTGCACAAACATGGCGAGCCTCCTTGTGCCGTTAAATCACCCGGGCGTCGTTCTTGAGTTTGTCGACGAGACGGGTGGCGATTTCTTTGGGGCTACCTTGCAAGAACTCCGCTTGGGCAGCCTTCGCCGGGACATAGACCCTCGCGATCCGCTGGCGGGGCGCCAGGTCCTCCGCGCTGAGGGCGAGATCGGCCGCCGTGAGCTTCTGCGCGGGCTTCGACTTCGCCGCCATGATGCCTTTCAGCGTGGCATAGCGGGGCTTGTTGATGCCGGACTGAATGGTGAGCACGGCAGGTAGCGGCAGGCCGATCCACTGGAACCAACCGCCTTCGAGCTCGCGCTTCACACGCACGGCGCCGCCCTCCACCTGGATCTCCATAATGATCGTCGAGTGGGGCAGGCCGAGGAATTCCGCCAGGACTACGCCGGTCTGGGCGAACCCGAAATCGTCGGACTGCAGACCGGTCAGGACGATGTCGGGCTTTTCTTTCTCGATGGCCTTCGCGAGCGCGCGCGCGATGCCGAAAGCATCCAGTGTGGCGAAGGCCGGATCGTCAAGATGCAGCGCGCGGTCGGCGCCCTTGGCCAGACCTTCCTTGATGGCCTGCTGGGCGCGCGCCGGTCCGAGGGTGGCGAGCACTACTTCGCCGCCGTGCTTTTCCTTCAGGCGCAGGCCTTCCTCGAGCGCGTAGATATCCGGCTCGTTGACTTCGAAACTGAGATCGGTTTCCTGCACCCACGTGCCGGCCGAGTTCAGCCGCAGCACGGAGTCACGGGAGGGAACTTGCTTGATGCAAACGACGATTTTCACGGCTGGTGTTCACTCCTAGGAAGTCTTCCCACGATGCTGCCGCCAGCCGAGGGGTCGGCGGCGGGGGTGTGATTATATGCGAATCCGCAAGATAGCGCAGCACCGAGATAGCTGATAGCAAGCGACCGCCGGTCATCCCGATGTTGAGAAGCTGCGGAATAATCCCAAAACCCTTCTCACCGCGGAGGCGCTGAGATGTGAAAGTGAAAAGCCATTCCTCGGCGTCTCGGCGCCTCTGCGGTTAAGGCAGCCGTTTCTTCACAGCATCAGGCCATCGGGAAAGACAGACCGGCGCAACAAAGGGCAGATACTACCCCGTATACCGCTTCAAGAGCAAGGCGGCATTGGTGCCGCCGAAGCCGAAGGAATTCGAGAGCGCGTATTCGACCTCGGCCTGGCGCGCCTGATTGGGGACGTAGTCCAGATCGCAATCCGGATCGGGGTGTTCGAGATTGATGGTGGGGGGTAACATCTGGTCGCGCAGGGCGAGCACCGTGATGCCTGCTTCGAGGCCGCCCGCACCGCCCAGCAAATGGCCGGTCATGGACTTGGTGGAACTCACCGCCAGCTTGCGGGCGTGGTCACCGAAGACTTTCTTGATGGCCAAGGTTTCCAGGCGATCGTTGTAGGGCGTGGAGGTGCCATGGGCGTTGATGTAACCGACCTGCTCGGGGAGAACCTCCGCGTCCGCGAGCGTCGCCTGCATGGCGCGCGCGGCGCCGCCGGCACTTTCATCGGGCTGCGTAATGTGGAAGGCGTCGCCCGACATGCCGTAGCCGACGACTTCGGCGAGAATCGGCGCGCCGCGCTTCAGCGCAAAGCCCAGTTCTTCCAGGATGAGGATGCCGGCCCCTTCGCCGATCACGAAGCCGTCGCGCTCCTTGTCGAACGGGCGGCTGGCTTTTTCGGGTTCTTGGTTGCGCGTCGAAAGCGCGCGCATGGCCGCAAATCCACCCACGCCCATGGGCGTGATGGCCGCCTCGGCGCCGCCGCAGATCATCACGTCGGCAGCGCAGCGCTGGATGAGCTTGAAAGAATCGCCCACCGCGTGGGCGCTGGAAGAGCACGCGGTGCAGGTGGCCGAGTTCGGCCCCTTGGCGCCATAGCGGATGGAAACGTGGCCGGAAGCGAGGTTGACGATGGCCGCCGGAATGAAGAAAGGAGAAATCTTGCGCGGGCCACCCTGCATGAGCGCCGTGTGCTCGCGTTCGATGACGTCGAATCCTCCGATGCCGGAACCGATATAGACGCCCACGCGCTCGGCGATGTCCGGAGTGACCTGGAGCTGGGACTGCTGCACAGCCTGCTGCGCGGCGGCGAGGGCGAACTGAATGAAGAGGCCCATCTTCTTCAGTTCTTTCTTTTCGATGACCTGCAGCGGGTCGAAGCCCTTGACTTCCGCCGCAATGGTGGCGGAGAAGCCGGTAGTATCAAAATGCGTGATGGGCGCCACGCCGCTCTTGCCGGCCAGGAGATTCTGCCACGACTCCGCCGTGTCGAGGCCGACGGCGGTGAGCAATCCCACACCGGTCACGACGACTCTCCGCGTCAAGCTGTGCTCCTCCTGTGGAGACTTGCCCTACGGCAGTCAGTTCTTCGCGGGCTTCACGTGGGCTTGAATGTAGTCGATCGCGTCTTTGACGGTGGTGATCTTCTCCGCGTCCTCGTCCGGGATCTCGATCTCAAAGGCCTCTTCAAACGCCATCACCAGTTCCACGAGGTCGAGTGAATCGGCGCCGAGGTCGTCGACGAAGTGCGCGGTGGGTGTCACTTCGGACTCATCCACTCCGAGCTGTTCCACAATGATCTGTTTCACCTTCTCTTCGGGCGAAGCCATCAGTCCATCCTCCTCAAGTTACATGGGGGCGCCCATTCTAACTGTGCTACCGGCAAGCGTCAAGCGACATACGACCGAGCCGGTCTCGCCCGCTATGCCATGTACATGCCACCGTTAATATTGAGTACGTGGCCCGTAATGTAGCTCGTCTCCGGGGAGGCCAGGAAAAGCACCCCCTGGGCCACTTCGCTGTCAGTGCCCATGCGCCCCATGGGAATCATGCTGAGCATCTTCTCCTTGACCTCGGGAGGAAGACCCTCCGTCATGGGCGTGTTAATGAAACCCGGGGCGATGGCGTTCACCGTAATGTTGCGCCGGGCGACCTCCGCAGCCACGGCCTTGGTGAGACCGATAATTCCTGCTTTGGAAGCGATGTAGTTCGCCTGGCCCACGTTTCCGGCTTGCGCGACCACGGAGGCGATATTAATGATGCGCCCGTAACGCTGCCGGACCATGGTGGGCAGGACGGCGCGGATGCAGTAGAAGGCGCCATCCAGGTTGGTTTTGAGGACGGCTTCCCACTCGTCGGTTTTCATTCGCATCACCAGGTTGTCCTTGGTAATGCCCGCGTTGTTCACCAGGATATCGATCTTGCCCCAAGTGGCCACGGTCTGTTCCACCATCTCCTGGACGGCCTCGACATCGGTGACATCGACGCAGAACTTCAGCACCTTGCGCCCCATGTCCTCGAGTTCCTTGATCGTTGAATCGAGCTTGGCGCAGCGGATGTTGGTCAACCCGATGCTGGCGCCACGCTCTGCCAGCGCCATCACCGTGGCCCGGCCAATTCCCTGCGCGCCGCCCGTCACGATCGCCACGCGTCCTTCGAAGTTCAGCATATTCTTACCGACTCCTGTCTTCTCAGGCGGCGGGGTTCCCGATGCAAACCATCGGGACAGGTGCCGCCCCGCCTTTCCGCCGCGGAATCCATTTTTCCTCAGCCTACTACGCCGACGCAGACGCCAGCCGCGCCAGGACTTCGCTGAGCGTGGCGACGTCCTCGACGCGCAGGCACTCGGCCCCGCGATCGATCTGCCGAAGCAGTCCCGACAGCACTTTGCCCGGTCCGACTTCCACGAACATCTCCACGCCTTCCCTGCGCAGGCGGCGCATCGATTCCTCCCAGCGCACGGGAGATGTGACCTGGTGTTTTAGCCCTTCGCGAATGAGGCGTGCGAAAATTACCACCTGCGCGCTGACATTGTTCACGAGCGGCACTTGCGGGTCATACACTTCGGTGGCATCCAGATCAACACTCAGGCGGTCCTGCGCGGGCTTCATCAAGGCGCAGTGGAAAGGCGCGCTCACGTTGAGCATGATCGCGCGCTTGGCGCCGCGGGCTTTCGCCAGTTCGACAGCTCTCGCCACGGCTGCGGCGCTTCCCGCGATCACCACCTGTCCCGGGGAGTTCAAGTTCGCCGGAGAGACTACTTCGCCTTGCGCGGCGGCGCGGCAGACTTCCTCGAGCGCGGCAGCGTCTAGGCCCAGGATCGCCGCCATGGCGCCCTGGCCCACCGGCACAGCTTCCTGCATGTACTGGCCGCGCTGGCGAACCAATCGCACGGCGTCGGCCAAGCGTAAGGCGCCCGCCACCACGAGGGCCGAGTATTCACCCAAGCTGTGCCCCGCTACATAGTCCGCCTGAAGGCCTTTCTCGCGCAAGACCATCGCTGCGGCCACGGAAACGACGAGAATCGCGGGCTGCGTGTTGGCGGTGAGCTGCAGCGCTTCCGCGGGGCCCTCAAAGCAGAGCTTGGAGATCGCGAAACCCAGCGCACCATCGGCTTCCTTGAAAACGGCACGCGCGCAGGCGAAGTTTTCCGCCAGCTCGCGGCCCATGCCGGGGTATTGAGAACCTTGACCGGGAAAGATGAAAGCAGTCTTCGCCAAGCTCACCTTCGAGTCTGTCCGTGGTCCGTTGTCAGTCGTCCGTCGCCCCTGCATCGGCTTCCCTATCGGGGCCGACAACGGACGGGTTTCCCTCACCACCGCATCAGCACCGCTCCCCAGGTGACGCCCGCGCCGAAGGCGGACATCAGCACGAGATCCCCCTTTTTCAGGCGGCCGCTTTGCACGCATTCATCCAAGCAAATGGGGATCGAGGCCGAGGAGGTGTTGCCGACGCGGCTGATGTTGTTATAGATCTTTTCGGGGCACACGCCCAGCCGCTCGCGAACCGCCTCGGTAATGCGCTGATTGGCCTGGTGCGGGATGAAGAGGTCGAGGTCATCGGCCGTGAGCCCGGCTTTCTTCAGCACTTGGCGCGACACGTCTTCCAGGCTGCGGACGGCCACCTTGAACAACTCGTTGCCGCGCATCTTGATGTAATGCGCGCCCTCCTCAACGGTCTTGCGGGAGGCGGGCAGGGCGGTACCACCGGCGGGAATGAAGAGGTGATCTGCGTACTGGCCTTCGGTGTGCAGCTCGTGCGCCAAGATTCCCGAAGGCGGCTCGACGGGCCCGAACACCGCCGCAGCTACGCCGTCTCCGAAAATGACGCATGTGGCGCGGTCCTTATAATCGAGATAACGCGAGAGCAGCTCGGCGCCGATGACCAGCACGTATTTCGCCGCGTCGGTGCGGATGAATTGCTCGGCCACGGTCATGCCGAAAAGAAACCCGGAACAGGCGGCGGCCAAGTCGAAGGCGCAGCACCCGCGCGCGCCGAGCGCGTGCTGGATGAGCGAGGCGGTGGAAGGCAGCGGCATGTCTGGCGAAATGGTAGAACAGATGATCAGGTCGAGATCCGCAGCTTTGATCCCCGCTTTCGCCAGAGCCTTGCGGGAAGCCTGCACCGAGAGTGTGGAGGTGGTTTCGTCAGGAGCGGCCTGGCGACGCTCTTTGATGCCGGTGCGCGAGGTGATCCACTGGTCGGAGGTGTCCACCACTTTTTCGAGATCGAAGTTGGTGATGACTTTCTCCGGCAGCGCCGAGCCGGTTCCTAACACGCCTGCTACATACATAGAGACTCCTCAGGTGGCCGTACACTTGCGTTGACGGAGGGGAGGCCCGACGAAGACTGGAACCCTTGACTACCCTTTGAGATTGCCCAGGGAAGCACCCGCCAAGTCGCGTTCAATCTTCTCGTTCACTTTTCCGGTCGCGAATTCCGCCGCGACGCGGATGGCATTCTTGATGGCGTTGGCGTTCGATCCGCCGTGGCAGATGATGCACACGCCTTTCACGCCCAGCAGGGGCGCGCCGCCGTACTCGGAATAATCCACCCGCTTCTTGAAATTCTGGAAGGCTTTTCGGGCCAGCACGTAACCAACTTTGGAGGAGAGCGTGCTGGAAAGGGCTTCCTTCAGGAGGCTGGAGACCGCTTCCACAAGTCCTTCGCTAATCTTCAGGGCCACGTTGCCGATAAAGCCGTCGCAAACGACCACTTCCACGCGACCATTGTAAAGGTCGCGGCCTTCCACGTTGCCAACAAAATTCGCGTCAAGCTGCTTGAGCAGGACCAGCGCCTCGCGCGTCAGATCGTTCCCCTTGTGCTCTTCCTGACCGATGGAGAGCAGGCCGATGCGCGGCCGCTCCACGCCAAAGATGGCGCGGTAATAGATTTCGCCCATCACCGCGAACTCGACCAGGTGGTGAGCTTTGCAGTCGACGTTGGCGCCCACGTCGAGCAGCACGGCGGCAGTGCCTTTCGAGGTGGGGAAAACTTGCGCCAGCGCGGGGCGGTCCACGCCTTCCAGGGCTCCCAGCACGATCTTGGCCGTGGTCATCACGGCGCCGGTGTTGCCGGCGCTGATCATGCCGTCGGCCTTGCCCTCGTGCACCAGCCGCGCCGCCACGCGCAGGGAGGAGTCCCGCTTGGCGCGGAAGGCCTTTGTCGCCTTGTCCGCCATGGTAACCGCTTCGCTGGCGTGGACGATCTCGATGGGCAGGCGCTGGGCGTCGCGCCGGCTGAGCTCGCGGCTCAGCCGGTCTTGCGGCCCGGCCAGCAGGACTTCCGCGTATCCCTCCCGCGCGGCCTGGATTGCTCCCTCGACTTCCGGCCCGGGTGCCGCGTCGGTGCCCATGGCGTCAACGACGATGCGTCGCATGGTGGTCAATTCAAACGGTGAAATATGGCCGGCGCGGGAAGCATGGTCGCGCCGGGTCGAGCTTCCGAGGGGCCATCGCCTGACACTTTAAGCTGATTCCTCCACCAGGATCACTTCCCGGCTGCGGTAGTAACCACAGTGCGGGCAGGCTTGGTGAGGCAGCTTCATTTCGTGACAGTGCGGGCACTCGGCCATCGCTGGCGCCGTCAGATGATCGTGCGCCCGCCGGCGATTCCGCCGCGCTTTGGAATGTCGTCGTTTGGGATTCGGCATAGCTTTCCTTTTCTTTTGTCAAATACGGAAGCCCGCGCGGGGATGAAGCCTCGCGGCCCGGCAGGCAATCACTCCCGGCTCGTTAGCTTCCGACGGGAACGGCTCGGGTGGGTATCGCTCCTCCGAGCCACCCCGGGATCACTGTTCCTTGAGCGAAGCAAAAGGAGAATCTTCCTGCGGGGGCGAGCAGTGGCACGATACGAGATTCCGATTGGCCCCGCAGGCCGGGCACAAGCCCCGGCAGTCGGCCCGGCAAATCACCTTCATGGGCACGGAGAGGATCACCTGCTCCGTGGCCACCTCCGCCAGTTCGATCCCGTCCCCGGAGTAAAAGCCGATTTCCAGCTCGTCCTCGGAGATTTCGATCTCCTCTTCCTTGGCAATGGTCTTGACCGGCCGGTAGAAGAGGTCGAAATCGCGCTCCACCGGAATCACCACTGCACCCAAGCAGCGGTCGCAACTGGCCTCGAGGCGCGTCGCGAGGTGCCCTCGAATGCGAATCTCCGCCCCTAGCAGCTCCGCCGTGGCGCCAATCTTGAGCGCCGCCGCTTGCCGGAACTCGGCTCCGTGAAAATCGAGCGCGCCCGGGACATAGTTCTCAGAGGCAATGACCCGGTGGACCTCAAGTTCTGCGAGGGTTATGCGCACCCCGGCCTCGTCAACACAAATTGTTAATTATAGCTTGCGTGGGGGGGTTGTCAAGGAAGGCGAAGGGCGGAACGCCATGGGCTTCCGGCCTTTCCTGCGAATGGAAGTGGCTGAGGGGAAAAGAGATAGTCGGGAATCTGGGCCATCGGGAGATTGGGCCAATGGGGGATGGGCGATTGTCTGCGAAGACTCAGTCGAGGTCAATATCCCTGAGCGGCGGGCCGGTGGGCTGGTCTTTGGTCTTCTCGAACGCCTCTTTGAACTTGCGGTCGAGCAATTCCGATTTGACCTTCTCTTCGTCGGCGCTGTGACGGAAGAGCGCTTCGCGGCGCTCGGCTTCTTTCTTGAGGAGCTGCGCGGCGTGGCTCAGGTCCGGAGCCTTTTCGTGCTTGGGCGGCGCCTGATGGTGCAGCACTTTGCCCAGTTCGGCGTCCACACTCAGGACCGCGCCACAGCACGGGCAAACCACTTCGAGTTTTCTGTGACCGCGTGCGGTTTGAGCCATGTTGTAACGATGCTACGCCTTGCGGGCAGGCCTGTCAATTTAGGCTTGGGTCCGCCCCTGCAACCTGCGCGCGGGTTGCAGGCGAAAAGTTCAGTCAGCTTCCCGCCCGGGTTGAGGCTGCAACCGCTTCCAACGTTGGACGAAAAGGAAGAACACGCTCGGCCCGAAGGAAAAGAGCATCACGGACACGCCGAAAGCTATCCCCAGGAAGGTCAATAAACCCGCGCAGCAGTACTGCCGCGCGCGGGCCACGATGTGGGTGGGTATGGCGACGAGCAGTTCCAGGACGCTCCCCCTCAGGAGATAGCGACACTGTCTCGTGATGACGTCCATCGCCGCAGCGCCGCGGCCGGTCCGGTAGAAAACTATGCTCCACACCGCCCACACGGGCACGATCACCGCGAGCAGAGGCACTCCCTTGCCCACCAGGTTCAGGGCTTTGTCTCGCCGGATGAATTCGAGGATGGAAGCCCCCGCCCCCGCGCCGAGCACGCCCACCATCAGTCCGGAAGCTAGCAACGGCCAGAGCACGGACCGGCGGGTCGTGGGTCGCTGCATCGCCACGTCAACCGGGATGAGCAACATGACCGCCTGCCCCACAATCATCACTCCCAACCCGGCCCAGTACATCCACTCTGAAAAAACCCCGAGCGAGTCATGCGCCTTCATCTGTGGATAGAAGGCAGCGAGGAGCATCGGCGAAGTCAGGGCAACGAGGATGAGGAAATAGACAAAAACGACCAGAACCGCCCAGCGCTTCATGCAAGACCTCCTTGCTGGGAACAGGGATGACGAATAATTGGGGTATTATGCCACGCGCCCGATCGAATCACCATGGCAGGGCCGGCGGCGATCCTTACCTGAAGAGCCCGGCCAGCGCGCGGATCTCCTGGCGCTCGGCGCGAACCCCCTCAACGACATTAGCATCACCGGGAATTTCGCGACCGTGTGACAGGGCGGGAAGCGATCGTACCCATCCCGGGGAAGTGAGGGCGGCAAGAAAAAGGTGGCGCAATCACACCTTGCGGGATTGTGGCCATTCAACCGCGCCGAACCTGCGACGGCTGGGGCGACCGACTCGAAAGACCTTGTCCGCGGCGCAGCTACTCGACCCGGATGTTCCCGGAGACGGTGCTCACATCCAGCAGGAAGCCACCGTTGCCGACCTTGCCCTCCAGTTCGTGTCTGCCGAAGGTGCCCTGCACGGTCATCTCGCGCGCGGTGTGGATGCTGCCGGAAACCGTGCGCGCGTGGAGCGCGAATCCCTGCTGGCTGGGCAGGCGCACGGTGACCCCGCCGGAAGCGGTCGAGAGCCGCCAGGAACCTGCGCCCTCGCCCTCCACCAGGATGTTGCCGCTGGCGGTTTGGGCGCGCACGGCGCCGTGAACGCCCTCGAGCTGCAGAGTGCCGGAGCCGGTGCTGACCTCCACATCGCCCGGCGCGGTCTGGCGAAGTGTGATGCTGCCGCTGCCCGTCGAGGCATGCAGGCCGCCCGCCACGCCTATGGCAAGGATCTCGCCGCTGCCGGTCGTGGCGCGCACGGTTCCCTTCACCCCATCGACGGAAATGTGCCCGGAGCCGGTCGAGGCTCTGACCATGTCCCCGATATTGGTCAGCCGGAGGTTGCCGGAGCCGGAGGATGCTTCCACCGGGCCGCGCAGACCGCTCACATTCTGTTCGCCGGACCCGGAGTTCGAGCGCAGGCGCGTCTCGACGGGAACCACGATCTCGTAACTGATGGAGATGTTGCGCTGCAGTTCCTCGTCTTCAATGCGGCCGATCTTGATGATGTTGCCGTGCTGCTCGATGGGCGGGTTGGCTTCGAGGTAGCGGACCTTTTTTTCCGCGCCGGCGCCGTCGAGCCAGCCGCCCGCGGTCCGGATGGCGCCGGAGACGCGTACGGTCGAGCTGTCGCCCGTGTGCACGTCGATGGTTCCGGAGCCCGTCTGGACGTCGAGATCCACGGTGCCAGAAACCTGCAAAGTGCGCTCGAAATGTCCCTCCACGGCGCGGGCGGGCGCGGTGAGACACAAAGACATGGCAACAAGCGTCAGAATCCCCATAGGGAGCATGCGGTGCGACTTCATATAGGCCTTCTCCTTTCAAACTCGTTTCTCATCGGTTATACGTAAAAGACCGTCTCAGAGTTTAGACGAGCGAAGTCCTGCGCCGTGAGCGGCCCCGGGCGAGCTCTGGATTTCCGGCTACCGGTCGGTATCGAGAAACCTCCGCCAAGATTGCCGTCTCGCGTAGCGAGGCGCTAAGATTCTGATTTGACAGGGGTTCCTGATCGCCGCGGGGGCCACGGACGACAGGGCGCAGACGAGCTTGCGTCTGGCGGCGTGTCACCCGCGCTTCAGCTTCTTCCAATCCTTCCGGATTTCGCGCGCGGCGTTGTGGCCGGGCGCGCCCATCACGCCGCCTCCCGGGTGCGTGCCCGAGCCGCACAGGTAGAGCCCGCGAATCGGCGTGCGGTACTTGGCCCAGCCGGGCACGGGGCGCAGGAAGTAGAGCTGGTCCACGCTCATCTCGCCGTGGAAGATGTTGCCGCCCGTCATGCCGTACTCCTCTTCCAGGTCGAGGGGCGTCACCACGTGGCGATGCAGGACGCGGCTTTGGAAGCCCGGCGCGTACTCTTCGATCATCTCCATCACGCGGTCGGCGTAGCTTTCCTTGATGGCGTGCCAGCTCGGAGCCACCTCGGGCGAAAGCGTGTAAGGCGTGTATTGCAGGAAGATGTTCATCACGTGTTTGCCCGGCGGCGCGAGGCTGGAGTCGTAGGTCGTGGGGATGGTGATTTCGAGCATGGGCCGCGCGCTCGGGCGGCCGTACTTGGAATCGTCGTAGGCGCGCTCAATGTACTCGAGCGTGGGGCAGATGTGAATGGTGGTCTTGTGATGCGGCGCGACGGCCGCGCCGGGCAGGCAGGTGAAGTCCGGCAGGCCGTCGAGCGCCAAGTTGATCTTCATCGAGACGCCTTCGCTCTTGAGGGCGCGAATCGCGGCGAAGAAATCCCCGGGAAGCTCGCGCTCCTCGAGGAGCTTTAGGAAAGTGACTTTGGGGTCGGCGTTCGAGGCGACGGCCTTGGCGCGTATTTCTTCCCCGCTTGCCAGCGCCACGCCGTGCGCGCGGCCACCCTTCGTGAGGATGCGCACCACGCGCGCGCCGGTGCGAATCTCGGCCCCCGCGGACCGGGCCGAAGCGGCCATTGCCTGCGTGAGGCCGCCCATGCCGCCGCGCACAAATCCCCACAGACCGCGTTTGCCGCCCACGCCGCCCATGCAGTGATGGAAGAGCACGTAGGCCGTGCCGGGCGTATAAGGGCCGCCTTTGGTGCCGATCACACCGTCGGTGGCAAGCACCACCTTGAGCTGCTCCGATTCGAACCACGGGTCGAGAAAATCCTTCGCGCTCTGCGACAGGATGCGCAAGTGGCCGACCAGTTCTTCGGCGGGCATCTTCGCCACGCGGCGGCCCAGGCCCGCCAGCTTCTGCCAGTCGTCGAGGCCACGGCGGGCGACGTCCGGCGGGGTTTCGAGCAGCAGCGGCTCGATGAAGCGCACCAGGCGATCAAGGTACTCCTCATAATGCGGGTACTGCTCGGCGTCGCGCGCGGAAAACTTGCGGATCTCGTCGCAAGTCTTCCCACTGTCGGACCACAGGATCAGGTAGCGGCCGTCGGGAAAAGGGCTGAAGAAGGCAGGGTTTTTGGGATAGACCGCGAAGCCGAACTTTTCGAGTTCCAGGTCCTTAGTGACTTTCTCCTGCAGCAGGCTGCAGAGATAAGAGGTCGTGGAGAATTTGAAGCCCGGAAAAATCTCTTCCGTCACGCAGGCGCCGCCCACCACGGGACGGCATTCCAGCACCAGCGTGCGCAGGGCCGCACGCGCGAGATAACCTGCCGTGACCAGGCCGTTGTGGCCGGCGCCGATGATGACCACATCGTATTCGCTGGGCATGTGACACCTGTGGGGTTGAGAAGATGCGCGCTTCGCGGAGGCTTCGCGTGCGGCGCAATGGACTCGCGCCCGCGAGGCGAGGTTCCCGAAGCCTTGCGCTATAATGCGGGCGCAAGCTTACCCGAGCGAAAGCGGTAGAATCAAGCCTTCCGGGCGGAGAATCTGATGGGACGGACACAGGTGTTGGCAGTGGCGATTCTGAGTGCGTGGCTGGTGGCCACGCTGTCGATGTGGTTCGCGGCGACCAAGAGCTTCGCAACCGTCGATCGCGTGCTCAGGCGGGCGAACCCGCAATTCCTGGAGGCCACCAAGCCCTTAGGCGAAGGCTCGACACGCGTGGTGCTGCACTATCTGGCTTCCGAAATCAATCGCACCCTCTTTTGGGGCTACGGCGCGCTGCAGATCGCGCTGGGAGTGATTCTGTTTCTACTGCTCTGGCGTCAGACGCCGCGCGATGCGGTGGGCATCGGCGTAGCCGCGACCATGCTGGCCTTGTCGGCGATTTTGACGTTCGTGATCACGCCGTTGATTATCTCGCTGGGACGGAGCATGGACTTCGTTCCGCGCAATCCTCCTCCGCCCGTCATGCCGCGCTTCTGGGCGCTGCACGGGTCGTTCACCGGACTGGACGGCGTGAAATTCCTCGCCGGGCTCGGCCTGCTCCTCCGCTGGATCTTCCGGTAAGCGGGGAACTGCGCTCAGCGGCTGCCGGTGCGCCCGGCCGCGCTGTCCACGGAGCCGACAACCGGCACCCACACTTCCATCGGGCCGCGCCCGCGATTTCCCCACGCATAGTACGGAACAAGGGTCAGGTCGATCGTCTCCGCGGACGCCCGATCCCCCATTTCAAAGGTAGTGTACAAAGGTTCTTGCGAAGACGGCTTCCGCAAAACAACTCCGGGATGACGCAGGATGACAATCCCTCCCAGCAGATTAGCGCGGTACTCCGAACGGAACGCCTTGCCGGCGTCGGGACCTTCCTGGAGAAGAACCACATCAAAGACCGCAGTCTCTGCGCCCAGATCCACCTGCTCGAGGCAATAGACCAGCGGCCCGCGCTCGACCGCCACCTTGCCCACATCATCGCGTACGCGAGGATTGGCCACGGTGAGCCGCGGAGTCATGTCGAATTGCACGCGCACCGTGTCGCTGGGTTTCCATTCGCGGTGGATTTCCAAGTACTCGCCCGGCCTGGCCAGCCCCGCGAGCGGCTGGCCATCGACGGAAACCTTCGTCTCGCGTGACCAACCGGGTATCCGCACAAAGACGCTGAACGTGGAGGGCACGGCGGGGTTCACCTTCAGCGTGACGGCGTCACCCCAGGGGTAATTCGTCTCTTGGCTCAGTTTCAGACCGGTTCCGTCTTCCAGGTGCCAGTTAAGCGTAGAGGCGTGGAAGAAATGCACGTAAACACCCGCGGGGCTAGTGCTGTAAAAATAGCCGGGCAGCGCGGCGAAAGTACGCTCGATATTTGAAAGGCAGCAGGGGGTGTCGTACCAAGGGTTGCGGATTTCCCTGTCTCCGTTCGATTCCAGGGGGTTGGTGTAGCAATAAAGCGTGCCCGAGAGGGACATGCCGGAGTTGATCCCGTTGTAAAGAGCGCGCTCCATGACGTCCGCATAGCGCGCCTGGGCACTGGCGGCCAGCAGGCGCCAATTCCACATGAAGCTGGCGATGGCCGCGCAGGTTTCGGCGTAGGCGCGAGCGTTGGGCAAATCGTAGGCCGGGCCGAACGATTCATGTTCCGACTGCGACCCTACTCCACCCGTGATGTACATCTTGCGGTCGACCAGGTCCTGCCAGAGCCGGTCCAGCGTTTGACGGTAAGCGGGGTCGCCGGTCTCGAGGAAGTAGTCCGTGGCGCCGCTGGAGGCGTAGAGAGCGCGCACGGCGTGACCGACGAACTCGGGGCGCGACGTGAACGGGATCCCGCTGAATAGATAGGTGATTTGCGCGTCAGTCAAACCCAGCCGCACGCCGTCGCCGGTCAGGAAATAGTGAGCGAAGTCGAGGTAGCGGCGGTCGCCGGTGGTGCGATAGAGCTCCACGAGCGCCATCTCGAATTCCGGATGCCCGGTCAATCCGGGGCGCTTCTGGGGACCGAAAGTATCGAGGAGAAAGTTCACGTATTTGGTGCCGCCCTCGAGCAGGCGACGGTCACCCGTGGCCCGATAGTAAGCGATCGCCGCCTGCAGCAGATGCCCGAGACAGTAGAGCTCGTGACTTCGATACATCTCGGCAAAACGCAGCGGGGCATGATCTTCGACGTAATAGGTGTTCAGGTAGCCGGAGGGCTCCTGCGCGGCCAGCACGTCTTCAATCAACTTGTTGACCGTGGCGCGAAGCTCGGGGCGATCGCCGGACTGAAGCGCGAACGCGGCCGCTTCTATCCACTTATAAATGTCGGCGTCCGTGGAGACCCTCCCGCGGCGCGGCGCGGAGGAGCGGCCGGCAAGGCGAAGGTAGTTGTCCACCTCACCGTGCTTTTCCAAGAGCTGCAACATGCTGGGAATACTCTTCTCGACGTTCGTCCGCATGCGTGCCGCCCAGAAACCCTCACCCATGCTCACGGCGCAGATGGGGACAGGATGCAGCTTGGCGTAGAGACTGGCGCTCGTATCCACGATGCCCGTGGATTTCCACGCCGGTTCTCCCACTGGCAGGCCGGGTGCGCTCACACCGAGTGCGATGCAAAGGACGGCAACAACCGAGAGTTGTTGCTTAAAGACAATGAGGCGATTCACGATAACCTCTTTGGGCAGAGATTTCTGAGACAGGGACGGCCGTGATAACGCCTTCGCCCGGCCCGCAGCCTCCCGCGCTGGAGTGACCAGGGCAAGTTTACTGCCGACTAGGGCTGCCGGCGACAGATTTCGCAGCGCGCAGGGGTCGAGAGCCAAGCCAACGTCGCGTGGCGCGAGCGAGCTCAGGGGCCGGGCCCGCGGACGGGAGCGCTGTTTACCCCGATCCCGAAGCAGGAAGCCGGGGTGGGATCTTGAACTGAGCATTTCGAGAAACATGCAGGCACGTCATGCAGAACAATTCCAACTTCGGCGGAGTTGGGTTTTCACAACGTCAGCCCATGATGAGAAGAAGCCTAGACCAGCTTGCCCCGGCCCTACGATAGGCAGCGGCAGGCTGAGAACCTGACCCTGCGGTTTTGATCGTAGGGCCGGGGCTTGCTCCATCGCACCTTCGGGATCGGGGTTTACAATCTCAGAAATAGAGGAATTTCGGCGTCGTGCGGATGCCGCGCCCTCCTTGACAGGCGACTTGCCCGAATGGCAAGATGAAAAATTGCGGCTGGCCCTGCCCTGGCTCCTGTGAGCGCCCGGTCGCTTCAGTAAAGCAAACAGCACACGTGCCGAAGTGGCGGAATTGGCAGACGCGCTACATTCAGGGTGTAGTGCCCGTCAGGGCGTGGAGGTTCGAGTCCTCTCTTCGGCACCAACAGTTCAAAAACACCAGTAAAAATGCGGTTTTTTTTGACTTCAAGGAAGCCGTCCTACCATTTCCTACCATTTTTCGCAGGGGTCTCCTCAAAAACTCCCCGGAACTCAGTATCTACCTGGGGAAGGAGACCTCATGGCCAATCGTTCGGTTCAGCTTTACCTATACGCAGACCTCCCCGGAATCGGGTGGCGCTACTGTCGTGCTGCTTTCGGGGCGAACAAAAACCTTAAGCCCCACGTCCTGTTGCGACCTGACGGGACCGAGGAACTCCAGACCGAGGCTGATTACTACCTCAGCTATCGGAGCGGCGGTCACAAGATGTGGGAGAACGTCGGCAACAACCCGTCCGGCGCAATAAGAGCGCTGGAGAAAAAGCGCACCGGGCTCGCGTACATCGCGGCTGGCGGTAGCGTGCTCGGAAACGAGAACAGGGTGCCTGCCCAGAGGACGAACCTCAGCGGGGCAATTGACGAGTGGCTGGAAATCATCAAAGAGAAATTCTCTGGTGACAGCTACGGGGTCAAGAAGCTGGTTCTTGACGAATTCTTACACTCCTATGGAAAGAGGACAAAGCCCAAATACGTCGAAGACATCCAGCGCGTTGATGCTCTGCGCTTTATCAACACGTACCTGAAAGAGCAGGAGAACAGCGACCGCACCCGGTGGAACAAGTTCCTGCACCTGCGGCAGTTCCTCTCTGAGTACAACCACAATGTCTTTATGAAGGGCGATGCTCCGAAGTACGGACGCCGCGACCCGGAAGCATACACGGACGAGCAGGTCGCCGCATTCTTTTCCAAGTGCGACACGGTCCAGTTCGTCCTGTTTTCAGTCCTCTACTCCTGCGGATTGCGCCTTGGGGAGGTACAGACGCTCCGATGGAGCGACATTAATCTCAAGGAGCGGTTCATCCACATTGACGAGCGCCCGGAATACGGCTGGAAGCCCAAGAAGTGGCATGTGCGGGACATCCCCATCTCCCAGGAGCTGGCGGCAAGCCTGCTGAGGCTGAAGGAGAACTCGAAATGCCCACTGGTGTTCCACACGCGCACCGGCAAGCCCATCTACCAGATGCTGGAGATGTGCAAGCGGATAGCCCGCCGTGCGGGTATCCCGCGTGAGGAGGCGTGGCTGCATAAGTGGAGGGCGACATACTGTGTGGAACTGTTGAGAGAGGGCGTGGACCTGCCTAGCATCCAGGCGATGATGGGGCACAAGGACATGGAAACGACCGCACGCTATTGCGCTCCGATGAAGAAGACGGCGTTGCGGGACAGACTGGATAAGGTAAATTCGTTCAACCTCAAGTCCAACGGGCTGATGCCAGGCAATGGGGCGGCGGCTGACGACTGAGGGGCACTGAGGAGATCGGAGGGGGATAAGCGCATTCTCCGACTTCGCACAGCGTCCCCGGGCACGATGCCCCGCCCGAGATACACTGGATCAGTTACTTCAATACTCGATTCCGGCAACTCCCTTTCGAGAATTTGCGAGAGCTTCGGGAATTTTTCGAGCAGCCCCCAAGGAACTCGGCAGGGGCTGGGATCCCTGGCCCAAGCTATGCTTTCCCCCAGCCATGCTCCCTCGCAAAGCAGACTGCCCGACCGAGCGCAGCGTCGGATTCCTTGTCTTCAGCTACCTATGCGCGCCGCGTTCGGGTCCGCCAGCAACATGGGGACGAGAACATGAGGCCCATTAAGCGTTACATCGCTGTTGTCAGAAATGAGCAAGTCCGGGTGCGGGAGTGGGCTGCCCAGGCCTGAGCAAGCGGCAATTGAGATTCGTCGCGGGAGTGTTGCGGGAACGGCTCGACAAAGTGAACTCGTTCAACCTCAAGCGCAACGGACTGGTGGCGGGCAATGGCGCGGCGACTGCCGATTGAGAGCGACTGAGGAGACCGGACAGGGGTAAGGGCCGTTACATGGTCCGCTTGACATTCCCCCTTGGCATGATGCCTCTTCACAGACGCACTCTCCCAATTACCTCAATACTGGATTTTCGGCAACTCCCACCATGAAGAAGATGGTTGGCCCCCCAGGTTGGGGGCACGGCAGCCATTCCCGCAGCCCCCTCATGATCGGCGTGCGGGGGCCAGTCCCCTAAGCACGGTGGCTCCCCAGGGATACAGTCCCCCTGGTGCTGGTATTGGAATCCAAGCAACTCCCCACCAAGCTTTTAAGAACTTCGGACATTTTTTCTGGCGTTCCCCCTCCCCCCCAAAAAAAGAAGAAAAAGATGCTTCCCAGGGCTGCGGAAAGGTCTGGAGGCAGTATTTACGCGACAGGGTGCTTAGCCGCGCCCCCTAGACCAAAAGAAAAGGAGCAGCCAAATGGCTACAAGCCCAATCACAGGACGAGAGGCCCCGGTTCCCTCACCAAACCGCAACCCGCTCGGCGACACCGTTCCGGTGGTCCAGCCGAAGCAGATTCCTGGCAAGAACAGCAAGGCAAAGCAGCCAAAGCAAGCAACGCCCCGGGTGGTCCCGCCAAAACCCGAAACTGAGTTTCGCCTTTCCGGCTCGCCTGGGCTGTCACCGCAGCCGAACAAGGAAGCCGCAGCGGTTCTGGCGGAAGCGCAGCCCACAAAGCTTATCTCCCCGGAAGAGTTCCGGCAGCAGCACGAAGCGCCCTTCCTCGGGCTGCTGCCCAAGGACTTTGACCGCTGGGCGGGATTGACCGAGGAAGCTCGCACCAGGGAGTGGGCTGCCATCTGGCAGAAGGACCAGTTTGCAGCCCTGACCGTCATCGCCCCGGCGATGATAGGCGCAAAGCACATGTACGAGGTCCTTCAGGTCTACCGCCCAATGATCCTGAAGTTCAAGGACGTGCTTCGCATCAACGGGCGTCCAAGCAAGGGACGGGCACAGCGGACGTGGCATTCAATCGGCATCGACTTCCCCGGCACCATCTGCTGGGAGTCGGCGTGCAAGCTCATGTGGAACGCCACCCCGCAGTACGTGAACCAGTGCATCCGCCAGGGCGGGAGAGCCACCCGCCGGCTGACCGACGGCAACCCCGATGGCGGTGGCACTGTGAAGAGCCGTGGCGGCAAGGGCGGCTCGAAGCCGGTCAAGCTCGATGGTCGCCAGCAAGCGGCGCTGGTCAAGGCGCAAGTGGCGGCGAACGACCTCGTCGCCGCTTTGAAGA
>JAIQEZ010000183.1 GCA_020073545.1 Terriglobia bacterium | reverse complement strand
CTCTCGGTGATGCCCAGGCTCTACGACGATCTGTGGACCGCCGGCAAAGGGATGTACAAGATGGAACCCGCCGTGGCTGACGGCGGCGAAGTGGTAATCTTTGCGCCACACATCAGGGAGATCAGCTACACGCACGGAAAAGTGATTGAGGAAATTGGTTATCACTGCCGCGACTATTTTCTGGCGCAGTGGGATAGGTTCAAAGGGTATCCGGGTGGCGTGGTGGCCCACTCGACGCACGTCAAGGGGCTGGGGCGGTACGATGCCTCCACCGGCAGGGAGACGCCACGCGTGCAAGTGACGCTGGCCACGGGCATCCCAGAAGCGCGGTGCCGGCGGGTCAACTTGGGTTATCTTGATCCCGCCACCATCCAGCGCCAGGAGTGGGAAGGCCGCGAGGAGGAAGGCGTCCTGGTTGTGCCTCGCGCGGGTGAGATGCTCTATCGCGTCCGATAAAAGCGCGCGAGTCCTGTCTCTACCGCCGATTAGAACTTTCCCTCATCCGCCGAGGGACCGTAGATCGCAGGCAAGGGAATGTCGTCTTATATGTCTTTATCGCCTTGGCACACCAGAGGCGACGCCCGCTCCATTTCAACGTCACGGCCAATCCCACTTCCGAGTGGACGGCGCGACAGCTCGTTGAGGCGTTCCCTTGGGGCAACGCACCGCGCTACCTCTTCCACGATCGCGACTCGATTTATGAAGGGTCATGCCGTCAGCGAGTTCGACAGATGGCGATTCAGGAAGTCCTGACGGCTCCAAGATCACCTGGGCAGAATCCCTACACGGAGCGCCTAGTCGGTTCAATACGTCGCGAATGCCTCGACCACATCCTGGTGCTCAACGAATCTTCCCTCCATCGCATGCTGAAGTCCTATTTCCAGTATTACCTGCATTTGCGAACTCATCTGGCATTGGCTAAGAATGCTCCGGAACCACGGGCGATTCAATCGCCAGAACTGGGTGCCGTGGTGGAGATTCCGGAAGTTGGCGGAATTCACCATCGTTACGAGCGACGAGCGGCTTGAAGCCTTCCGCCGGTATGGCATTCCCTAACCAAATCCCTTCTGAGATTGGGCATTGACGAGGAGCATAAGGACGATTGCGCATGGACGCCGCTGGCAGCCAGCTCAGACATGAAATCGTCCTCCCATGGCCAGGGGACGGTTGTTAACGTACCCCAACAAGGAGCATGTAAGGCGCATTGTCGATTGTTTTCGTGCCCCGATCGAATTATTGGCGAGGACAACCCGGCAAAGACTAACAAAGGGTTTCCAGTCCACCTATCAAGGACTGCGCCGCTGATACCTCAACTCTCTCCGTAGAAAGAAACCGGTGGTAAATCACATTCTTGCCTATACTTAGGGAGCTGTCCAGGCATCGGTCAACGCTGGATGCGTGCCGAACTGCCCTTGGCGAAAGCTCGGACCTGGTCCAGAGTGGCCATGGTGGTGTCGCCCGGGAAGGTAGTGGCCAGCGCTCCGTGAGCCCAGCCGAGCTTGACCGCGTCTTCGGGCAGCTCGCCTGTAAGGAGACCGTAGAAGAAACCGGCAGCGAATCCGTCTCCACCGCCGACGCGATCGAGGACGTCGAGCTCGCAGGTCGGAGAAACGTGGGTCTGACCGTCGATCCAAGCCACCGCACCCCAACTGTGCCGGTTCGTCGAGTGCACCTCACGGAGGGTTGTGGCGACGATCTTGATCTGCGGATGCATCTGCACAACGCTGTCAATCATGGCCAGAAAGGCGCTGGGGTCGAGCTTCGACTTGGCGACGACCTCTGGGCCTGGAATGCCCAATCCCTTCTGTAGATCCTCCTCGTTCCCCACGAGGACGTCGACATGATCAACGATACGCTTAATGATCCTTAGGGCTCGAGGATGGCCGCCAGAAACGTTCCAAAGCTTCTCCCGGTAATTCACGTCGAAAGAAACTATGGCACCGACGGCCTTGGCCGCCCGCATACCCTCGAGAATCAACTCCGAGGTCGTTTCCGAGAGCGACGCGAAGATTCCACCGCTGTGGAACCAGCGCACGCCTCCCGCGAAAATTGCATTCCAATCGAAGTCACCTGGCTTCAGCCGTGCTGCTGCCTCATTCGAGCGGTTGTAGAAGACCACTGGCGCACGCGCACCATGACCGCGGTCGCTGTAAACGGCGGCGATATTCGGGCCGGTGACCCCGTCGTGTTTGAACCGCTTATAGAAGGGCTTGACACCCATCGCCCTCACTCGCTCGGCGACCAGATCGCCAATCGGATAGTCGACCATCGCTGTTACGAAGCCGGCCGTAAGGCCGAAGCAGTCCGACAAGTTGGCGGCAACGTTGAACTCACCGCCACTGACATGGATCTCGCAGGAGGTCGCCTTTCGGAAAGGAATGATTCCGGGGTCCAGGCGGTGCACAAGGGCTCCGAGTGAAACAAAGTCCAACTCGCCACCCTGATGGATGTTAAGGCCAGACTTCATCCTAGTCTCCTTGTGATGTACGCTTTTTGGTTATCGTGGATTCGCCAAACATCTCTCAGAACGCCCAATTGCGGAACGTTTTCTCCCCAAGGCGTTTGCGGTTCTCGGGGGCCAGCGCGCGCATCCGGGCCTCCTCAGGTAAGCTTCATTTCCATTGGGAAACCTTCCTTTGACCCCGTACACTGACACTTCGATTGGCTTCAATCCGGTGATGAAGTAAACCAGGTCCACATAGTGACACCCGATGTAGGTAAAGGGGTCGGTCCGCTCGCATGTGAACCAGTTCTGGAAATTCGAGAAACGGTAATAGTAAGGCTCGATCAGCTTGGCCTCGCCCATCACGAACGCGCCGAATTGACCCAACGCGTAGCCGCGTCGCGCGACCAGCGACCGAAGATCAAAGCGTTTGTGATATTCCACTCCCACAAAGCGCCCCTTCTCGGCTGCCAGCTTCTCGATTTCCACCGCCTGCTCGTACCTGAGGACCAGGGGTTTTACGCACAGCACATGCTGGTCGTGCTGCAAAGCGTCCATCGCCACGGCGTAGTGAAGAGGATCGGGCATGGCGACCACGACCACGTTGCCCGGAGCCATGGCCGCAATGACCTCTTTGTAAAGCTCGGGAAACTCCTTGTCCGGCGCCTCGCCGAGAGAAGGATGGGGCGTGAAAACCTGTTCGGGAAAAGCCTCATGAAATTCCTGGTTTTCCTTCAAGGCCTTCAACGGCGGAGTGTTCAAAGCGCAGATATCAATCTTGCGGACGATACCGATTCTCTGCAGGTGGTATAACGACGGGAGGAGCAAATGGTTCGTGATCATTCCTCCCCCTACGAGCGTTAGATCGAGACTTCGAGATAATGCAGCCACTGGAAGACCCTCGCTCCTGACTATGCCCAAAGCTATTTTCAATAGCAAAAGTAATATAATGTAGCCCTCTGGAACTCATCCTGTCAAACTGCGTGGGTGTCTGGAACTGTACAGGTACATCGTATCCCCCCTGTGCGGTTGAAGTGCTTGAGTGAGAAGAGGAGAGAGGAGATGGCTGCCTTGGTGGGGGGGACCAAGGCAGGCGCCGGGCTGACTTAAAATCGCCCGGCCATGAGCAGTCCACTTCCCTATTTCGACTTGATTCGCGAGATGAAGAATCCCTATAGCTATCGCGTTGCGCTCCTCGACTACGCTCACGCCCACGGGATCAAGGCGGCGGCCCGCGCCTCTGTACCCAGCGGGTGAGGGCCTCCTCGTCGCGTTCCCTAGCCCGCTGCGCCGGGTGCTGGCGGCTCTAACCTAAGTGTTGGAGAACGCGCCGAGTCTGCGACAGGGAGCAACGGACATGAGCGACCTTCCCAATCACCTGGGCAATCCCCTCCAGCGTCCACTCCGGAAGCAGCGCACGATCTCGGCTTGGGGGATGCCCCTGCGCAAGAAGCTGGGCAGCTGGCAGGCCTCGGACTTCCAGGGCCGCGAAATCCCAGCGGGGCGGAAGCATCTGTTCCATGCCTGGCAGAGTCCCACAAACGGGGAATGGGATATTACTCTATTATGCAAATATCAATAGCTGCGGCTCTTCGGTTGCAGCGCCGGCTATTCGCACACATCGCAGATAGGACAGCCCCAGGCTGGTCTTTACTTCCCAATGAACACGGGCTTGATGTGGCGATCGAAAAGGTTTTCGGTCACATTCTTGGCTATGGTCTTCTCCGCTACGGAAAGGAGATCCAAATAGCGAGTTCCCAATTTTGCTGCCACCTTAAACCCGACATGTAGAAGTTGGCGAAAGGTACTGTTATAAGCTGTGGACTCTGGGTTGTGACGCAGCGCCAAAACAAATTGTTCCGAGGACCACTGCCAGACTGACCCCGGAACAGGCAGCTTGGCAGGGGCAATGTCGATGACGGCGGCGTAAGGCGCGCACAATTCCTGGCGGTGGGCGTACGCCTCGGAATAAATCTCTTTGGCCAAGTCCAGGCCCTCACCACCTGCTTCAGCCAGTCCTATTAGCTCCTCCAACCAAGTCGTGCCGGCGGTCTTTAGATGCAAACCCGCGTCAAACTTTTTCATCGCCCTGTGAATCGGCCCAAAGATCGAAAACTTGTCACTGCCAGAATGCACGCTCAGTTTAAGGTTACTAGGTAAACGGTATTGCTGGACAGCAAATGCGATCGCAGCAACGTCGTTCGAAAATTCTTCCTCAAATTTGACCACGTCGCCCGCGTAGTCGACACCCTTGTTAAAGCGGCCAGTAAATTTCGGGGCGATGGTCTGGATAGGGATTCCTTCGTCTGCCACAGCTGCAAGAATGATGATAAGTTCCGGCGGGGTTTGGGGGTGGTCGGTTTCATCCATCGACACTTCCGTGATGAATCCCCCCTTGCCTTTCATTTCCTCGATGTGGCGGTAGATTCGGCCTAACTCTTGTACAGCCGCGAGGTACTTGTCCGTGACCTGCACGACAAAGTCTCGCTCGATGTGAAAAGGATGATCGAGACCGGGAATGCGCAGCTCTCCCCGCAATTCCGGATGACGCTCCACAAACGCCTGCACAGGGGCAGCGTCGCAGGACTGACCAATCAAGTCAGCAACGTCAATTGTGAAGAAATCACAAGGATCTATGTATCTATCGACCGTCTTAAGATTGATGTGGTCGGCGTCCACGTAATAAGGTTTAGGCCAGCGTCGCAATCTTACGGCTTCATCGGCCGCTGCACGCGTGTCGGTGGGACTCGAACCGATGATGACGTGTTCCCTATTCGATTTGTTCCAAATCGGGATCACCTCGACGCCATTTTCTGCTGCTTTGATGCACGCCTGCAGTTGAGCCGGTGCTTCCCGACCAAACCTGTCCCCAACTCCGATCGAATACTTTGAAAGCAAGAGGGCGGCCCTCATAAAATGAGCCTTTCTTGGATATTTCCGAAGGTCCTTGCCTCTCGATTTATTATCTTGGAACGCAATAGCATTCTCCTCCTTTAACTGAAGTGTCCGGCGAAGTGCGTAATTGTGAGCCGGCTTTACGTCCTATCTTGGGTTGGGTCGCAAGTACCGCTGAGACTCTGGTCCCCTTCCAGCGTAAACACGTCCCAAATCTACACGCCATCATCTCCATTTCATGATAATCGATTTTGGACTTTGATGCACCTCCGTCCCCCGCGTTTTTCTTACACATATTTCAACCCGCATTTCCGATATGAGTCTCGGCTGCTAGATCTTTGCTCACCTCCGGCGCCTTTATTCATGTGGGTCTCAACGTGCTGAAGATGCTCCGGAGGTCAGCACCCTATGGGTGAGAAACAAAACCAGCCCTTTCAGCTCTCTTTCAACAGCTCCTTGAAGGTCGATTTCCAGGGATCGCGGGTTACCTCGGACGGTGGCCTGATTCTGGTGCGGGAGTTGGACGAACGTTTGGGATTCAGCGACCTCATCGCGCAGCAGTTGACTGACTCCCGGAGCAAGAACACGAAGTTCGCTGTGGCCGACCTGCTGTGGCAATCGGTCTACAGCCGGCTGGCAGGCTACGAAGACCTGAACGATGCGGCCCGGTTGCCGGCGGACCCAACCTTCCGGCTGATGGGTTCGGAGAAGGTCTGGGAGCGCGCGTAGCGCTGACCTCTACGCTGCATTGGTTCGAGACGGACTTGCTGATGCGGGAGGAGAACTTGGCCGGTCTGACGACGCCCGACCGAGAACTGGTGACCCAGGCGGAAGGTGTCGGCTCGCCACATCGCGTGGTACTCGCCATGGACAGCAGTGAGAGTCCGGTCTATGGAGAGCAGGAACAGAGCGCTTACAACGGGTATTTCGGGTCGGTCTGCTATCATCCGCTGTTTCTGTTCAACAGTCAGGGAGACAGTCTGGTGGCGAAGTTGCGACCCGGCAATGTGCACAGCGCTGACGGCTGGGAAGCGGTCGTGCTGCCAGAGATTGAGCGACAGCGACAGAACGGAAAAGAGGTGGTGCTTCGTGCTGACGCGGCGTTTGCCAAGCCAGAGATCTATGAGGTTCTAAAGGAGCGCGGGGTGAAGTATGCCATCCGCCTTCCCGCGAATGAGAATCTGGAGCGGGATATTGAAGAACTACTCACACGTCCGGTAGGACGGCCGAGCCAGAGGCCGGTGGTGCGCTACAAGGGTTTTCTCTACCAGGCGGCTAGCTGGTCGACGGCGCGTCGGGTAGTGGCGAAGGTCGAGTTTCACGCCGGGGAGCTATTTCCCTGTGTCGGCTCCATCGTCACCAACCTAGAGCTTCCCAGCCAGGCGATGGTGCAGTTCTATAACAAAAGAGGGACGGCAGAGCAGTGGATCAAGGAAGGCAAGCTGGGGAGCAGCCGACAAGGCTGCGAGTCTGGCGGGGTGAGAGTCCCCGTGCCGTCAATTGCCTGTTTCGGACGGCTAGCATATCCGGGGCATGCGGAGGCAACGAAGCATGACGTGCTCGGACGTAAAAGTCACAAACCGCTCTGCAGGAAACTGC
>JAIQEZ010000031.1 GCA_020073545.1 Terriglobia bacterium | reverse complement strand
CCGGAGCGTGAATGCCTTTTTTAACATTTTTTCCCGAACTCGGTTCTCAACTGGCGCGCTGGTTACATTACCTTTGAAAATGGCGCACCGACCGACATGCGGAAGCTGTCGGTCCAGCCATCCGCGTTCTTCCATCACTTGTTCCAGCACCCGCGTCACCTGCTGGTTGGCAAAGCTCGTGTCCACTTCCAGTGCCAGGCATTCCCGAGTGTATGCATCCAGCACGCTCAGTACGCGCACCCGTTGCCCTGTGGCCAGCACCTCATGCAGGAAGTCCAGAGCCCATTCCTGATCCGTCGCGCTCAGCACTATCGCGGGCCGGTCCGCACGCACGAGCCGCTTGCGCTTTTTTCGTTTCACGCACAACCCCGCTTCCCAATACACATGCCACACGAGCTCATGATTCACACGCTCACCGCTTTGCCTCAGCAGCATGTACAGCCGCCGGTAGCCGAATCGCGGCTTCTCTCCTCCCAGCGCCCACGCCTTCGTGGTACTCAGTCGCCGCTGCTTGTCCACAATTCAGCGGCTGCGCTGGTCGGTCTTACCCCCGGCCCGATAAATGACCGAGTGTGCTCCGTGAACGAACCGAGTGCGCAGAAGGATCGCCACGCTTAGTGATGCCGAACAGTTGCGGTTTGCCGCCGTTGGAGTGCTGCCTGGGCACCAGGCCAAGGCAAGCAGCAAACTGACTGCCGCTCCTAAAGGTTTTCCCATCGCTCATCGGAGCCACCAGAGTTGTCGCGGAAACCGGGCCGATCCGTTCCACGGCCGCGACCCGTTGCCATGGCTCGCTGGTCTGGTAGACCGCCTTTACCTGTTCTTCACTGGCTTCGCTCTTGCCTTCCAGGTCCACAAGTTCGTCGTAGAGAGAAACAAACAGCCGCCGGCTGAAAGCCGTCAGCTCGTTGCTTCCCTCTTCGAGGATCTCCGGCAAGCCACGCCGCCATCGGCCCACGTGCCGGGGCAACACGATCCCGTACCATCGTTGGGTCCGGTACTCTACCCTACCGACCCGCAGAAGAAAGTGGAAAGACTGGCGGTGCTCGATCTACTCGGCGCCGGATTTCAAGTAACTCTTCTGATTCCGCGGGTGACAAGGAGAAGACCTTCCCGAGCTGGCGGACGACCAACGTAACCCGGGCGCTATGCTCTACCAAATCCATCCGCTCGGCTGCCTGTCGGAGATCTTGGCCAACCGTCAGAGCACCATGATTCTCAAGCAATAGAGCATCGTGGGAGCCGATGTACTGCTCCACCAGGTCCGCCAGTTCGCTGCTTCCCGGTGTCGCATAGGGCACGAAACCGATGGGCCCTAACCACACCACAAGTTCCGGCAGGGTCACCTGATCCAGACGCGTGCTTGCTGCGGCAAAGCCAGTAGCAGTAGGGGGATGGGCGTGGATGACGGCGCTGACGTCTGGCCGGACACGGTAGCAGGCCAGATGCATGCCTATTTCGGAAGAGGGTTTCCCGCCACCCGCGACGCCGTCGCCCTGGAGGTTGCAGATAATTAGGTCATTCAGGGTTAGCTTCCCCTTGTCTGCTCTATGCCGCGTGCAGACCACGAGGTCGCTCGATATTCGCACGCTGAGGTTTCCTGCCCTCGCGGCATGATATTCATGGTCGGATAGGGTCGTGGCCATTTCTATGATTTCACCGCCGATCCGATCGAACATCGGAGTGCTAACATCGGATGGGTCCATGTTTGTTCTCCAGCAATTGAAGTGGGATCCTCACACTGAGGAGCGCGAGTTCTTGAACGCTCCGGACCTCCCATAGAGAATATCTCCACCGCGGGCCAGTCAAACTAGTCTGTTGAACTGGCGAGACTGAATCCGGCGGCCATCGTACGCTCTGCGCGACCTGCACTCAATCCAACAAAGGCGTCAGGCGCAGGGCTCTATGTCAATTCAAACGACGTAGAAATCGCGATGGCGCCTTTCAGCGACCGGGCTACCGAACATCTCTCCGCGCGCAAGCCGTGTACCCGCTCCACGATTTCGCGGGATTCGGGAGGAGCCCGCAACTTGTAGTGGCTGAAAATGCACCTGATGATCAGCACCCTCGCCATCTACTTCGATCTCTCCCGTGACCTCGGCCACCACCTTCCCGCCGCTTGCCTCCACTCCACGCGCTTCCAGCGCGTTCGCTGAAGGTCCCAGTCAGTCAACCTCCCGCCGCGGCGACGACGTAATCGGGCGTCGTCATGCGCATGGGCTAGGCGTCTGGTAAGACCCCGCAGTGCGCGGCCACCTCAGGCTGCAAACCAAAAGTCACCAGCTCTTCCTCCGCCGGCAAGTAAGCCAGCCGCATCGGTCCCTCTTGTCACTCAATCCGCACGCGCGAGGTATAAACGACTGATCCTGGCCCAGTCATTAGCGACTCCTTCCTTGCCAGAATCTGCTCGGTGGAATCCGGAACTTCGGCACGAAACGCCCCACGGCCTCCGGGGCGGCCCTACTGCGCCGCCCTGCATATCAACGGTACCTCGCAAGCGGCTGGGTCGTACCTTTTCTGATAAAAGTAAGACCAGAAGCCACTGCCGTTCCACACCACTCCTCTCGGACGTCTCCATCCCCTCCCTGATCGTCTTGCCCGATTTTTCTTCGTTGGCGCTGGGGTCGACCCTGCCGACGGCGGCACTGCCTTCAGAATGTGAAGCGCCGGGCCTCATCGAGCATCGCCAAGACGTTATCGATCGGCACATCCGGCAGAATTCCGTGGTCGCTGCCACAGATATATCCTCCCCCCTTGCCCAGGACGCGAATTCGCTCGCGCACCTCGGCTCGCACATCCTCGGGTGTGCCATGGGGCAAAGTTTGCTGAGTACTGACCGCCCCATAAAAAGCGAGGTCCCTTCCGTACTCTCGCTTCAGCACTTCCGGCTCGTTACCCTTCAGGTGCACCTGCACCGTTTCCCAAACGTCCATCCCGCATTCAATCAAGTCCGGAAGGACTGGGCGGAATGTGCCACAACTGTGAAACCATACTTTGACGCCATGACTCTTAGCCACGTCAAAGACTTTGCGATAGGTTGGCTTGAGAAATCTGCGCCATTGCGCGGGCGAGATCATTAGTCCTTGCTGGGTCGCAAAATCGTCGCCGTAATACAGGATATCGGCCAGCCCCTTGGTTGCCTCCAGTGAGCGCCGCGCGAATTCGACCGTAAACTCCTCAAGCTTTTGCACGGCGGCCTCAATCAGCTTTGGTTCTAAGGAGAGATCTGCAAGTGTATTCTCAAATCCAAACAAGTCAAATAGCGCACAAAGGAGAGGAATCCAAGGCCCGCTGCGGGTACATTCCTCATGTGATTTCCCCTCGTGCGCGAGGCCATACTTGAGATCAATGCGTTTAGCCTTTTCGTCAGGAATCTTCTTCAAGATGGTCGCCATCACGGCGTAATCGAAGTCCTCGGGATCAGGCCAAGGGAACGCTTCGATGTCGGCTACAGTTATGGCCTCTGCGAGAGGGTACCCCCCGCGAATCGCGCTGTAGCCGGCCCCATCCGCTCCAAAAACGCCCTCAGTTGGTGTCCCGAAGATACCCAGTCCCCTTTGCGCGTTTGGTCCCGTATACACTGGCCGAGCGTATTCGATATCCAGCCCGAGCTTGGCTCGCAATTCCTGCTCGTTCCGGACTCCGAAACGCTGGAGCCACCGGTCAAGCCCGTATACCCCCCCCAGGTTGACTGGGGTGACGTCAGGCTGGACACGATTAATGGCTTTCAGGATTCGGTCTCTCGCTGTTTCCATCGAGTCTCTCCTCCGGTTCATGAGACAACCAAGATCTTCTGATGGGCCTCCATACGATCTGCCTAGCCGAAGGGGTACCTAGGCTCCGATGCGCTGATCGCGATTATTAAGTCTTCCACCGAGGCAAACCTGTTTCTGTCCATCAGCCAGGATTGCGCAATGTTGAGGGCGAGGCTTTCCGCGACGGCACGCGAGTGCTCGTCGTCAATACTGTCCAGGTCCGGCACATGAGCCAGGCCCAAGATGCGGCGCATCATCTTGCAGGCGCCGAATCCGGCCGTGTCCTGCAAGAGCCGCTTAAGGTATCTGTCGCGCAGGCACACGGAGGGCCATTGGTCGTTGCCTTCGGCTTCCCACAAGCGGCGGAACTCCCTCTCGAAAATCGTCCATACCTGTCGAATGGTGTCGAGCAGCCATTCCCGATATTCAGCCCGAAGTCGGGGGTCTTTCGCGTGATGCTCCTGCGAAGCGTAGCTGAGGGCCAAGTTCCCCAGAACCGCGCCAATATCAAAGCCCATCGGGCCGAAGTAAGCAAATTCAGGGTCAATGACCTTGGTCTCCTCCCCGTCCACCATGATCGACCCGGTGTGGAGATCGCCATGGATGAGGGCCTGGGCGTTGCACATGAAATCCAACTTGAGCAAGAGCACCTCGCTGCGAAGCTCCTCGTTGCGCCGGATCTCCGTCACCTGGGGATCGAGAAGGCGAGTCCATCGGTTGTTCGGGTGATCGATATAGGGCTCCGTGAACACGAGATCCTCGGTCACCTTGCATAAGACCGGGTTGATGAATCTTGGAACCATTGCTTTCTTGTCGAACGACGATAAGTAAAAATCCGAAGTGCAAAAGAGGGTGCGCGCCAGGAAGGTCCCGATGTGTGGGGCAAAGAACGGATACTGGACTTGCTTCATGAGCCCATAACGCATAACGATATGCCGGTTCATGTCTTCCATGACGTTCAAATGCATCTCCGGATCGTACCGGTAGACGCGGGGGACCTGCTCTGGACAGTACCTTCCTTCCAGCTGAAGCGCCTCGTATTCAATGCGTGCTCGGTCCAGGGGGATCTTGATCTGCGGATAACGGCGCGAATGAGGAAGGGCTTGCTTGATCAGAACCGATTTAGCAATCGGATCACTCTCGCTGTAGACCCGAAAGATGAGGTTGATGTTGCCTTCCGCCAAGTCAACCGCCTTGAGATCGTCCTTTTCTCCGTAAATCTGCGTCATGAGAGAGGATTTGCGCACATAATCCAGAGCGGATTGTCCATCGAGTGGGTAATACATGTTCCTCCTTTGCAGCGGGTTGCCAAAATGAGCCGCAGCCCATGATCTTATGGATTGCCTAACGCTGAGGACTCTGTTCGTTCTTCTCCGTGCTTTCAGGGTAGCGAATTCTGGCATATCCGGGCTTGATGACAGTGAAGATGATCCGACATCGCTCCGAATACGGGATGAAAGCGCTTTTCATGGCGTTAATCGTGATCTTCTCGAAGTCATCCATCGTAAGACCGAACGTATCCGCTGCCACCTGGAATTCTGTGGTCATCGAGGTATTACTCATTAGTCGATTGTCGGTATTGAGGAAGACACGGAATCTCTCTTGAAACAAAATCCTAAAAGGGTGTTCGGCCAAGTTTGGGGTGGCACCGGTATGAAAGTTGCTAAGGAGGCATATTTCTAGAGGAATCCGTTTGTCGAGAACGTACTGAGCCAGGTGACCCAGTTTTACTGCCTTCCCATTGACGACCGCTACGTCGTCGATCAGCCTCGTACCGTGTCCGATCCTGTGGGCTCCGCAATACTGAATGGCCTGCCATATCGACTCCTTTCCGTATCCCTCGCCGGCATGGACCGTGATATTAAAATTCTCCCGCTGAATATAATGAAAGGCCTCAATATGCTTCTTGGGTGGGTAGCCTCCTTCTTCGCCAGCAAGATCGAAGCCAACGACGCCGTGATCACGGAAATCGACTGCCAACTCGGCCATTTCTAGTGAGACATTCATATTTCGCATGGCACATATAATCAGTCCCGAAGGCAATCCAAAGTCTCTTCGTCCCCGCTCCAATCCCTTCAATACGGCGGAAACAACGTGTTGGTGAGTCAACCCTTTCTTGGTGTGAAAAACCGGGGCAAACCGGGCTTCGAAGTAGACTACCCCATCTTTGCTCAAGTCTTCCACCTGTTCATAAGCCGCACGCTCTAGGGCTTCTTTCGTCTGAGTTAAAGCAATGGTGTGCGTGAACCCTTCCAAGTATCTGACCAGGTCCCCCTGGTTGGCGCCTCGATGGAACCACTCCGCCAATGTGTAGGGATCATTAGTTGGGAGCTTCGAGTACTTCGCTTCTCTGGCCAATTCAATTATGGTTTGAGGTCGTAGTGAGCCATCCAGGTGCTCATGCAATAAGACCTTTGGCAGAGCCTGTAGCGCGGTTCTGTTTAGCTTCATCGAAGGATTGCTCGGGCTAAAGTTTCAGCACGAGAAGTTGTGTGAATTCTCCTCGCAGAGACGCCCAGAGGCCGCAATCACCAGAAACACCAGGAGGTGAACTACCCTGTTCCCCCGCTTGGCGAGACCGCTGCTTGTTTAAGGAACCTGCTCACCTGTCGTGCAGTGGGCATCGAGGGCTGAGCCCCCATGCGGGTCACCGAGACCGCGGCCACGGCGGAGGCGAAGCGTGCCGCATTCTCTAAATCCTGGCCTTGCATTAAAGCCACCGCCAAACCGCCGTTGAACGCATCGCCGGCTGCAGTCGAATCAACCACCCGAACTTTGAAGGCCGGCAGGAATATACTCCGGCCGTCTTTACCTGCCAAGTAAGCCCCGTGACCTCCCATCTTGATGATGACGTTTGCAGGTCCGCGCTCGCGCAGTTCCTGGGCATACTCGGCTGCAGTGGAGCAATTGAGTTTGCCGGCGTCGATACCGCAAAGCACGCAGGTCTCGGTTTCGTTGGGTGTCAGCAGGGTGAGGTGTCGGAGTAATGTGGAGGGAAGTTCCCGTGCCGGCGCCGGGTCCAGCATCAAGGGAATGTGGTAGCGGTTGGCCACACTGGCCAGATACTCTACAGTCTCAAGAGGAGTTTCCAGTTGAGTGAGGATCATGCCTGCCGAACGCAGCGTGGGTTTAGCGTTGTCCACATCCCGGGGAAGCAATTTCCCGTTTGCGCCCGGCACGACGATGATGCTGTTCTGTCCAGCCATATCGATGGAAATCAGCGCCACTCCTGAGGAAGTCTGCTTGGCGGTCGTTACGCCGCTGACGTTGACGCCTCCGTCGCGCAGGCCGCGTCGTAGGCGCTCACCGAATTCATCGTCTCCCACCTTGGCCACCATGCACACGGGGTATCCCAGCTTTGCGACGGCCACGGCCTGGTTGGCGCCCTTGCCCCCATGGAACACCTGGAAGTTCTTACCCGTAAGGGTTTCGCCAGGCGCGGGGATTCGCTCCGCCACCCCTACCAAGTCCAAGTTGACACTGCCCACCACGACAATATGCTTGCGACGCATCATAGTCCCCTAGAAGCTGACGACGGGCGCCAGCGCGACACACGCCAACCCGATGATGAAGAAAACAAACATCAGAGCAAGCAAGCGTTTGACGTCCGGTCCCGCACCTTTGAATTCCTTCCAAACGAAGACTCCCCATAGAGCTGAAATCATCGTCGCCCCTTGGCCTAGCGCGTACGAGGTAGCCGGACCGACCATCTGGGCATAGGAGGCGACGAAATTGCAGATCGTCCCCACACCCCAGATCACTCCTCCCAGGACCCCGAAGAGGTGAAGTGAACCTGCCCCCCCAACATACTCGCGCATCGTTACAGGATGGCCCGTGACGGGGCGCCGCATGAACATATAGTTGACCGGGATCGTACAGGCCAGTACACCTATCGCCACTACCATAGCGACCGTGTAGGGCCCGAGGTGGTTCTCCTCGCTCAGCGCCTTGGCGACGAACGGGTAAAACAATCCTATGACCACCCCGGACACCAAACTCAGGATGATACCTTTGCGACTCACCTTGAGGTCCAGGGAGATTTTCCGATACGCGAGCGCGTCCAGCACAATCGCCACGCACACCAGGCCAATCCCCCCAAACAGCAATAGGGGGTTTCCCTTAGGCGTGATCAGATAGTTGAGCACTGAGCCGACCACCAGCGCCAATCCGATGCCGATGGGGAAGGCAACCGCCAACCCTGCAATCGCAATCGCCGCCACCAAGAGCAGGTTGCCGATGTTGAACAGCACTCCGCCCACGAACGCCAGGAGTAAATGGTGACCGTCTGCGGCATGCAGATTATTGAGGAAACTGTCGGGGCTGAGGGCGTCTGTCCGCCCCAAGGTGAATCCCATCAGAATCGCAACGATTAGGATGCCCCACACGTAGTCCCAGTAAAAAAGTTCGAAGCGCCAGTTCTTGCACAGTTTTTGAGTATTCGCCCAACTCCCCCAGCAAATCATACTGAGAATCATCATGAAGAGTGCCGCGGAATAAGCAGAGGGAATGAACATTGGTTCACCAACCCTTTCAAATGGTTTGCTCTCGCAAATTTGCCACCAACGAGGATAACCAAACCCCCGGTGTCCGTCCAATCCTGCACGTACCGTCCAGAGCCCAACGGCAATTCGCCACTAAGGAACATTGCTAGCGTCTGTCGGTTTGACCGTCAGTTTCGTCGAACTAATGACTCCCCGGTCCTCAGAGATGACATGTAGATAACCGGCGGCAAGGTTACGGACCGTCTGAGCCCGGCCGCTTGGCCAGTGCAAAACCAGTACGTCCACCTGCGGGGACGTTCCGAGCCCCACGTGGACGCGAAGGTCGTTGGCCGCAAAGTAGCTGGCCGCACTTTTTGCTTCAAGTATCTGTACGTGGTTTCCGTAATGAACTTCCAGTCGCGTCCCGATCCCATCGCGATTGCTGTTTGTCCCCACCAGCTTGATCAGCAGTGACTTGTTCTTACCTCCCGCCATGTTGCGGAGAATCTCGGGGAAGTCGTTGGTGTCGTTCACCACCACGTCGACGGATCCGTCGTTGTCCAAGTCTCCAAAGGCCGCGCCGCGGCTCACCTTGAGCCGCCCCAGGACTCCGCCCGGCCCATCCTCCACGCGCCGGAAACGCCCACCCACGTTCCGAAACAGCAGCTTTGGCTCAGGGTAGGTGATGTCGGGCTTGTAGGCGGTGATATCGTCCTGGGTGTGACCACTGACAGCGAAGATGTCGAGGAACCCATCGTTGTCGTAGTCCACGAACTTCCCGCCAAAAACCACGTAAGGATAGGAAGCGTCGCGTAGGCCGACCTCGCCGCCCACGTCCGTGAAGAACTGCCCCTTCAGGTTGTGAAATAGCGCTGTCCCCTCGGTCTCAAAGTCGTTCACCAGAATATCCAACCAGCCATCTTGGTCATAGTCGCCGAAGTCGGTGCCCATGCCAGCCCGCGCCACACCGTCCATACTGTAGGCAATACCGGCCGGCAGGCCGACCTCTTCGAAAGTCCCGTCGCCTTTGTTGTGGAACAGGAAATTCCGCCCCCGGTCGTTGGCGACGAAGATGTCCTGCCAGCCGTCTCCATCGTAATCGCCTACCGTGACCCCCAAGCCCCGTCCCCGTGCGCGGTCGATCCCCGCCGTGTGGCTGACGTCAGTGAAAGTTCCGTCGTGGTTGTTGTGGAAAAGCAAATCCGTCATCGGCTGAAAGAGATCGGGAAGGCAGTAACTAAATAGACTGCGTTTTTGGTCGCCGCAGCGCGGATGCTTCCCTAATTCGTAAACCACATAGCGCGCCACGAAAAGATCCAGATAGCCGTCCCGGTCATAATCAAAGAAGGCCGCGCTGGTGCTCCAGCCCCCGCCCCCGACCCCTGCCTTCTCCGTAACGTCTTCGAATGTTCCATCTCCACGATTATGCAGGAGCTGGTTTTGGCCAAAGCTCGTGATGTAGAGATCAGGAAAGCCGTCGTTGTCGTAGTCGCCTACTGCTACCCCCATCCCGTAACCCCGCCCTTCGGCGTGCGCCACTTGTGTGACGTCCACGAATTTGAAGTTGCCCAGATTACGGTAGAGACGGTTCGAATATTCCGGCCCCTCCTTGCGGAGCGAAGGAGTGGCTGCGCCGTTCACCATGTAGATGTCCAGCAAACCGTCGTTGTCGTAATCCACCAAGCCGCAACCCGATGTGAAAGTTTCGATCAGTTCCTTCCCGCCTATCGCCCCGTTGCGCTGCCGATAGGTGATGCCGGAGCTGGCGCGTACATCAGTGAAAGGCCCAGCCGGGGCAGTTGACTGCCGTGTCAGTTGCGAACCAAAGAGACAAACCATCCCGATCGGCAGGAGCAAAAAGCGTGCGACCAAGAAGCGCGAGCTAAGGCTTCGGTCCATTGTTCCTGAGTGCCTCACCAAGAAGGGCGCGCCAGCGCTCCAGAGGCGTCGTTTCCGGTTTCTTGGGAAGCCCCTCAGAGATAGCAAACTCCTTCTTCGCTTCTTCGCTCTTCCCCAGGCGGGCCAAAACCAGACCTAACTGGTAATGGACTTCGCAGTTATCAGGCCTGAGGTCCGCGCCGCGTCGCGCCGACTCCAGCGCCTGCTGCAAATCCCCGTTTCCCAGATAGGCCTCGCTTAGGCGCTGGTACACCTCGGCGTCTTGGGGACGAATCGCTTGCGCCACACGCAGGTGCTCCAGAGCCTGGTGTCGCTGGCCCCGACTCAATAAGAGACTTCCCATCTGTAGTTGCGTGTGAAAATCCCCCGGAGCGCGCTTGAGCGCTTCCTCGTAACAATGAAGCGCCTCCTCCGAATGTGCCAGCGACTGTTGCGCAAGCCCAAGGTAATACCAGGACTCTGGTTCGTCGTGCGCCAAGTCCAAAGCCTTCTGGAATAACCGCACCGCATCCTCGCCCCAGTTCTGGTCCAGGCGGATGAGGCCCAGCAAGCGGAAGGCAGGAGCGCTGGGCTCAACCTCCAACGATTGCTTCAGTGCCTTTTCCGCCTCGTCTGTCCGGGATTGGCGCAGGTAGAGGATGGCCAGGTTGATCCAGTACACCGGTTGATCCGGCCACAACTTCACGGCCTCCCGCAGGTGACGCAGGGCTTCGGGATTCTCCCCGAGCGCAGAAAGGCTTAGGCCCAACAGCTCGTGGCTCGGAGCATGGTCAGGATACGCCTTCAGGACGGCTTCCAGCACCGTCACCGCCTTCTGCCTGTCCCCTGCCCGGAAGGCCTGCAAGGCCTGGTTGAAACCCGTTTCGGCGTTCTGGGCAAGAGTCGGGCCGCCGGTGAGTGATGCCAGCGCTGCCCAGCAACCCAGGACCCTCACCGCGTTCGCCAGTTTGCGGAGACCTCGGTTCATCTTCAGCGGAGCATATTCAGGTCCTTGGATTTCCTTACCTCTTCCGCCTCCTGGCGTTTGAGCCTTTGGAAAGTCTCCAGTTCCACGCGTGCCTTGTCGGGAAGGTTGGCTTTCCGATACAGCTCGTAGAGCTGGTAATGTGCCTCGAGGCGCTCAGGAGCCGCACGCGTCACCGCCTGCAGGGTTTCCACGGCCTCCGCGGTTTTCCCTTGGAGCTGGTATAGCTTGGCCAGGTCCAGACGGGCATCGATCAGCTCAGGCTGTAGCTCCAAGGCTCGCGAGAGCTCCTTCTCCGCTTCAGGAAGATCATCCTGGCGCAAGTAAACGTCCCCCAGCAGGTAGTGGGCCGCGGGATCGTAGGGACTGAGAACCAGTTCTTGCTGAAACTCCCTCCGAGCCTCTGACAGTCGGCCGTTCTCCAAGCAGAGTGTGCCGAGAGCATAATGCAGTCCGCCCAGGTTTGGCTTGGCGGCAATGGCCTTCTGGTATTCCGTGATGGACCTTTCTGTGTGCCCCTGCTGCGCGAATAGTTCAGCTTGCAGCTCGTGCATCCGGTAGGAATCCGGGGCTACTTGTTTCAACTTCTCAAACGCATCGAGAGTGACATAGGATGCCGCCTTGCCTTTGTAATAGAGGGCGTCGGGATTGGCTGGCTCAAGCTCGACCCATTTGCTAAGCATCGCTAGCGCCTTCTCATCCTCACCGACTTTCAGATAGGCCAAGCCCAGATACTGCACTGCGAGCGGATCGCCGCGTCTCTGCGTGGAGGCTTTTTCCAGCAACGGGATGGCTTGGCGAAATTGATTCGTGCGGAAGTAACTGAGAGCCAGCAGGACTTCCGCGCCGGAAAGACTGGGGCTGAGTTGGAGGGCCTTGACGAAGGCTGGAATGGCCTCCGTGTACCGGCCCTCCATGTAAAGGGCCAATCCCAGGTTTGAGTGAGCTTCACCCCACTCCGGACGTAACTTGACGATCTCTTCGTAAACCTGTCGAGCTTCCTCGAACCTTTCGTCCTTTAAGGCGACTCGGGCACGCTCGGAGAGAGCCGAGAGCTGCGGTTCTTGCTGTGCCGCAGCCCCGGTCAGAAAAAGCAGAAAACACGCCACAAAAGGCAATACTCGACTCACAAACAAGATGTTATCACGCTTTCCTTCCTGTCCGTTCTGCCTTCCCAGCCCCACCTCGTCAGAACAGAATCTTCAACCCGAACTGGATGTCCCGTGGCGCACGAGCCCATGTGATGCGGCCGAAGTTCACGTCAACGGGACTGGTATCTAGTCCACCAAACTGGGCATGGTTCCAGGTGTTGAAGAACTCCGCCCGAAATTGGACATTCACTCTTTCTGTAATGCGTGTGTTCTTTAGCAAGCCCATGTCCCAGTTGTTGACGCCAGGCGCTGTGACTGTACCTCGACCGCAGTTGCCCATCGTTCCTGTCGCAGGAACAAGGACGTTATTCACATTGAAATAGGGGTACAGGGTGGGCTGATTCCTGATATTGCTCCTTAGGTTTGCGTCGTTCACCGGGCCTACGCAGATCCCAGGTTGCATCCTGCGGTTACCAATGCCTGCCCAGTCGATCCCAAGGTTAAGGGTCTGGGGATGCCCACTGCTGAAGCTAGTAACACCAGTGACCTGCCACCCGCCGACGAGTTTGTCGAGCGCCCCCGTTGTGTTGCTGAAAGCTCGCTTGCCTCTTCCCACGGGAAGTTCGTACACGTAGCTGAGCACCAGTCGCTGCCGCGTGTCGATTGAGGACGGCCCCCGCAGATCCTTCAGACCAAACCAAGTGGCATGGACGTACTCGTCAGGTCCTCCGATGTCCAGGTGTTTACCGTATGTGTAGGAGGCGAGCAGCAGAAGGCCTTTTGAAAACGGCTTCTCCACTTTTAGATTCATGCCACTGTAATTCGACCAGCCATCATTCCGCGAGGTAAGAATATCGCCAAAACCCGGGTACAGGCGCCGCTCGGCCATGGGTTCAGGTCCGGGTCGAGCCATATTGTTCATGTACCGGCGATTCAACTTGTGCCCAGTCGAGCCCGTATAGCCCAGCTCGAACAACACTCCCTTGAACTCGTGTTCCAGGTTAAGGTTGTACATGTAGATATAGGGGGTGCGGTCCGAAGGATACGCCGTGTTTGGAGAAGTTTGCGACCCATATGCCGTAGCCGGGAACAAGTCTTGGACTCTGTATGTCGGTACCGGCGTCGTGTTGAATATGGACTGGATTTGGCTAATGGGGGGCAGAGAGACGCCGTAGAACTGAGTCTCGTTACCAGATATCAGGTCATGGTAGACGCCGAAGCCTCCGCGGAGGACCCATTTCCCAAATGGACTGTAAGCAAAGCCAAAGCGCGGAGCGAAGTTATTCCTGTCGGGGAGAAACATGCTATCGCGCCCGCTATCCTTAACCTGAACGAACTCCAACGTCGAGAAGTCAAGCCAGCCCATCTTGTCGTTGATCTCCGTGTAGGGGGCGGGATACTCGTAGCGCAGGCCAAAAGTCAGACTCAATTTGTGGGTGACCTTGTAGCTGTCCTGGGCATAAAAACTCCAGCCAGTCCTGCGGAAATTGGCCGACGTGTCGCCTACACCCTCATTCGTAAAGTCAAACAGACCCAGGAGGAAGTCCGCCACGCTGTTGCCTGAGTAAGTCCCATAGAAGCTAAACGACGGGTTACTAGGGAAATCGTTCACGATGAAAAAGCGGTTGCGGCGAATGTCGGCACCAACCTTGAGGTCGTGTTTGCCCACGTGGTAACTCAGGTTTTCGTTGAACTGGAAGATCTGATCAATGGTCTGCTGGTTTTGGTTGAATCCGATTCCCACACTGCTATAAGATAAGGGCCCAAAGCCAGGTAGTCCAAAGTCCGCCGGATTGCCAGTGGTGTTCTTGAGGCCAATTTGCTTAGCCAGATCGGGCCCAAAAGCGCTTTCGGGATTGCTGTACGTACGATCGCGGTTATACCCAATACGGAATTCATTTACCATTCGGGGAGTGAAGATATGGGTATATGTGAGCGATATGTTTTCATCCCCGATTGGCCGATTCCACCCGAACCCCGTCATCAAACCCGGCTGGAACAACGGTGACGTCAGCCAGGAGTAGTGGGCGTACAGGCGGTCGTTGTTCGGGAGATTCCAATCAATCCTGGCATGGATCTGCTTAGAATCCTCCGTCCGCGCTGCGGTCCGGGTGTAATTGAGATTTGGATCAGGTGAGTTGGGCGCGGGGTAGTAAGGAATCACGTTCTTCATTACGGTATCGAACCGGTCCGGGGGAATGGTGTAGAATCCGTTGACAATGGGAAAGGGCTGGCCCGTCTGTGGATCTGTTATCGGTGTTGTAAACTGCCCCTGGAGCATATCAGGGGTTGGTACTCGACCCAAGTATGTCGAAGTCAGCCGCGAAGCAAATCCCTCGTAGTCGGCAAAGAAGAACAGCTTGTCTTTCTTGATCGGTCCGCCGGCTGTGGCCCCCCACTGGTTTTGCTTGTAGGGTGGCTTCGTCGCCCCGTCGAAGAAGTTGCGAGCGTCCAGAGCGCCGTTGCGGATGAATTCGAAAACCGAGCCGTGGTATTCGTTGGTTCCCGAGCGGATGACCGTGTTCACGACGGTTGCGCCCCAGCCCTGGTCCGCCGTGAAGGCATTCCGCTGGATGTTGAATTCCTGAATGGCGTCAACCGAGGGGCGGAAACTCGTGTTCCCCCAGCGAGGTGATCGGGTCTCAATTCCGTCGAGAAGATAGCTAGTGTCAGTTTCGCGGAGCCCCTCGACCACGATAGCCATATTGGCGCGCCCCGTCCAATCCTGTGATGGCGAGATCGCCGTTCCGATCTCTGTGACACCCGGCGAGAGCTGGGCCAGCTGAATGAAGTTGCGACCGTTAAGCGGCAGGGCGACAATGCTACGCTCCGTGATGATTTGGCCCAGCACGGGATCATCCGGCTTGACTAACGCGGCTGCGGCCGTGACCTCGATGGACGTCGCGACATCGCCCAACTGCATCTTAATGTCGATTGTGAGTCTCGTCCCGACCCGCAAGATGTTATCGGGAGAAACAAACCGTTTGAAGCCGCGAGCTGTGACTGTAATTTCATATGTTGTCGGGGCCATCCGGGCGAAAATGTAGCTTCCGTCCACCCCGCTCTTCGTCTCTAAGGTGGCGTTGGTTTGCTGATTCCGCAATGTGATCGTAGCGTCTGGCACAGCAGCCCCGGTGGGGTCGGTGACAGAACCAAGAATATCTCCGGTAAAAACCTGTGCGTTCACGGGTCCAGCAATCAGTGCTATCCAGGCGAGCGCGCAGATCAGTGTCCCAAGAAAGCATCGCATTGTTTTCATTGCCAAGTTCCTCCTTGCTTAGCTTTTGGTCAAATGGTTAGACCCAGCCCGACGCATTCTTTCAGGTGCCACTTCGCTTTCTCCTTCCTTGATTCGCAAAATCTGTTGGCTCCGGATGCCGTGAAAGTGTTGTACCAACCCGGAGGGCCAGTCGATCTCCAGTTCATCGACGACTGTGCTGCTTCCCAGTCCGAAGCGTGCCCGGACATCGTTGCTGGCCAGGAAACCTCCACTCTGATGTACTTCCTGCACTTGCTCCATACCCCCAGCACGAAGTTTGATCCTTGCTCCAAGTCCGTCACGATTGCTCCTTGTTCCTTGCAGGTGCAAAACGATCCACTGTGCGTTCGTCGGGGTCGGGCAGTGGTACAGCGACGGCGTGTCGTCAAGATTGTTGACGACAATGTCGGCGCCCCCATCGTTGAACAGACTCCCAAGAGCGATCCCTCGCCCTAGGTGTTTTTGCAGCAAGTCTTCACCAAGCTCGGCGGTCACATCCTTGAATGTCCCGTCCTGCTGGTTCCGGAGCACCTGGGGATGTTGCTTGTAGCCAGTGTCCATGCCCCATCGATCGGCTTCTACATAGACATGTCCATTGGCTAGGAATAGGTCCGGCCAGCCATCCAGGTCGTAGTCGAAGAACTTCGTGCCCCATTTCACATTGTTCCAACCGACGGATAACAACTTCGCTTGCTCAGTAACATCGTTGAAATTGCCCCCGCCCGTGTTCTGGTAGAGGGTGCTATGATCATCGGAAAAATTCGTCACGAAAATGTCAAGCCATCCATCGTGGTTGTAGTCACCAAAGTCGGCGCCCATGGTGGACTGCTCTAGCCCATCCCTGTCGTATGCGCAGCCTGCTATTGCCCCAACTTCCTCAAACGTACCGTCACGACGATTTCGGTAAAGCAGGTTGGGCGTGCCGTCATCCGCCACATACAGGTCAGGCCAGCCATTGTTGTCCACATCCACCCAGAGCGGCGTAAAACCGTAATACGCGGCAACATCAGGCCCCAGCGCCTTGTTCGTTACATCGGTAAAGGTCCCGTCACCGTTGTTGTGGTAGAGAATCGCTGTCTGAGTCTTCAGCCCCCGGGGACCACACTGTACCGGCACTCCTTTGTATTGGCACACTACTGACTGACCCTTGCCCGGGACCTCCGCCCGCCGGAAGTTGATGTACCGTGCGACGTATAGGTCGAGGTAACCGTCCCGGTCGTAATCACCCCAGGCCGCGCCAGTGCTCCAACTCCCGGCGGCTACTCCGGCTTTCTGAGTCACGTCTGTGAACGTCCCGTCACAGTTGTTGTGGTAAAGAACGTTCTTCCCGTAGTAAGTCACGTAAAGATCCGTACAGCCGTCGTTGTCATAGTCGGCTGCAGCCGCTCCCATCCCCCATCCCCATGCACCCAGCCCTGCCGCTTCGGTCACATCCGTGAACGTACCGTCGCCATTGTTGCGAAACAGCTTGTTGCGGTGCGGGTGAGGGGCGTGCGGATTTTCCATCTCCTCAAAAGTGGCTCCGCTGACAAGAAAAATGTCCAGCCAGCCGTCGTCGTTGTAATCGAAAACCGCAACGCCGCCCCCTTTCGACTCCAAAATGTAATTCTTGGCCGGTCCTCCAGAGACGTCATGGAACTTGTCGATGCCCGCCGAGTGAGCGAGGTCCACAAAGCGAAGGGAAGGGACCTTCTCGGGGGGCGCGGCACGGTCAGCATCGCTCCCGCCCATCATCCACAATAAGCCCGGAATTAGCGCGAACCACAAGTACCTCATGGATTCTGCCCGCCCATACTCGCTTCTTTCAGCGCCCTCTCTGCCTCGCGCTGCTTCTGTTGCAGCTCTTTGAAGTGCTTTAGGGTGGTCGCGGAGTCTTCCTGCCGCCCCAGACGCGCGTAAACCCGGCTCAGCAGGTAGTAGGGACTTTCGAATTCGGGATTGACCCGGATGGCCTCCTCCAACTGCTGGCGCGCCAGCTCATCGCGGGAACTGTCGAAATAGATCTTGGCCAGCTCATAGTGCGCGGGAGCATGCCGGTCATTCAGCTCAAGTGATTTCTTCAGTTCCGCCTCGGCCCGGTCCTTCTGCCGCAAGAGGGAAAGCACCATCCCGAGCTGGAAGTGGTAAAGAGAGTCATCTGGGGCGAGCCGTGCGGCGGTCTCGTATTGGGGCAGCGCCTCTTCCGGCTTACCCAGACTAGACAGGCAGCTACCTCGCAAATAGAAAGCCGGTGCAAGGTTCTGATCTCGTGTGATGACGTCACCGAGCAAGTCATTCGAGAGGGAGTAATTGCCTTGATTGTAATAACTGAAAGCGAGGGTAAACAGATACCGCGGGGAGTCGGCGAATTTGGTGCGGTGCTTCTCCAGCAAGGCGATAGCCTCCGGGTCGCGGGCCTCGAGCTGGTAAACATTCGCCAGCGCGATCAGCACCGACTCCGACACGTCCTTTCTTTGCGCGGCCAACTCGCCATAGCGGCGTGCCTCGTCCAGACGGTTGAGCCCTGCATAGCCCTCCACCAGCAGACCCAGCTCCTCCGTCGTTAGGGTAGTTTCGGGCGCCTCGCGAAGCACCACGAGAGCCCCCACGGGATCGTGCACGTGGAATAGCTGGCGCGCCAACGCAGACCGAATTCGCACATCTTCCGGCCAACGGGCGTGCGCTTGCTGCAGGGTTCGCACAGCTTCCTGACCCTTCGAAAGACCAGCATAGCCCGCTGCCAGTTGGAGGTACGGCAGCTTCTCTTCGCCGTGCTGGCGGATCGCCGTCTCCAGAAGGGGTACCGCCCGTTCGAAATCTTTCTCATCGCAAAGTGCGGAGCCCAGCAGGCTCGCGTAAAGCGGCGAATCCATCTTCGGGTGGCCTTGGAGAAGCTCAATTACCCGCGCCGGATGACCCAGCTGGCTCTCGGCCAGAGCGAGTGTGATCCTGGATTCATCCGAACCCGGTGTCAGGTTGAGGGCTCGGCCGAGGGGCTCGAGCGCCTCTTCCACCTTCCCATGAGCTAGGAGGAATTGACCAGCTTTTAAATACACCGACGCAGAATCGCCGGCCGTGTTCATTACCTCCTCGACGGCCTGCTGTCCTTCCGAAGTGCGTCCCAACAGGAAAAGGCAATGCGCCAAGGGAAAGAGGACGTCTCGGTCACGGGGCCTCTGCCGGTGGAGGGCTTCGAGATACCGGGCTGCCTCCTCCACGCGATTCCGTCGCAATTGCAGGATCGCAAGATTGTAAAGTGCGTTGGGAGAATTGGGCTGCAGTTTCAGGACCGTTTCATAACCCCGGATGGCTTCGCCTTCCGTGCCGAGTTGCGAATAGGTGTCGGCGAGCAGTAGCCAGGCTTCCGCCGAGCCTGGACTGCGGTGCACGACGTTTTCCAAGATGCGCCTTGCTTCCGGGAGATCGTGACTTTGCAGTATGTCACGGGCTTGTTGAAGTTGGTCCGCCACCGAGCCCGGAGGGGGGGCTTGCTGTTGCGCTTGGCCCCAGGGCAGCGCGTACAAGCCGAGGCAGAACACTACTCCCCACAGGCTGCCTTTCCATTTGCTCAAACCGGGTCTGTGGGCAAGGTGGTTCATTGAGATCCGCGGAGGAGTAAGGACGCTTCCTGGTCGCCCACCCCGCGCCGAGAGGTCCCGGCCCTGTGGACTCAGCAAAGCGCATCCCGAAATAATCCCGACGCAAACCAGACAATAATCAGGGCAGAAAAGCGTTGGCTTCTTTTTGACCGACAGCGTGGGTCCGTTGGTAGGCATCCAACTTCGCCACGAAATCCGCCCACAACCGATTCTCATCAACGGCGGTGATCCACGTAATGGTCTTATTGGTCTGTGGGTGTTCGAAGCTTGCGTCATCACGCAGCGTGGGCCGAGGATAAACTGCCTGGGTCGTCATCCCCAAGGTATGCGCCATGGTGATGATGTCCCAGATGATCATGGGGTTCGAGAAATCGTCTTTCCGGATCGGCTTGACATACCGATAATATTGAGCCAAGAACTCCTCCCACAGCCACTTGCCCACTGGCCCTTGCTTGCTGACTAGGTCTCTTGCTTGGTCGAGCGTCAGAGCGAGGTGAGCATGGCACACATCGGCGGCGCCCACCACAACGGGGACGTCTGACTGCAGGATGACCTGCCAAGCGTTTATGTCATTCAGCACGTTGTATTCGTCGCCGCCCTTGGGCCAACTGTTGAACCCCATCGCCACCACTTGAATGCGATCGGCGATTGAGGGGTCGTTGAGGATGGCGGAGGCCACGTCCGTCGCCGCGCCGATGGTGAACACAGTGAGCCGATTATCCTTCGAGAAGCTCTTCGAGGACTGCACGATGAACTCCACGCCCGCGTTGAGCCGCGCGGTTTTGATGTCCGCTAAAGGTAGGCTGGAGCCCTCGAACAATGGAGGATGCGTGACCATCTTCAGCCGGTTCTCAACTTCGTCTAAAAGCACCAGGTACGTGGTGTGGGCAGCAGGAGGAGAAACCGTGGGCGCTTGAGCCGAGAGGATCCCTAAGACCTCAAACTCGGGATTCACCAGCAGGTAAGCTACCGCCCACTGGTCATCAATCTCATTGCCCACATCAGTGGAGAGGATAACAGGGATCTTCCCCTTGGCGGGCGCACTCCAAACCAGACAAAGGATAACAAGTAGGGTTAAAACGAAAGTCCTCGTCCATTGTTTTGGGTTCATCTTCGACCTCACGCTAGTGTCCTCAGTTAGAAGTTCGTTTCATAAGTCTGGTGCCGAATTCAAGCCATGATGGACCGCAGGTCCTTTGTTTCCAACGCCGATCTTCGCGAAAAACGGCGTGACTTATGCAGTGTTTTTACAACTCAGGACAGTAAGGATGAACACTCGTTTTCGGAAATGGTCCAAAAAACCGTCCTGCATTTCGAATCTCACAACGAGATCCCCTTCCCCGCGCCCTCTCTAAAACGCGGCCGACTCGGGCACCCCTCGCAGTTCTCGGAACATGGCCAGCTCCCGCGCTTCGTCACTTGCAAAGGAGTCTAGGGAGAAGAGAGAAAGAAATCTACCCCTATTCGCACTTTTCTTTGTTGTGAAACTATTAGTGCTTATCACCAAGGGCGGGGTGAGGTTGACGAGCGCGGTCACGCCCCGGAGACGATCAGTGGTCGACGTCTACGAAGCTTTTGTGTTTCGCAGTTCTTCAGCCGCGCGTTATGCGCGATGTGATGTCCAGGGTGTCGGCCGGGGTAGGTGAGGTGCGGGTTCCACCTTCGTGGCCGGATGCTCGGAACGAATCAATGCTCTCGCGGTAGGTTCAACCGAATTGATCTTGTAGGTCCTCGCGGGCAAGCTCAGCACAAGGCTTTCGTTGTGCGTCTCTGGCGCCGTAACATAGACTTGTATGCGTCCTCCGTTTCCGTGGTGGATGTACTGGGCGCATTGCATTCCCGCCACGCTAACGGCCCGCCACTGAGCGCCTGCGGGAACCCCGCCCTCCAACACCCTTTTGTCGGGGGCATTCTCACGAAGTCAAAGCTTCTGAGGAGGCTCTGTGGCTTTGCAGTGCGCGCAGGATTCGCGCTAGTTCCCGAAGCCACCCAGGTAAGCGCCGACCACGTCAAGGGCGCTGCTAGAACGGCCCCCCTGGCAGGACGGGTGGACGGGGATCCTCCGTCTGCCCCTTGACAAAGACTTATCATGGATGTCGCGCACCCTGGGACGGGGGAAACTGGGACGGGGGAAACTTGACCTCGAGGCCGGATGCCATTATACTCTTATTAGAATCTAGTATAAACGACGGTAGGAAAATCGAAATTCGGTTTCCGGCAGGCTGCGGGAAAAACAGGCCAACGGATGTGGCGGAGGTGTTGCAGCACCAAAACCGCAATCGTTTCATTGTTGGAATCGCGAAGTGAAGTCGCCGCTACGCGTGTATCGGCAGCCTACCAGCGTATGTCGCCTGAAAGGGGATGAAAGTCATGTCTGGGACCACGGTACGGTGGGAAGATGGGGCGCAGGTCGTCGATCCGCAGATTAATGCCGAGGGTATACACGTCTACCCGTTTGAGGCTTCCTTCCCCATTGACGTGCGCTTCTTCACCCTGGGCGGCCCCAGATACGTTCGCATGAATCGTCATCACTACTTCGAACTCTTTTGTGTTTCCGACGGCACGACCACCTGGCAGATCCAGGATCGAATCCTCCCGGTCCAGGAAGGTGACATGATGGTGATCGGCAGCGACCTTTACCATCGCCCCATTGATTCGCCCGACTCGCATTGCCGGCTGACTTTCTTGTTTTTCGAGCCGGAGCTGATCCGCGGGACCCACGGGAGCGGGGAGGAGATAGAGTATTTGATGCCCTTCCTCGTGCAGAAATCCGATTTTCCGCATGTCATACCAGCCGGCACGGGTCTTCCGGCCCAAGCTCTCGACCTGATGCACCGCATCCACGCGGAACTTCCCGTCACGACGGGGTGCGGGAGGCTCACGGTCAAAACCTATCTCCAGATGATCCTGGTCCTGCTTGTCAAACAATACTCTGCTTACTTGGGCACGCGCGAGGACCTCAATCGGAAGGGCGCAGATCTGGACAGGTTGCGGCCCCTGTTTGATTACCTGGAGGAGCACAGCCACTTGCCGGTCCAGGTGGAGGATGCGGCACGCCTTTGCAGCATGAGCAACTCCCACTTCATGTGTTTCTTCAAGCGGACGACCGGGCAATCCTTCCATTCCTATCTGAACCATTTCCGCGTTGCCAAGGCGCAGGTCCTGTTGACCACCACCGACAAACCCCTGGACAGCATCAGCCAGGAGACAGGCTTCTGCAACCAGAGCTACTTCGGCATGGTGTTTCGGAGGTTTGTGGGCACTACCCCGCTGGTTTATCGGCGCCGGTTGGGGAAGCGTGGTGATGTCGAACATGTTCCCAGGCTAAGAGGCTATCACTCTGAGGCGCGAACGTTAGATGACGCGCGTGGCCGTAAGCTACCCGCGCAGGACGCCCTTTCCGCGATGTCCGGTCCGGTACCAAGAGGGCTCGCTAACCAGGGCGAACCAGGTTCCTTCTGACTCCGCTTTAACAGGAGTCTCTGGCAGAGTTGTCCAAATCAGCGGCTGAGCTTGCTGCGCACGCTCACGCCAGAAAGGAACACCGCTCGACATGGTGTACGCTACCCACGCCGAAACGTAGGCGGCAAAAAGCCGGTATCGTCAGTGGTGCTTGTTCAATCGAGCCCGCAAATCAGCGTGGTTCCGAGTCTGGTGTTCACCCCATTGGTGACGTCGTGCCTCAGTTGGTAGGCCGATCCCGTTTAGGAGATTATGTCATCGAACCAACTCGGGCCACCTGCTGTCGGCAAGGAGACACCATGTCCAAACGAAAACCTTCTCGCATGTCGCAGCGGTCGTCCTCAGCCCGGGTGCTGGAGCCGAACGCAGCCGGAGTCGATATTGGGGCGACGGAGATCTATGTCGCGGTTCCCGCGGATCGCGACACACAGCCGGTCCGTCGTTCACCCGGGAGCTCGAGCAACTAGCCGACTGGCTCAAGCAGTGTGGCATCGAAAGCGTAGTTATGGAATCCACGGGTTTTTTCTGGATTCCGCTCTTTCAAATTCTGGAAGACCGTGGCTTTCGCGTTTGCCTGGTCAACGCCCGTCATGTCAAGAACGTGCCGGGCCGCAAGACCGACGTCGCCGATTGCCAGTGGTTGCAATACCTCCACTCCGCCGGGCTTCTCCGCGCCTCCCACCGTCCCCCTCAAGTCATCTGTGCTCTCCGCTCCCTTTGGCGACATCGAGAGAGTCTCGTGCAAATGGCGGCAGTCCATATTCAACACGTGCAGAAAGCGCTCGATCAGATGAACATCCAACTGCATCATGTCATCGGCGATATCACGGGAACCACCGGCTTGGCGATTGTGGAGGCTATTCTTGCAGGAGAACGAGATCCGAAGCGGTTGGCGCGTCTGCGCGATCCACGCATTGTGGCCAGTGAAGCAAAGGTAGCAGAGGCGCTCATCGGCGATTACAGTCCCGAGCATCTGTTTGCGCTTCGGCAGTCTCTTCAGGCTTACCGGCAGTACCAGGGCTGGATCTGGGAAAGCGCTGTTTCTCGATTACGGTTCGGCAAGCAGCGGCTTCTTTGGAACATTCAATACGGCGACTTCGGTGCAAGATCGCATGCGCTTTGTCGAACATACTATTGCGGGATTGAAGGCGCGCTACGGGTTGAAATCGGTCGATGTGGCAATGCCTAGCCACATGCACGATGACCACCTGAATGGCTTCCCGCATTTGGTTAAGCACTACGGTGCTAAGATTTTGTGCTACGAGAACATGGTGGATATTCTTCAGAACCCGCGTGGGAACAACTTGGGCTGCATCCTGGCGGAGCCCATCAAGGTCGATCGTTCCTTCCGTCACGGGGAGACCTTCAAGTGGGAAGAGTTTGAATTCACCGTGTACCATTCACCGGGCCACACTGAGTTCCAGATGGCTATGTTCGCTGACATCGACGGCGCGCCCGTGGCTTTCACCGGCGATGCCTTTTTCCCCTTTAACGTTTTCACTGGGCAGCCTACCTCCCAACTCCGCCATAACTTGATCTTCCGCAACTGGGTGGAGAATGATAGTCACGTCAGGTCCATCCGAACTATTCTCGAACATGAACCCACCATGGTGGCACCTGGCCACGGGAAGCCCTTCCTGAGCAGTAGGGAAGATCTGGAGAATCTGCGGCAGCGTTTGGAGGAAGAGCAGCAAGACTTCTTCTCTGTCATTGCCGATCCGGACTGCAATTTTGGTCTTAATCCTAGTTGGGTGCGGCTCTACCCGTATCAACTCCTGGCCCAAGCAGGCGCGAGTTCTACCCTTGAGCTGCGCGTGAGGAACTATCGTTCGAAGCCGATGCACCTAGAGGCGGCACTGGTTCTGCCGACTGGCTGGAAAGCCACGCCACAGGTGGTGAGTGTCGATGTGCCGGCCGGGGGCGATGGCACGGGCGTCTTCACGCTTGGGATTCCGGCAGACTGGGCACCGTCGCAGCCGCGAGTAGCACTGACGGCAGATGTAATGACCGACGGTGAATACCTGGGGGAGATCGCTGAGAGTGTTGTGGACGTGCAGTTCGGCAATCGTGGACCGAAATAGCTTGGCGAACCGGAAGTCATTCCATCGGTTTCTTTTGGGTTCAAGTAATCAGCCCACACTCCGAAGTTGGAAGGCGACTGTAGCTTCCTGACGAGGTCTGAGGGCGATGGTTTATGCTTCCGCTGTCGCGGTTCAGAATCGGCGGCCCGATCTGTTAGGCCGCCGACCTTGCTGTGTAAGCGCGGAATCATGATACGGTGGCTCGAAGGCGCCGCCGGGAACGTAGCGTCGCTGAGGAGACCGAATTGGAGATACCTGTCGGTTCAGCTGTATAAGCTCAATACCCCTCAGGGCGCAGCAGTGGGTCCCGTCGGCAACGTCTCCATCTCAGAAGGCGTCCCCCCTCCTGTTGTCATCGGATTGATGCGAAGAATGGCATCAGCAGCAGGGCAGGCGGCAATCCTTCTTCGGCCCGGCTTAGAGGGGAAATCTGGTTCCGAGGGCTTGGCCGCCTCCGCCCGCGCGAGCACAAGGATCAAAAGTCTGCCGGTGTGCTACCCCCGCTGAGTCCCGTCCTATTTCGGGGAAAAGGGAGCGAAAAATGAGGGCCAAGAACAGAAAACCGCGAAAGCCCGCCGCAACGAAAGTAGACTTGACGCGACGTGATTTTCTGAAAGCGGCTAGTGTCGCCTTGTCTGGCAGACTACTAGTCGAACAGGATGCGACCGCCGCTACTAGCGCCGAGGGCACACTCCGGGTGGAAATTCGCGATAGCGTGACCCAAGAAATTGTGCCCGCAATGGTCTGCGTAACTTCCCTGGCCGACCACAAGTGGCGCACGCCACCCGACGGTCGATCCGTCCCCCCGTTTACGACATCTCGTGACTTCTATGAAGGTTTTTACTCCTGGAAGCCTGGCGACGTCGGTCCGGTAAGGGTTACGAAAGGCGACTACAATGACAACGACACGCGCTCATTTGTCTACGCCGGGAAATCCGCCTATCCATTTTGGCAGGAGCCGGCCACTTACTTTGTATCGAAGCCTTTTTCGATACGCCTTCCAGTGGGAAGATGGCGGCTCGCAGTCGCCCATGGAATTGAATACCGGCCTGTTTTCGAGGAGTTTGAAATCGCTCCCGACAAAACCCGGTCTCGAAAAATCCTTCTGCGGCGCTGGGTCGACATGCCAAAGCTGGGCTGGTATTCCGGTGATGACCATATCCACATGGTGCGATTGAAACCTGAACAGAACGAATTCCTCATGACCTGGGCGCGCGCTGAGGATGTGCATGTATCTAACACCCTGCGCATGGGTGACCTGCACGAGGTCTATTTCGAGCAAATGGGTTACGGGAAGGACTTCCGATATCAGCAGGAGGATTATGTGCTGGTTTCGGGACAGGAAGATCCTCGCATGGAAATTCACGAGCAGGGGCACGCCATCGCCCTAAACATTAAAGGGCCCGTCCGGGACACTGCTCGCTACCATCTGTACGATGTTGTGTTCGATGAAGTGCACGCACAGGGCGGCTTGGCAGGCTATGCCCACTTTGCATGGGCGCCAGCATACTACCGAGCTCGACGCGAAGAAACGTATGCCACCTGGGATGCGACCATTAACGTTGTCCGGGACAAGGTCGACTTTCTCGAGATCCTGCAGTTCCGGCAGCTCGGCTTGGACGATTTCTACGACTTCCTGAATCTTGGTTACAAACTCACAGCCTCTGCGGGCTCTGACCTTCCATGGGGCAATACCATTGGCGAGGTACGGATGTATGTATATACGGGCGGGACGTTCTCTGCTGACGCATGGTTTGCCGCGATGAAAGCGGGGCGTACTTTCGTCACCAACGGGCCGATGATTGAGATGACTGTGGACAACGCCATCCCTGGCGACGAACTGAGGCTTGGCGGAAACGCCAGCTTTCGGATCCAGGCCCAAGCCTGGGCCCCAAGGAGTATTGGGTCTCCGAAGACGCTTGAGATCGTCGCCGAAGGCGAGGTGATTCGCTCGGCCGAATCCGACAACCCTGACGTACAAGAGTTGAAAATTGACGTCGTCCTGAAAGCTGGGGCAAGCCAATGGATTGCTGCTCGGGTCAGGGCGCACAACGGTGCGTTGGCCCACACTTCCCCCGTATATGTCTTGGTGGAGGGTCGGAGCTTTCGGAGCCAGAAAGAAGTGCCGCAGTTGGTCGAGAAACGACTAAAGGTGCTTGACTTCATTGCCAGCCGGTTGCAAGACCAGAAGTTTATTTCCAGTGATAGCTATAGTAAGGAAGAAATTGAAGCCCTCACTGCGGAAATCGATGAAGCTCGCGCACGTTACAGGCAGCTACTTTCCCCCGGCTAAGAATGCTGGTAAGGCCGCACGTCGTATCTAGGTGTTGAACAGCATTGGATGTTCCAACATGGTGATCGTGCCTTCTAGGGTGAACGGAAGGGCAGGCATGCATCAACGTCCATAACAGAAATCAACCCCTGCCTATAGGATGTCGTGTCCACTACAGGCGAGAAGTCCTCATGAATGCCCGGCGCCATGACGGGAGCCCCACACTCGGAGAGAATTTGGACAGCTTGGGGCACTCATATAGCTCGTGGCACGCAATTCACCATGAACGACCGGCCGGTTTTCCTACGGGGAACGCTGGAATGCGGGATCTTTCCGCTGACCGGCTATCCTCCGACCGACGTGCCGTCATGGCAGCGCATCTATCGCATCATCAAGTCATATGGCCTTAACTTCATACGCTTCCATTCCTGGTGCCCTCCAGAGGCCGCTTTTGCCGCCGCTGACATCGAGGGCGTGATGGTTCAAGCCGAAGGTCCACAGGCTAATATTCCCGCCGGCGAGGATAAACAGCGTGATGCGTTCGTTGAACAGGAGTTACTCCGGATGATTCGCACTTACGGACATCATCCGTCGTTCTGCTTGATGACGATCGGAAACGAATATGGCGGGGTGGACGCGGTGCTTTCACATTGGGTCGACATGCTGATTAAGGAAGATCCGCGCCGTCTCAACTCGTCTGCATCATGGGGGCAAATCACCGCGAACCGCCAGTTCACCGAAAGCGGTCAGCCGCGCGGCGTCAAGGGTCCGGCCACCGACGTCGATTTCCGTGAAGCTATTGCCAAGGAGGACCGGCCTCTCATTGGCCACGAGATCGGCCAGTGGACTTTCTACCCAAACTTTGATGAGACCAAGAAATATACTGGCGTTCTCGCAGCGAAGAACTTTGACTTGGTCCACGACGATCTGGCGGCAAGGCACTTGCTCGACCTTGCGCCCCGCTTCGTACAGGCCACCGGCCGCCACGCCGTGCTGCTCTACAAGGAGGAGATCGAGATCCTGATGCGTACGCCGGGGCACGCCGGCTTCTCGCTACTCGACCTGCACGATTATCCCGGCCAAGGGACCGCCCTCATAGGTCCGCTCGATCCGTTTTGGGATTCGAAGGGTTTCGTCACCCCGGAAACGCACCGGCGGTATTGCGGTGCTACCGTGCCTCTGCTGCGCATAACGAAACGCACCTTCACTACGGACGAGACTTTCGCCGCTGAGGCCCAGATTGCTCACTTCGGTCCTCAGGACCTGGCGAACGCGCAGCCAGCATGGATCATCAGGGACGAAAGCGGTCGGGAAGTTGCCTCGGGCACTTTGGCTGCACTAACCGTAACCACCGGCAAGTTAACGTCCCTGGGTACATTCAGCGCCTCTCTTGCGAAAGCCCCAGCTCCCGCGAAGCTGACGGTGACGGTTTCCCTCACAGGAACCACGTTCGCGAATGACTGGGATATCTGGGTCTATCCATCGGGCGGGGAAGCCACGCCGCCAGCCGACGCGGTGATAGCCCGGAGATGGGACCACACCACCAAGGACGCGCTCGCAAACGGCAAGAAGGTAATACTCTTCCCGGAGTTTGTGAACCCTTCCCAATCTCTGCCGGGTAGCTTTTTGCCGGTTTTCTGGAGCCCAATTTGGTTCCCGAAGCAGCAGCCGAACATCATGGGCATCCTGTGCGACCCAAAGCACCCGGCGCTTGCGCGGTTCCCTACGGAGTTTTATAGCAACTGGCAATGGTACGATCTGCTTCAGAATTCGCGCAGCGTTAACCTAGACGGCACGCCAGCCACGTTCCAACCCATCGTGGAGGTAATTGACAACTTTGCCCGCAATAACAAATTGGGCAATCTGTTTGAGGCACGCGTAGATGGAGGGAGTCTTCTTGTTTGCACCATAGATCTGCCGCGAATAGCTGACAAACAGCCCGCTGCGAAGCAGTTGCTAAGGAGTCTGTATGCCTACGTGGGGTCAGGATCCTTTGCCCCGTCCGAAGAGCTGGAAACTGCATGGCTTGACAAGGTATTTTCCTCAACTGGCCAGTAAGCGGTTAGCGTTCAGGCGTGGACGCAAGCATTGTTGCCGTGGGGAGGGTGCGAGCATGGAACGCGCGATGAATCTGGCTATCCTGACTCTCCTTGATCTTGCCCTGCTAATGCTCGCGGGCGCAACCACTGCCGGGGCACAGAATATCGAGATCGACGGGCATGGATCAGGAAGGTTGTTCGAGGGAATCGGAGCCGTCAGCGCCGGGGCGTCTTCGCGGCTTCTCATTGACTACCCTGAACCTCAGCGAAGCCAGATTCTGGATTACCTGTTTAAGCCCAATTACGGCGCCTCCCTCCAGCACCTCAAGGTCGAAATCGGGGGTGATGTGAACTCCACGGACGGAGCCGAACCAAGTCACATGCACGCGCAGAACGACGAGAACTATAAGCGGGGATATGAATGGTGGCTGATGGAACAGGCGAAGCGCAGAAACCCACAAATCATGCTTGACGCCCTTGCATGGGGTGCTCCAGGTTGGATCGGTGGCGGGGTGTTCTTCTCTCAGGATAATGCTGACTACATCGTGAAGTTTATCCAGGGCGCCAAGAAGTACCATGGCCTCACAATCGAATATGTGGGCATCTGGAACGAAACTCCATACAACATTGATTGGGTCAAACTCCTGAACAAAACCCTGGTGGCCAATGGGCTGACGACCAAGATCGTGGCGCCGGATTCCGTGAATACGTGGGAAATTGTGGAGGCATTGAAAAGCGACCCCGCTTTACAGGAAGCAGTTTATGCAATAGGTGTCCACTACCCTGGGTATGTTGATTACCTCCTGAGCGGATTCCGAAAGGGGAGGCCAACCTACTCGAGCCCCTCATCCGCGCAAAGCTCCGGCAAACCCCTGTGGGCAAGCGAAGCCGGTCCTTGGCGCGGTGACTGGAGAGGCGCAGAAGAGGTGGCCAAGATGTACAAACGTCACTACATCGACGGGAAGATGACCAAGACGGAGATCTGGAGTCCCGTCTCTTCCTACTACGACAACCTGCCGCTGCCGGATTCCGGCCTCATGACCGCCAACACGCCTTGGTCCGGCCACTATGACGTGCAACCTTCCGTGTGGGCCACGGCGCACACGACGCAATTCGCCCAACCCGGTTGGCAATACATCGACAACGCCTGCGGGTATCTGAGTAAAGAGGGAAGGTATGTCACCCTGAAGTCGGGAAAGGACTACACCATCATCATTGAAACTATTGATGCCTCAGCAAGCCAGACCGTGAGCATTCAGGTGACGGGAGGGCTGTCAAATGGAATCGTACACGTCTGGCGGACCAACCGCAGGAGTCAGTTTGTGAAGCTGGCAGACGTGATTCCTGTCGATGGCAGATTCGAAGTCTCCGTCGACCCGGATTCCATTTACTCCCTAACCTCGACCGCCGGACAGGGGAAGGGAACCACGCGGGGGCCAGGCCCATCCGCATTCCCTATATCCTATCGAGACGACTTCGAGAGTTACACCCTGGGGTCAACACCAAGATACTTCTCTGACCAGGGGGGAATCTTCTCGGTGGCCGCATGCAGCCAGCGCAGCAGTAAGTGTCTGCGACAGGTCATGCCTCAGAGGGGAATCGATTGGCATTATCACCCAACGCCTGAGCCGGAGACAGTTTTGGGCGATATGGATTGGGCGGACTACCAGGTGAGTGTGGATGCCTTCCTTGGGGACGCGGGGTATGCTTCGGTGTATGGACGTGTCGGATTAATACCCCAGAACGCGAGCCGACCTGAATCCTACGAGCTGAATTTGAACGAGAACGGAGAATGGAGCTTGAACAGCTACGTGGGTGGCACAAAGAAACTTCTGACCTCAGGCCACCTTTCCATCCCGCCAAAATCCTGGCATAACCTGGAACTCAGATTCATGGGCTCGAGCATCGAGGCGCGCATCGACCGGAAGATGGCTGGGCAAGCTAATGACAGTAGCCACTTGACCGGCATGGCGGCGATAGGCTCGGGCTGGGGAAATTCCGAGTTTGACAATTTCGTCGTGCAAACGCTGGAGCGAGCCAATTCTGAGTAACGCGGAGAGCAGTCCACAAGACAAAATGGGGAGGGAATCTCATGAAGCGAAATTCTGCTCTGATACTTGCAACGTCACTTGTGCTTCTTTCTTTTGTATCTTGCCAAAAACCAACCCAGAAGACTGAAATCAAGATCGATGGTTCTGGAAAAGGGAGGATATTTGAAGGGATCGGCGGAGTCAGCGCCGGAGCGTCATCACGGCTTCTCATCGACTACGCTGAACCTCAGCGCAGCCAGATCTTGGATTACCTGTTCAAGCCGAATTACGGAGCGTCCCTTCAGCACCTGAAGGTTGAAGTCGGAGGTGACACCAATTCGACGGATGGGTCTGAACCAAGCCATATGCGCACCCGTACCGATGAGAATTACGGCCGGGGCTATGAGTGGTGGCTGATGAAGGAAGCCAAGGCGAGAAACCCGGAGATCATGCTGGACGCTCTGCCGTGGGGCGCGCCGGGCTGGATTGGAAAAGGCAAATATTATTCTCCGGACATGGCGAACTATATCGTCAAGTTTATCCAGGGCGCCAAGAAGCAGCACGGTTTGGATATCGAGTATGTCGGCATATGGAATGAGACAAACTACGATGTTGGATATATCAAGTTGCTGAAAAAGACTCTTTTGGCAAACGGCCTCACGACCAACGTAGTTGCCGCGGATCTTTATGAGAATCAATGGAAAATCACGGATGATTTCAAGCTGGACCCGGAACTGAAGAAAGACGTCTATGCGATCAGTGTGCACTACGCGCGCGTGAAGGGTAATTTCTACGTCACCGGAGGAGCGTTGGACTCCGGGAAGCCCTTGTGGTCCAGCGAGGACCAGCCCTTTGACGGAACCGGAATCATCCTGCACCGCGATTGGAAACCTGGGGCACGGATCTGGGCCAAGTTCCTCAACACAAACTATATCGACGGCAAGGTGACCAAGACGGAAATCTGGAGCCCCGTGACCTCTTACTACGATAACCTTGCGGCTCCCAATTCCGGTTTGATGTACGCCAACACACCTTGGTCGGGGTATTACAACGTGCAGTCCGCCATCTGGGTCACTGCCCACACTACGCAGTTCGCCCAGCCGGGCTGGCAGTACCTTGACAACGGCTGCGGGTATCTGAGCGGCCAAGGCAGCTATGTGACGCTCAAAGCTCCCTCCACCAACGATTACAGCGTCATTGTGGAAACGATCGATGCTAAGGAACCTCAAGAAGCCGAATTTCAAATCTCCGGCGGCCTTTCGGCTGGTACGATCCACGTGTGGGAGACCAGCGCCGGCAAATCCTTTGAAAAACTCAGCGACATTACCCCGCAGAGTGGCTCTTTCCGCATCACTCTGGAGCCCGATGCGATTTATTCTTTGACGACCACTGTGGGCCAGGGCAAAGGAACCGCCACACCTCCCCCGCCGACCCCGTTTCCGTTTCCCTATTCTGATGACTTCGAGAAAGGGACTCTCGGCCAGTCTGCGAAATACTTCGCCGACCAGGACGGGGCTTTTGAGGTGGCAGCTTGCACGGGCCGACCCGGCAACTGCCTCCGACAAGTCGTCGATCAACATTTGATTGCGTGGATGCGCATCAGCCCGGATCCGTTTACTTTTCTTGGCAGCGCCGATTGGTCGGACTACGAAGTCAGCATGGATGCGATGATCGAGGAGCCAGGGAGCGTAACGCTGGCCGGGCGTATTGATTCCGCCGACTGGTTCCAGGATGAGAAGGCGCGTTGGGTCAGCGGCTACATCCTTTCCGTTCAGCATGACGGAACTTGGGGCCTGGACAGCACGAGATTCAAAGCAGCGCCAGTGAAGCTCGCCTCGGGCAAGCTTCCCTTTTCGCTCAAAACCTGGCACCACCTCGCACTGATCTTCAAGGGCGCTGCGATCCAGGCAAGCATAGACGGCGCTTCGGTCGCGAACGTCACCGATACAAACCACAAGAAAGGAATGGCGGGGATCGGCACAGGCTGGAACACGGCACAGTTCGACAATATCTCGATCAGGTGAACGGCCCCGTTGGGTTTCCAGCAACAAAACCCGGCATACATTCGGGTTGATGGCATGCATTCCACCAGCTCTTGGCACTGACCGCCACTGGGAGCCTATGACGAGCAGAATGTGTATCCGGAGCCCCGGCAAGCACGAGCCGGTAATCTCCAAATCCTGGACTTCGTATGCGCCGAAAGAGAGTCTGCGATGAATGAACATTTCTGGCTTGGTATGGCAGTCATTTTTATAAGTGGAGCATTAAATGGAGCCTTTCCGCTGCCCATGAAGTACACGCGTCAGTGGAAATGGGAGAATACCTGGCTGGCTTTTACCGCCGCAGCGTTGCTGGTTATCCCTTGGCTGCTGGCGGTGGGTTTCGTGCCACATCTGCAGGATGTTTACCGAGGAGTTCCGGGGCGTGCCCTCCTCGCACCCTTGATCTTCGGCTTTCTGTGGGGCATCGCCCAGGTGACGTTCGGTTTGGGAATCAGTGCTGTGGGTATGGCGCTGGCTTTTGCTGTAGTAGCGGGTCTGTCCTGTCTCTCGGGGTCCCTGGTACCTCTGTTAGTCCTTAGTCCGATTGACCTGTTCCGGGCCAGGGGAGTCCTCTTGCTCATCAGCATGCCCGTCCTCTTTGCCGGCCTTACCCTGTACGGGATGGCGGGACGTCGGAGAGAAAAGGAGCAGACGCCTGTTGCCGCCGCCGCGGGAGCAGCGGGGATGAGTTTTATGGCCGGGCTTGCGATTTGCATCTTCACCGGCGTCTTCGGGTCAAATATCAACCTGGGATTCGCCTTCAGCGGCTCAATCCTGCAAAAAGCGGTTGAGGTGGTAGCCAACCCGGTCATCTCGACGTATGCGTCCTAGGCGCTCGTGCTGGGCGCCGGCTTCATTCCGAACCTGATCTATTGTTTCCTGCTGCTGTTTCGTAACGCCACGTGGCCCCTGTACCTGAAGCCGGGCTGGACAAGAGATGCCCTCCTGGCGATTGCCATGGCCTTGCTGTGGCTTTCGGGGATGGTGGGATATGGCATCGGCGCCACGCTGGTGGGAACGTACGGGACTTCCCTTGGCTACGCGCTGTTCATAACCGCGATGATTCTCTCGTCGAATCTCTTAGGCATCCTGGCCGGTGAATGGAAGGCCACCTCCCGCAGAACAAGGAGTCTCCTGATAGCAGCGGTTGTCGTCATCCTGGTTGCGGTGCTAGTGCTGAACTTGGGAGGACTTTTCTGAGGCGGGAAGTCTTGTGTGGTGTGAAGGCTCCTTAAGATTCAAGCCTCTGAGTGTTCGCAAACCTCTTCAAGTCCCGGGTGCGGGGTGCCGTCACGCCAATCAGTAAGGTGTGGGCTTGGCCGCCACCGCGAGAGTTCCTGGCAGACGGTACCCGGCTGTCGCTAGCCGAAGTTCGTCACGAAAGGGATCAGAGTCGAGCTAAGTGTTTTGGAATCAGTTCAGGCTATGGCCGAGTCTACACTACATTCGAAGTTCAAATTGATGCGGTCGGGGAACGAGATGTTAAGGTCGGTGAGCAGGCGCTGCTGTTCGGGGCTTAGGGCTGCGACACGCCGCAGGCGAATTTCCCGGCCGTCGGTGGTCGGGAGAACGATGTCAGCGCTCTGAATCGTGGCCAGCAGCGCCAACGCTTGGGCGGGCGAGCAAGCGGCATGTTTCCGCCGGAGCAGGTGTTTCAACGTCACCCACAGCGCATAGCCCAGAAACGTCACCAGGATGTGAGCCTTCGCGCGAGGCTCGCGTTGATGAAACAACGGTCGGATCGACAACTCGCTCTTCAGCGCGCGGAAGGCGGCCTCGGCTTCGGTGAGCTGGATGTACTTGGTCCAAAGCTCTTCGGCCCTTGCTCCCTCCAGGTTGGTACGCAGCAAGTAGGCGCCTTCGCGCGCCTCACGCCAGACCCGGCGCTCCGCGATCTCCTTCCAGTTCAAGGCCAGGTGTCCCGCGGTTTCGCTAAGGCTCATTTCGTAAAGGTCCGCCACCTGGGGATAACGCGCCTGAATCCTTCCCAGCCGCCGCTCGATCTTCGGCCGGTCTTTCAGTTGTCCCTTCTCCACTCGCTGCGCCAGATGCTTTAGCGCTCGCTCCATGCGCGTCGAGAAGCGGCGGCGGATGGCCCGTTCTTTTTCCCGCCGCGCCGTCGAGCGGCACAACACGTAGGTCTCGGTGCCGCTGGGCATGGGGATCAGCTGGGCTTCGACCTGTTCGCGCGCTTGCGTCCAGGGACCTTCCAGAAGTTGGCGTTCCACCCCCTTCAGCTTCGACCGGGGCGTGCCCACCAAGTACTGGCCGCCCCGCTTCCGCAGCGCTGCCAGATTCGCTTCGCTCACGATGCCGCGGTCAAACACCCAGACCCGCCGCGCTCGCCCATACTTCCGTTCCACCAGGCGCATGACCGCTTCCAGCGTCGTGACATCCGGGCGGTCGCCGTCGAAGGTTTCATAGCTCAAGGGAAAGCCTTCAGGGTTGACGATCAGCGCGATTACGACCTGCTTGCAGTCGGGTCGATGATCGCGCGAGTAGCCGCGCTGCAGCATCGGATTCTGCGCGGCTTGGCCTTCCACGTAGGTGCTCGTCAGGTCGTAGAGCAGCACGTCGAATTCGGCCCCCAACAGCTCGCCATAGCGTTCCTTCAGATGTCGCTCCAGTTTCGTCTTGTGGGGCAGCAGACGGTCCAGGCAGTGATTACGAATCTGCCATCTGTGGTTTGCGCTATACTCTTCTCCTTTCAGATTACTTGTTCCGGACGCGATAAACGTGCTCGGGAACAGGTTTGTACCGCCTCGACTCGAATGTACCGATAAGGGAGGCCACGAATGGGAGTCTTTTCCGGCTGTAAGCCTCGCAAAGAGGTCCTCAAAGGCGACCTCGACGACACCATCTTCGCGGCTGACTTCGGTGACCTCGTCGCCGGCAATGCGCCGAAGGTGTATTCCGACGCTAAGGTATTCTTTCACAACACCCACCCTGCCCAGCAGTTGCGTAAGGTCGTAGAGGCCGTCTTTGCCCGTTTGGATAATCCGAAAGAGGGCGGAGCGACTATCCGGCTCAGCACGGGCTTCGGCGGCGGCAAGACCCACACACTCATGGCGTTGTGGCACCTGTCAAAACACATCGCTGATCCCTTCATAGGGACGGAGTTGCTTCCCGCCGCGGGCCGGCCGAAAAGTGTTACGGCAGTTGCTGTTGATTCTGGCAAGGCCGGCGTTCCACAGTTCGCATCTCACGGCGCCCTAAAGGTACATAGCTTGTGGGGAGAAGTCTTCTTCCGGCTGGGAGGAGAAAAGGCGGTAAAGAGTCTGGGCAAGGCGGACGATCCTGAAGCCTCTCCGAGTGATGCGCAGATTGAAGCTGCTTTCCTCAAGGGGCCGGTACTGATTCTTCTTGACGAACTCGTCATCTACATGGCCAAGCTCTCTGAGCGCGGCCAGGGGAATCTCCTGGGCTTTCTCAATTCTTTGAACGCGGTGGTCAGTAAACGGCCGCAGACTGTGCTTGTCGTCACCGACACTGCTGGTCAAGCCGCGTACGCAAAGGAAGCGGCGAAGCTTGCGGACCTCGCGGCGGCAGCCACAAGCTTGCATGAAGTGCTCGGCAAGAAGATGACGGACTTTGATCCTGTAGGGAATGAAGCTGCTCAGGTGATCGTCCGGCGGCTCTTTGAGAGTGTAATTCCCGCAAATGCGCAGGCAGCCTCTGCCACCTACCACAGTTTGTACCAGCGAGTCGCTCAAGATTCTCCTGGCTCGTTGCCGGCGGCAGCTTCTGGCGCGGATTACGCGAAGCGGATCGTGGAATCCTATCCGTTCCACCCGCGCCTGCTCGACACAGCTCAGGACCGCCTCGGAGCTCTCCAAGACTTCCAGAAGAGCCGCGGTGTCCTGCGGTTATTCGCGAGGATCATTCGAGATGTTTGGGATTCCAAACAAGACCACGAGCTGATTTCGGCAGGTGAGGTTGATTGGTCGAGCCCCCGCATCCAGGCCGATTTGCTCAGTCGTCTCAACCGCGACAACTTCAAAGCCTCCATTTCAGCCGACATTGAGAAACATGCGAGGGAACTCGACGGCGACAGTCCTCGCGGGATCCACACACGCGTGGCTTCTGCGTTGTTGCTTGAGAGTCTTCCCATGCAGCCGACCGCTGGATTTGATCCCTCGGAAGCTGCCTTGGCGGTATTGAGGCCGGACGAGGCAGGTGCCGAGCCTGCCGAAGCTTTGGACCGCTTGGTCGGAGTGTGCTGGCATACCTATCCGATGGCCAGCGGTCGAGGGTGGCAGTTCCGCTACGAACCTAACATCATCCGTCAGATCGATGAGAAGAAGTCCGACATTTCAATCGAGGACGCAAAAAGCCGCGTCCTTGCCGAAGCACAGGGGTACTTCACGGGACCGATCTTCAAATTGACCGCTTGGCCAGCGAACGCCCGTCAGGTCCCAGAGTCAACCGATTTACAGTTGGTGCTCTGCGAGAACGAGAAGATAGCGAAGTCTGTCTGTTCGTACTCAGATGACAGCGACCCTAAGGCCCCTCTCCCTCGACGATTTCGCAACGCAATTCTTGCGGTAACGGCCACCGATACCGCCTTAAACAACGCTATTGACCGCGCCCAGAGATTGATGGCCGCTGAAGCCATCGAGCGTGACCATAAGACTGGGGAATCCGCGAAGCTTGTCCGCGAACAACTCCAACGGGTTAAGCCCGAACTTCAAAAGCAGAGCCGGTTGCAATCGTGCCGGGCTTTTGATCGCGTGGTGTTTCCAGGTGGCAATGTCGCCCCGATTGAAGAGAAGTATCAAGTACCCGATGAGCATATTCTCCAGAAGGCTCAGGGCCAGAAATGCGTGAATGAGTTCCTGACCCAGAAGAAACAAATCTACGAACCGGGCGATTGTTTGGATGTGAATCTCTTTTTGAAAGATGTGCTTCCCGGCACGACCCCGATTCCTGACAGACCGCAGGTGTTCACGGCCAAAGCAGTTCACGAGAGGTTTCTAAGTGCACCAGGCTTGCGCCTGGTTCCCGATGGCGGCGTGGTGCGTCAGACCATTCTGCAAGCGCTTGTGGAAGGCAAGTTGGTGGTCCGATTGCCTAATGGCAACGCATATGATGCCAAAGGTTGCGTCACCGGGCCGGAGGGCAAACGGCGGCGTATGCCCGACACGCTGACATCGCTTTCGCTGAGCGCCGACGTTGAGATCACTCGAAGTGATTCTGCCTTCGCGAAGCAGTGGCTGACCATAGACGCGGTCAAGAAGCCTTCAGGTCCCGGCGAGACGGCAGGGCCTGGTCCGGATTTTCCGCCTCCTCCGCCCCCCTCCTTGACCTAGGTCCAAGCGTTTACCTGGGACCGGATTTTGAACTATGCAGCCGAGCGGCCGTTGCTACACCTACGGCTTGTCGCGCACAAACCGGCGGATGCTGCCCAGTTGATGACGCTCGCGCAACCCCTCGGAGCGGAGGCCCTATCCCTTTCGGTGAGTGCCAGCGGAAACCTAAAAGACGGTGGCAACGTCAACTTCCTGGCCAACGACTTGAAACCGACCCACCCGCTTAAACCTCTTGCGGTAGGGCAAACGATCTTTAATGCCGTGGGGGATGGCTGCTCCTTTGAGACAGCTCTGCAATTGGACTTTGGTTCAGGGCGCGACGACATGCAGGATATTCTCGAAAAGCTATCCAAAGAGACTGCTGATAGTATCGACGTCCAGGCCACGTTCGACAAGCCCGAGAAAGGAAACGCGTGAAAGTCCGCCAGGCTTCATTTGCGTTGAGGGTTGTCCGTCGCCGCGGAACAGCCCTGCTGCGGGCGGTCGTCAGCAGGACCACGGGGCCCGGTTCGAGCAACTGATAGACTTTCGACAGAGGTAGATTTTTCATTAGAGTCCCACAGCCACGCTCGGCTTCACCTCGATCATCGTGGCAACTTTTGGCCATTGTTCTGGCCGAAAGGCCCACAATCCTTCAGGAGGCTCGATTCCGCTAGGTATATTATAAAGGGCATCGCTGGGTCCCCAGCCACCCCCCATGAGATTTTAGAACCTGCCCAAAACCGGAAGATTGCGCTCGATTGACCCGAGCCCATTCTTGCGTCTGAAGGAGGCATTGTGCCGCAAAAGGCCGCAATCTACGCCAGGGTCAGCACGCCCGACCAGCACGTCGAGACCCAGCTCTACCAGCTTCGCGAGCTGGCTGCACGTTGCGGCTTCGAGGTCGTCCGCGAGTATACGGATGTCGGCGTCTCCGGCTCCCGGGCAAGGCGGCCGGCGCTGGACGCCATGCTGGCCGATGCCCACCGCGGCAGGTTCTCCATCGTCCTGGTGGCGGCGTTCGACCGCGTTGCCCGGTCGGTCAAGCATTTTCTGACGGTCATGGACGAGCTGAACGACCTCGGGATCGAGTTCGTCTCGGCCCGCGAGAACATCGACACATCGGGTCCGATGGGGAGGATGTTTGTCACCATCATCGGCTGCATCGCCGAGCTGGAGCGGTCCCTGATCGTGGAGAGGATCAAGGCTGGGATGCGTCGGCGCCGGCTGGAGGGATATCGGCTCGGGCGGGTTCCGCTGGACGTAGACCGTGATGCCATCGTCCGTGACCGTCTCTCCGGCAACAGCCTCACTGAGGTCTCTAAGCGTCACGGCGTAAGCCGGGCCAGCGTGGTTCGATGGGTGCGAGAGGCTCGACAGAGGTCTGCGCCGGTCGAACAGTTTCAACCCATGCCAGTCACCGTTGCCGCCGAGTCGATGGTCTAAGGAGGATGCGAATGGAGGCTGTTTACAAGCCGGGAATCCTGTTCAGATTCCGCCGCTCAAAGAACACCGCAGGGCGGAACCCAAGCCGGGTCATGACGCAAGCTCTGCGATGCCTGGCAAAATCTGACGAGATGCAGCCCTTCGTCTCGGAGGTCCACGCCGAGCGTCGGGATGTCGTGTTGGAGGTCTTTCATTCCCGTGACGGGCACCCGCTGCTCATCCACATTGCCGCCGCCCCCAGGCATCGGACGTCGCACGACTGAGTTGGATGGTCCGGCGGCCAATGGGATGCCGGGACGGCATTCACGGCCGTATGTCAGCCTGAGGAAGGACCAATGGAGTACTTCTACGAACCCTGGCTGCTGGACCTCATCCGCAGAGACTCCGTGTTCCTGAGGAAGATGGGGATAAAGCCCTGCGTGATTGATGACCCTTGCCCTGAGCCGCCCCCGGAGGAGTTCATTCGCCTCTGCGAGATGACCCACGTGCGAGCCAAAGAGCGCCTTACCAAGGCGGACCACAAGTGGCTTAAGGCGATGGCCGTGGCGTGGGAACGGGAGCCAGCGGTCCAGCTACCCCTGGATTTCTGCGGCCACCAGGAGACCGTGCAAGAGACATAGATTCTTACGGAGGCTCGCATGAAGAAGGAATGCGGCAGTTGCAATGGAACGGGCAAGTGCCCGCAGTGCAAGGGCACGGGCCGCCTCGGCTATCCCGGCTACGGCCAGGTGGACACGTATCGCATCCCCTGCACTGCGTGCCAGAAGTCAGGCGTCTGCCGGGCTTGCCGGGGCACCGGCCAGCGGTGACGGCAGCAAGGCGGCCCAGATGCTCCGGGGCGGCACCCTGAGGATTGAAGCAGCCAAGAGGGAGGCAAGATGAGCCACCGCCATTTCTGTGATTCTGCCGGTCACTGGTGGGAGTGCGACGGAACGGCGCTGCGCCGTGGCGACACGGAGCCGTCTGTTTGCCTGTGCCGTGGATGCCGTCTCCCGCTGGAGGATGGCGACCATGCCCGCTGCAAGAATCGGGTCGAGCTTGTCACCTGCCCGGAGCATCGGGAAGAAGAGTGCCGGAGGACGGGAGAGGCCAAGCAGGAATACGACCGGCGTGCCGCCGAGTTCGGCTTTGACGAGAAGTGGGCGAGGATGAAGGCGCTGCCGGACGGGCCGGAGAAGCACGCCCTCGCCGAGGAAATCGTGGAGTGGCTGTTCGGGGACGGCGACAAGCGGAAGGCGGGAGCCTAGGCCTGAAGTTTGGCCCGGAGCCTAATCGGAGGCACAGGATGCAAGCCAGGAACCCGAGCGACGACGAGCTATGGGAGGCATGCCGGAAGCTGCCATCGGACTGGGCGCCGCATGGGCAGCGAAAGTGGCTGGGCAAGCCGGAAGCCCGCCCCGACTGCGCCACGTGCCGCTGGTTCGTGGAGCTATTCCGCACATGGCCGGACTGGGGGGCCTGCGCCAACACAGAGTCCGCACGTGCAGGGCTGCTCACCTACAGGGAGCAGGGGTGCTGGCAGCACGAGCCGGAGAAAGGTAGTCGCCACGAGGAGACCCGCTCCGCCCACTGCGACTTCATGAGAGGGTTCGAGAAGTTCCTGCGTGAACTTGCAGCCGACTTCATCCGGGAAGAAGTCCGGAAGGCAAATGACCCGTTGCCTGACGAGGAGCCTCCTGCCCCCACGCCGGAACACGTTCGCCAGACCCCTCTTTTCGTCGTCCTTCGTCGCCTGCTCAGGCACGCTGACGAGGACTTCCGCCGCCCGGCTTTCGACGGGATGGCGGCAAGGGCCAGGAAGGACACCAAGCGGTACTGGGAGTTCGCACGCTGTTACTGGGCAAGGACCGTGGGAGAGGACATATCGGAAATCAACCTCCCTGAGAACACGTGGGAGCTCGAAGAGGAGTTCTGGCGGCGGGTTGACGCCGCCATCAGCGAGGCCCTCCGAGGGCGAGGGTCGAGGCCAATAAAGAAGAAGCACAAGAGGGCTGAGGAGGGACCGATGGGCCGGCATTTCTGCGATATCGGCGGTCAGTGGTGGGAATGCAATGAGTCCAAGAAGGAGCATGGGAGGCACGCATGCCAATCTATATTTTAGACTTCGTCCTGCACGGCGAGGGCGACATCGCCATCGAGGCGGACGACCCTGGGGACGCAGAGCGGAAGTTCTCCGCCATCCCCGTGGAGGGGCTGGCGATGGCCAGGAGGATGGAGGTCCGGGGAATATCCCTCCTCCCCGAGGACCTCGTGCCCGTGTTCAGGCGTCTTGCTGATGACTATGCCGCCAGGCACCAGAAGGTGGATGACGCCAGCACCGCCCCGCCCCAAGCGGAGCCGGGAAAAAGCGACGACCCAGACCCAGAGAAATGACCGCACGGGCAAGGCCCGAACCTGCCCGACGCCGATGAAGAAGAACCCAGGCAGAAGCCGCACTGAATGCCGAAGGCGTGGTGACCATCAAGGACATCCAGCATGCGCATCGTTTGCATCGGCGACACCCATGAGCTTCACCGGGAACTCGTCGTACCTCCTGGCGACTTGCTTGTCCATGCGGGAGACTTCACCTTCTATTCAAAGCCGCCTTCCATCGTCTCCGACTTCAATGACTGGCTCGGGTCGCTGCCGCACCGGCACAAGGTGGTCGTACCCGGCAACCACGAGTTTGCCCTAGAGGAGCCACGTAACCAGGGCGCAATCACCAACGCAATTTTGCTGGTGGACTCGGGCGTGGAAATCGAGGGCCTGAAGATTTGGGGGTCGCCGGTCACGCCCCTTTACGGAGGGGCGTTCGGGATGTCCAAGTCGGCAGACCGCAAGAAGCATTGGGCGCTGATTCCGAAAGATACGGACATCCTGATTACGCACACTCCTCCCTTTGCCATCCTTGACCACGGTCCACGCTCGGAGCGTAGGGAAGGCTGTCCCCAGCTTTTGGAAGCGGTCTTCCAAGCCAGGCCACGGCTCCATGTGTTCGGTCACATCCACGCTCGGTATGGCACGTTGCGGACGCCTGAAACAATCTTCGTCAACGCTTCGCTGTTCGGCGACAGCGGCAGCCTGGATAGGAAACCGGTTGTGATTGACCTCCAGGCCCGCTAGGCCAAACGGTTCCTCGCCCACGCCGAAACGGGGTTTGCGCAGGCAGAATCTTGCCGTCAATTTGCTGGCAGTTCGGGAGGGGTCGCTGAATGTCCAAGGACGAAGTCTTAAAAAAGCTCCTGAGGGAACAGAACATCTATCCGCCTTCCGTGCAAGACAGCCACTACTACGACAACGCTGAAATGACCAGGGGCGAAATCATCGAGAAGACCCTGAAGGAGATGGGCGTGCTTTTGCCTTCGGGACAGTGCGCCAAATCCGGCGACCAAGCCGATTTCCTCTCGGGCGTCATCACCGAGCTTCAGCGCAGGCTCCCGCCCGGCGGCAAAATCAAGACGTGTGGCGCCTTCAGGCACCTCAATATAGGCTGCTGCGACTCCTGCCACACGGAATATCCAAGCTCCAAAATGAGCCTGATTGACCTGCCTGGCGGGGGCAGCGCCTGGGTATGCTGTGCGATGAACAGGGCGATTTACCCGGAGCGCTATGCGGAACGCATGGAGCGGTTTTGGAACTCTCCACAAGGGAAGCTGTGGCGGGAAAAGTTCGGCGATAACGAACCCCCCAAAGACTAGCCATGCGGAGCAAGCCCGATGCGCAAGGAACTTGAGGAAAAGCTGGCCAAGCGGTTCCCGAAATGGTTCAACGTGAACGGCGATGTCCGCCACACCCTGATGCCGTTCGGGTTCCAGTGCGGCGACGGGTGGTTCGGCATCCTGTGGCGGCTGTGCGTGGACCTAGAGCCGCTGGTCGCGGAGCTTGAGAAGGAGACTGGGGAGCGGTTCGAGGTGGTGCAGGCCAAGCAAAAGCTCGGCACGGTAGTGGGTCAGCGTGCGAGAACCGACGCTTCGTCCATGTGGCTTTTCGCAAGAGCTAAAGGGGCTACGGCAGGTAGTTTCCGAGTCGGCGACCACTCGCTCAGAAAACCGCACTCTGTCTACGCGAGTTCGATTAGACCTCGAAGCGCAGGCTTGAAGCTGTGGATGAAGGCGATGAACAACTGACTCAGCGAGTACCGACCAATTCGAGTTTCGGGGCACCTGGGGAAAGAAGCGCTCGAATGTCCCGCACAGGAGGTTGGCCGAAGAAGCGGCTGTATTCGCGATTGAATTGGGTGGGGCTTTCGTACCCAACCCCAAAAGCCGCGCTCGCAGCATCAAGGCCGCTATTGAGCATCAGGCTGCGAGCCGCCTGCAGCCGGAGCTGTTTCTGATACTGAAGCGGACTCATCGCCGTCAGCATCCGGAAATGATGGTGTAGCGTCGATACACCCATGCTGGCAACCTGGGCGAGTTCCTCCACGTGTAGCGGCTTAGCGTAGTTCGCGGTTATCCACGCTACCGCTTTTGCCGTTCGGTGGCTTTGATCTCCGAGTGTTGCAACTGCGCGCAAGCGCGCTCCCTCCGGTCCACGCAGAATCCGGTAGATGATCTCGCGCTGAATCAGTCCGCTTAGGAAGGGGATGTCCAGCGGGCTGTCCAGAAGATCCACCAGGCGGCAGCACGCGCCCAAGAATTCGGGCGTGGTTTCGCCGGTGGACATGGCGGGACTTTCTGGCGCTGCCTCCGCGACATGAATTTCCTCACGGCCGAGCACCTCCCGGACCATGGACATGTCCAGTTTGAGCGACAGTACGAGACAGGGAACCTCTTCGGTTGCCTCGGCCACCCAGCTGACGATCGGCAAATCGACCGCAGTCAGGAGGAAGCGCGACTCGTCGTAGATGAAGCTGGTCCGGCCAAGGTTCACCTGCTTGCGGCCCTGGGCGACGACGATGACGCCCGAATGGTAGGTTGTCCGGCACGGAGGGGTAGGGGATGTCCGCCGGTGAAGGCTCACGCCGGGAATCTCCGTTACCCGATTCTCTTCTTCGCCCACGAATGAGGCAATCTTGCGCGCCAGCGCTGCGCGCAACTCGCGGGCCAGGTTTGGCTTCAGGGCGGCATTTTCCTTGAGCTTTTTCATGTTAATCACCGATACTGCGCGCTTCTAAAGATAGCCACCTGGCTGCAGTGGCGCAATTGATTTTTCGCCTGACAAGAGGAATAGGCAATAAGTAGGCAGGATCGGGCTACCGCTTCTTGGTCGTCTGCTCCTAATGTCGGGATGGGGTGAGCAACTAGGCAAGGAGAACGACATGAAGGAGCGCACACTGGGAAAAAGCGGACTTGAAGTCTCGGCTCTGGGATTCGGTTGCATGGGGTTGAGCTATGGCTACGGTCCGGCTATCGAAAAGCAGAAAGCCATAGCTGTGATCCGGACAGCAGTCGAACGCGGAGTGACATTCTTCGATACGGCGGAAGCGTACGGGCCATTCACGAACGAAGAGCTCGTAGGCGAGGCACTCGCCCCGCATCGCGAACGGGTAGTGATTGCCACGAAGTTCGGTTTCGACATCGCTCCCGACGGGCAGCGGCGGGGTGGGCTCAACAGTCGGCCAGAGCATATCAAGCAGGTTGCTGAAGCGTCACTAAAACGCCTCAAGACCGACGTTATCGATCTCTTCTACCAGCACCGCGTCGATCCAGAGGTGCCGATCGAGGATGTCGCGGGCACAGTGAAGAATCTGATTCAGGCTGGCAAGGTCAAACACTTCGGCCTTTCTGAGGCCGGAGCAAACACGATTCGTCGCGCACACGCGGTCCAGCCGATCACCGCAGTCCAGAGCGAGTATTCGATATGGACGAGAGACCCTGAACCAGAGGTGCTTCCAACCTGCGAGGAATTGGGGATCGGTTTTGTTCCCTGGAGTCCGCTTGGACAAGGATTCTTGACGGGGAAGATTGATGCCTCAACGAAGTTCGAAAGCATAGACTTCCGAGCAGCATTTCCTCGGTTCACCGAGGAGGCTCGTAACGCAAACCTGGCGCTGGTGGATCTTCTGAATCGGATCGCCCAACGAAAGAATGCTGGTCCCGCACAAATCGCACTGGCCTGGCTGCTCGCGCAGAAGCCTTGGATCGTTCCGATTCCAGGAACGACGAAGGTACATCGAATGGAGGAGAACATCGGCTCCGCTTCGCTCGAGCTAACGTCGGAGGATCTCGACGAGATCCATACGGCAGCTTCCAAGATCCAAATTCAGGGCGCGCGCCTTCCTGAATCAATCCTGCGAATGTCTTACCGCTAAGGTGCAATCTCAACGGCGGCCGAGCAGAAGGAACAACGATGAGAATCCATGCAGCGATTGCGATCTCTCTCTGCATGCTGGCGTCAGGTGCGCAGAGCCAGACTTCCAAGGATCCGGGAGCGATAAGGATCATGCGGAGTGGCTCGCAACCTTCCCGGCAGGGACCGGCCGAGAACTTCACCGGCTCCGTGCGCGTTGACCCTTTGTTTCAGTCGAACGCTCCGGCACGGGCGTCCGGTGCCCTCGTTACATTCGAGCCCGGCGCACGCACCGCGTGGCACACCCACCCGCTGGGCCAGATCCTGATAGTGACGGCGGGCACAGGCCGGGTGCAGCGCTGGGGCGATCCCTTAGAGGAAATCCATCAGGGGGACGTGGTCTGGATTCCGCCCGGTCAGAAGCACTGGCACGGGGCCGCGCCGAACAGTTCGATGGCGCACATCGCCATCGTGGAACAGCTCGATGGCAAGTCCGTGGAATGGATGGAGAAGGTCAGCGATGCGCAGTACGGCGCGCCGCTTCGCGCTCAGAGAGCGAGCACCGACGCCGCCGCGAAGCCCCGGCCGTCTCAAGGAGCGATCGGCGACTTTGACCCCAAGTTGGCCGAACTGACTGACGATGTGCTGTACGGCGACGTCTGGGAGCGTCCGGAGCTGTCGAAGCGTGACCGAAGCCTGGTGACTGTGGCTGCGCTGATTGCCTTGAACCGTCCAGACCAGCTCCGGTCTCATCTCGTCAGAGCGCGCGAAAATGGCGTGACTCAGGAGGAGTTGATCGAGACCATCACTCACCTGGCGTTTTACGCTGGCTGGCCTAACGCGGTAACCGCCATCAACGTCGCCAAGGAAGTTTTTGAGAGGAAATAGGTCACGAAGGGCATATCGATGGAGAAATCATGCGAAAGCAGGGATCTGGAAAGAGCAACCTGGAACTCCCGGCCCTCAGGGTCACCGGGGCAAATTCTATGAGCAGGAAGCATCGGAAGTCTTTCATCGCGCTCTGGCTGATAGCGGCCTCTCTTTTGACTTCAGCAAGTGCACAAGAGACCAACAAGAGCAAGCCAGAGCAGGCGCCCACGCCCGCGACGACGAAGACGGTTATCAATCTCTGGCCCGGTGTCGCGCCCGGGTCCGAGCAATGGAAGCAGCCGGAGACCGCCCTTGGCTCCGGCGGCATGAAGGCAATTGTCAACGTGAGCACGCCGACGCTGACCGCATACCTGCCGGACCCGTCCACTGCGACAGGCACCGCCGTCATTATCGCCCCAGGCGGCGGCTTCATATCGTTGTCAATCAACTCAGAAGGTCACGATGTTGCGAAATGGCTCGTGGCTCGGGGCATCGCGGCAATCGTTTTGAAGTACCGAGTGGTTCAAATCGAAGGCCAGGATGCCGCGCAACTAGGCCGGTCCGCCCGCGCAGCCTTCATGGCTCAGATGAGCAACCATGCCTTAGTCGACGAGGACGGTAAGTACGGCATTGCCGACGGCATCCAGGCTGTGAAAGTCGTGCGCGCGCACGCCGCCGAATGGGGCATCTCTCCGGATCGCGTCGTCTTTATGGGATTCTCAGCCGGCGGGATGATCGCTGATTTCACGGCCATACAGCCGGATGCGCGCCCGAACTACGCGGCTCCTATATACGGCGCCCCTATCTCGGCCGTGCCAGCGATACCACAAGGACTACCGCCCTTCTTCATGGCGATGGCGCAAGACGACACCCTCGCCGGCACCTACATCGTCGCCTTCTACGACGCACTCAAAGCCGCCGGATACAAACCGGAGTTTCACATCTTTAGCTCCGGCGGTCATGGCTGGGGTATGCGTAAACAAGGTAAGTCAAGCGATCACTGGATCGACGAGTTCTACTACTGGCTGGAAGCGCAAGGGCTGACGCGTCCGCTCAAGTAACCCGTAGCATATCGCAGGAGAAATCATGCAAAATCGAAAGTCTTTCATCGCGCTCTGGCTGATTGCAGCCTGTTTTTTCACCTCAGGGACTGCACAGGAAGCGAAGAAGAGCAAGCCTGAGCCGCTGATGATCCAGGAGCAAGGCAGCTTCGCTGTCGGCGGGTCCGTCATCACTGCTCCCGGCACGTTCGACCCCATCAAGCAGGGCGCGTACAACCCCGCCGGTAGCGATCCCGCGGGCCAGACGTTATACGGCGACCACGCTTACGTCTTCTACCAGGTCCCGGTGAATTCCAGAAAACTTCCGCTCGTCTTCTGGCACGGCCACGGGCAGTCCGCCAAGACGTGGGAGACCACCCCGGACGGGCGCGAGGGGTTCCAGAATATCTTCCTGCGCCGTCGCTTCCCGGTCTACTTGATCGACCAGCCGCGGCGTGGCCGCGCGGCACGCGGCACGCAGCCGATCAACATCACTGCTACACCAGATGAGCAGCTCTGGTTCGGCATCTTCCGGCTCGGCGCCTGGCCGGACTTCTATCCGGGCGTGCAGTTCTCGCACGACCCGGAGGCGCTCAACCAGTTCTTCCGGCAAATGGTCCCCAACACCGGCCCATACGACGCACAGGTGAATATCGAGGCTGTTTCGGCGTTATTCGACAAGATTGGGCCGGGCATACTGGTCACCCACTCACAGAGCGGCGGGCCGGGCTGGCGCACAGCCATCAAGAACAGGAATGTCCGCGCCATCGTCTCCTTCGAGCCGGGCTTCGACTTTCCTTTTCCCGAAGGAGAGGTCCCGCCATCTATGACACTTGGTGGCAGACCGCTGAGTGCCATCACTGTGTCCCAGGCGGATTTCATGCTGCTTACGAAGATACCGATCGTCATCTTTTACGGCGATGACATCCCCGACAAGCCGAGCGTGAATCCGGGCCAGGAGCAATGGCGCATTTTCTTCGAAATGGCCAAGCGGTGGCGGGATGTTTTGAACGGCCATGGCGGCGATGTCACCGTGGTGCACCTGCCCGAGATCGGCATCCGTGGCAACACGCACTTCCCGATGTCGGACCTGAATAACGTCGAGATTGCGGATCAGTTGTCGAAGTTCCTGTCAGAGAAGAAGCTAGACTGATCCGCTGTTCAGACGGAGTTTGCAATGAATGAAGTCATCAATGAGAAGAGGCGCGAGTTC
>JAIQEZ010000182.1 GCA_020073545.1 Terriglobia bacterium | reverse complement strand
GTGGACACGCGCTTGGCCGCCCAAACGGCGGGCAGCGCTCATGGCCCGTGGCGACTGGCGAACAGCCTGGCCCTCTGCCTCGCGCTGCCCAATGCCTACTTCGCCTCGCTCGGGATTCCGAGATTGACGGTCCGTTAATTGCTCAACCCGCCGAACCGCCGTATACGGACCCGTACGTACGGTGGTGTGACAGGGAAAGCGGGCGACCGCTTACCTATGTCGATTGCCGGTCCAACTCTCTGGAGCAAAATTCCAGAGCGACGACCCCAAGGAAGCTTACCGCTACCTTGAAACGGCGCTTTGGCCCCATAAGTTGGAGCGGCACTAGCGCGGCAATGGGAATTTCAAAATCGACTTCTGTACTTCGATCAATTTCCCGATGGCGGGCCGTGCCAGCTCGATCAACCTGTTCAGGTCTTCCACGCTGAAAACACGTCCCTCGGCGGTGGCCTGGGTTTCGACGAGTTGTCCTGCGCCAGTCATCACCACGTTCATGTCGACTTCGGCGCAGGAATCTTCCGCGTAGCTGAGATCGAGCAGCGTTTCGCCGCCCACCATGCCCACGCTGATGGCGGCCAGGTAATCCTTGAGGGGCAGGCGGTTGAGCGTGCGCTGTTCCACCAATTTCTGGATCGCCAGCCCCAACGCCACCAGCGAGCCGGTGACGGAGGCTGTGCGCGTGCCGCCGTCGGCGCGGATGACGTCGCAATCAATCCACACCGTGCGCTCGCCCAGGGCCTCGAGATCGATTACGGCACGCAGGGAGCGCCCGATCAAGCGCTGGATTTCCATGGTCCGTCCACCCTGGCGGCCGCGGGTGGATTCACGCGGAGTGCGGGTTTGGGTGGCGCGCGGGATCATGGCGTACTCGCTGGTGATCCAACCGCGCCCGCTGCCTTTCTGGAAAGGCGGAACGCCGTCCTCCACCGAGGCCGTGCAGATCACCTGCGTTTCGCCCAGGCGGATGAGGGCGGAGCCTTCGGCGCTGGAAATAAAGTGTGGGACGATTTCTACCGAGCGCATTTCCGTGGCGGCACGCTGGTCGGGGCGAATCAGCTTGCCGCCCGCGTAGAGCAAACCGCTTAAGGGTCGGGGTGTGGGCATAGAACCTCACGAGCCTGATTTGATGCCGGTGGGATCCGGAGCGAAGGGGGCGGTCAGGTCCGCGTGCCCGTCCAGGGTCTCCACTTCCTGCCCCTGGATGAGGAATTGCACTTTCTTCACCGAGGGGATATTCATGGTTATGGAATTCACAAGCGAATAAATAGCCAGACTTTCGGTCTCGATGCCCGGCGGGAACTCGCTCAGCACGTCGTTCGAGAGGTCCACGTAGGCCGTGCCGTCGGGCGCGAGGAACACGGCGCGTACGCTGGTGGAGGCGGGCAGGACGCGGCGCAAGCCCTGGTGTGAGCCTTCGGCCAGCGCCAACACCACCTGGCGCACCCGGTCCACGTTCGCCTCGGCCCAGGTGATGGAGTAGCCTTCGGGAACGAGCTTGCCTTGCTCCAGGGAAGGGAAGTAAAGCGTGGCCGTCTGGCTCGAGCCCTTTTTCGATTGCAGTGCGAACTCACTCAGCTTGGCGCGCGCCGTCTCCTCGGCGTGCCGCGTGGGCTCGATGAAGACGCGCTTGGCGAGCGAACGCAAATAGAACGTGGCTGCTCCCAGCACCACCAGCAGGATGAGGAGAAAGATTTTGGCCCGCAGCGACACGGCCTAGGTGCCTCCCTTCTCGAGGGTCGCCAGCGCTTGCACGACGGCTGTGGCCACCTGCTGCTGGAAGGCGGGATTGGTGAGCGGCGTCGAGTCCGCGTCGGGGGCCAGGCGGCCCAGCTCGATCGCCACGGCGGAGGCGTTCACGCTGCGCAGCGTGCGCACGGGCGCCGTGGCAGGCGTGTCCACGTTAACTCCGTTGATGAGTGCAAACTGCTTCCGCAGGGCGAGGGCTAGTTGGCGACTCGCATCGAGGTGTGCTTCTTGCGCCTGCGCCCAGGGGATGAAATTGGGCAGAGGTGTTTTCTTCGTGACGGGCGCCGGGGGAGCCGCAGGCTGGAAACTGAAGACCGTGATTCGCGGTGAAGCCGCGCCCACGTCGCCGGCGTGGAAACTCAGGAAATAGAGCGCGCCCGCCAAGTTGGCCGCGAGCGCGCGCTGCTCGAAGCTGGCGGTCGCATCGCCCGTGCGGGTCAGCACGATACGGTATTGGTTCGTCGCCAGAAGCGCCAGGCGAACGCGCGCCACGTACTGCGCGACGAGGTCTTTCTCCAGCAGGCCGTCGCGGCTCCGCCCGCCGTCCTCCGCACCGCCGTGCCCGGCGTCGAGCACGACCACGGGCAGGGGCGGGCCCGGTGGCGCAGCAGGCAACTCTTCGCTGGGCGGGAGGGTCGGTCCCGCTGCGGAAGGCGTAGTGGCGGGCGTTGCAGGCAGTTGTCCCGGCTGCGGAGTTTGAGCGACTGCCGGTGGAGGCTTCAGCACATCCGCAAGCAGAATCTTGCCGCCTTCGGCCAGCATGGGATAGAAGTTCAGCCCGCTCGAGGTGGGGGAGAGCACGAGCTTCGGCACGCCGTCCTGATCGTCGAACTGCAAATCGCTGACGTAAGGGTTCTGAAAATGGTACCCAGCCTCCATCGGCTCAATGGGATGATCCCCCAGGAACATCACCCACTTGCCATTGCTGGAGGCAGTGCGCACCGCGACCTTCTCGGTGAACTGCACGGTCAGCCGCGCGCCGTTGGCCAACGGATCCAGACGCACGGTGAACGAACTGGGTTTGACGTCGCCCACAAAGATACGGTTCGTGCCCTCCTGGTATTCCACGGTTTGGCGCGTCAGCCGCGGTAGGACGGTGGTCAGGAAATCCACCGGCACCACCCACTGGCCGTTCGATACGCGCACCGGCTGCGGCAGGTTGAGGAAGGTTCCGTCCACCCGGACTTTGCTTTCATCCGGCCGCAGCTCGATTTGCGCCGAGCCAAACCAGACTTTAAGGGAGTTCTTCTTCTCCTGGAGCCCTCCGACTTTGCCCACCGCGTTCAGGATCTGCAAAAGCGGCAGGTATTTTGTGTTCTGGATGGTCTCAAACGGCAACAGACGGCGGCTCGAAGGGAAATAGAAAACGAAGTTGTCGCTGCGCATCTCGCGCGCCGGCCAGAACAGTGTGGCCAGAGCGAGAAGAACAATCGACGCGATAAACAGCCGGGATTCGTGAAAGCGCCGGAGTGTGGAAGAGTGCAATGCTCTGTCACCTCCGCGCCGGGAATGGGGCGCACTGCGCATGGGCATTCGTTTCAAGGGTTGATTCTATAGGAATCAATCGAGAGCGGCAATGAGGTTTGCGGTGCTGGCCTTGGCGCGAGGCTGGGCCGGGATTTTCTTGCCGCCGCGGCCAGAGTCTCTGGGCTGACCTTGGTCACCGCGGATCGTCAACGGATCCGGTCCCGCGCTGCCTCCACCCTTGCCAATCCGGAGACTCCGCCATACGCGGCTCTCCTCGCGAAAGTGGCGAAGCGGCGGATTCCCATGCGCGGGGGGCGCATTTGCTTTGGATGTATGCGCCGCTCGACAACCCAGTGGTCTGGAAACCGGGAAGGCTTGGGGCGAGTTCCCAGGGGGCACCAACATAGAGAGCGATGTCGGCGCAACCGCGACTCAGTCCAAAGCCCAAACTTCCCTCACTAACACAGACGTGGTTGGTATGGTCAAGGCAGGGCTAGGAGCGGAGATCATCGCCACCAAAATCAAGAACGCGTCTTGTTCTCCCGCACTTTCCTGTGGCGTTGATAGATATACTCCTAGGAATCGAACAAGACGCTGGTGAAACGAGTTCGCGACGGTTCGGCACGGGCCGTTCGCAAATCATTTCTACGCGTGAGCGTGCGCATGTCTCCGAGACGATTTGCGGGGCGGATCGTCTTTGGATAGCTCAGACAGCACGACCGGCGCACGATCGGGAAATTCAGCAACAATGTGCACATCGCCGCCCATCGCCTTGACCGTTTTTCGTAGTGTAGAAAGCAATAGATCGCTGCGTCTTTCCAGCCGCGAGACGCTGTCCTGGGTGATCCCGAGAACCTTGGCGACGCGGGCCTGCGTAAGCTCGCGGGCCTTCCGGAGGTCGCGCAAGCTCATTTCCTCGGCAATTAACTCGGCGGCGCGGTCCTCGACCTTCTTGCGCTGAATGGAATTCAACTCTCCGATCTTGTCACCAATGTTCACAGACATGGCTACTTCCTCTCCTTTTTCAGCCGGGCAAGATGGGTGTTGAAACGGTCATCGGCCTTGCTGATCAATTCGGGGTAGAACCGTTTTTCGCTGACCCCCGATTTATCTCCCGCCACAGGCAGGCTCGCCCTGCGCGTGGGATCAAAGGCGAAAGCCACTCGCCTCACCATCTGCTGCGCTGAATCGCAACTCCTTCATGTTCGCGTGGCGGGAGCCGTTGAGCGTGTCAACACGAGGCCGTCCCAACTGTGGCCCAAACTCCTCCAGAACGAGCGATAACGCCAGAATCTCCGTCCGCACATCTTCGTGCAGCGCGTCGGACCCCCGCTCAAACTCATCGGCCATCTCGACGGTCCATTTCACCCTGATAATATGACACAAAAGCCATATGATGTCAAATCCATGTTTGTGGGGCGCGTTGCTGTAGAGAGGAGGAAGCCTAAGACTCGCAGCCGGAGTTCTATTAGCCACCTGTCGAAGCGGGCAGAGAGGCTCAACGCCTCTTATAGCTGGAAAACTCCCGCAGCGAAGCCGCAGTCAAGGGCGACCGCAGGGAGCCGCGCCAGCAGGCCTGGGGAGCCGATCCGGCGGTCCTTTCGGAGACGCAGGGTACAGCTCACGTACACGGGAAAGCCAATCTCGTTAACTGACTCAAGGCGCAAAGGTTAAGATGGTGGAGGCGGGGGGAGTCGAACCCCCGTCCGAAGAGTCTTACGGTTAGGAGCCTACATGCTTATCTCGTTCGCTTCCTGCTTTCGCCGGCGGCCCTCAGGAACGGGCAACAACGAACCGCCGACTAGCCTGGAGAGTCTCATCCCAGGTCCTCAGGCGGCAAACCCAGGACTATCCCGCCAATCGACGCCTCGTTCCCTTATGCGGGCCTGAGGGAGGAGACGGCTACCTAATTAATTAGGCAGCGTAGGCATACTGCGTGTTGGCAGTTGTCTTTGGCCCACGCCGATCACGGGTGGTGTGGACCCCCGGCATGCCTCCTAAGCGCAAGGGCTCCCGTCGAAACCGGTACGCCCCCACATCTATAGGGTAGCTTACGACGCCAGGCCGGGTGTGTCAAATTCTGCGCGCGAAGCGGCAGGAGGCTAGAGGCGAAAGGCTGCGAGTGGCTTGTGGGAGTCCCGACAGAGTCGGGGAAAGCTGAAAGCTCTGGTCTTCTCCGGGCCGCTTACACTTCTGACCTGGCGAATGCTCCTATTCGCGACATTGCCATTGCGCCCGCGCCGCGGCTTGTTTCATAATGAATATGGAGTCTACCCTGCTGAGGTGTTCCACTTGGCTGAAGCACAATCCAATTTGATTGCTGACCTGATCCGCGAGGCTCGCCAGCGCTTGGTGCAAGAGCTTCGCTCGCAGGCCGAGCAGCTCGAGAAGCTTGAACTTGACCTGGCGGAATTGCGGCTGCGCCATCAGCACACCGACCAGGAAGCTGACCATCAGTGGGAGGCAATCGCGCGCGCGGGAACGTCAGCTCTGCAAATTTCCGCCGATACGGCGCTCGAAAACGTTTTAGGCGCTGTCCGGAACCTGATGACGTGCACAATACCCGAACAGGTCCTGCAGGTTCTCGCGGAAGAGGCCGCGCAGTGGGGTGTACGGGCGGCGGTTTTCGACGTGCGCGGCAAAGCGGCCTGGGGCGCCTCAGCGAACGGCTTCGGGCCGAAGCTGACGGAGAAAGCCTTCCAATCTCTGATCATCCCGCTCAATCAGGAGAATCCCTTCCGGCAAGTTTGCGAAACCGCCGGTCCCGTGGACGCCAGCGCGGACACGTTCAAGAAGAACCGCAACCTTCTCGAAAAGCTCAAGCCGGAGCGGGACGCCCCTGTTCTGCTGCTGCCTGTCCGCGCGGCGGGTACTGTCTCCGCGATTTTCTATGCAGATGCCGGCGGGAAGGGCGATTCGCTTCCGGTCTTTGCTCTCAAGCTTCTCTCCGAATTCGCGGGTGCGCAGCTCGATCGCCTGATCGCCTTGAGTGGCGGCGTTCCGGCCGAGGGCGTGGGTGAGGAAGTCGAGAAACCCCCGGAAGCCCAGGCGCCAATTGAAGAAGCGCCCGTGGAGGCGCCCGTAGAAGTTGCCGCTGAAGAGACTGCGACGGGTGAACCGACAGCGATGGGAGCAACGGCCTCAGTGCTCGATTCCACTGCAGTACAGAGTGTGTCTGCTCCGGCCGCCTTTGAAACGGCCCCTGGGATCAGCCCGCCCCTGCCGGCTACGGAGGGGCCCGTCGCGGAGGAAGTTGCTGTCAGCGTTGCGCCCCCAGCTCCAGCGGCTCCGGCGGGGCTCGAGATCTCACAATTAAGCGAAGCTGAACAGAAGGTCCATGAAGATGCGAAGCGCTTCGCCAAACTTCTGGTGTCGGAAATCGAGCTTTACAACAAGATGAAGGTGGCGGACGGGCGCAAGAACAAAGACTTGTACCTGCGCCTGAAGTCCGACATCGACCGGAGTCGCCAGACCTTCGAAAAACGCTTCGGCAAGACCCTCGGCAAAGAGTTTAACTACTTCCATGATGAGCTGGTAAGAACGCTGGCAGGAAATGATTCCACCGTCCTGGGACCGGAATATCCAGGGCCTTCCGCGTGACATTTTTCTTCAAATCCTTGCCTCGGACCCTCTGCCTGGCTGCGTACTTGGCGATGATGGGTATGTCGGCTGCCGCCGCGGACCTGGTTCCGGTTTCGCTGCGCCAGCTTGCGGCGCGGGCCGCGAAGCGCGATACCTGGCCGAGCCTGCGCCGCTACGCACGGACGC
>JAIQEZ010000181.1 GCA_020073545.1 Terriglobia bacterium | reverse complement strand
TACAACTTGATGCGGATGACGAAACTGCTGGGGGCGAACGCCTGAACGCCCTCCCGAAGCGTTACGGTCCGATCCAGAAAGCCGCAAGAACCCACAGAGTAAGGTGGGCGGGAGGGGTTCCGAACCGGCGCCCCTTCGGCTCCATCGCCGACTGGAGGTGCGGATTTTTTTGTTAACTGCCATTTTTCAGCGACCTGCTAGGCGTGCGCGGCGAAGTAAGGTGGGAATGGCAGTCCGCCGCCCGTGCCCCGCAGGCGTCCGGAGCGCAGAGTGCTCCCCGACTGCTGTGGGTGACGCGAGGATGAAAGTGCAACGTGGTTGGCACGAAGAGTTCTCTCCCGATGCGGATAACGATAGAATGGGGGCGAGATTCTGATGGCGACTCCTGACACGTCGGCAACTCCTCCCCACTTGGAACTCACTGCGTTCCAGTCCCGCCTCAAGACCGTGGTCTCCTTCCCGGCCTTGCTGGCAATTCTGCTGGTGGGTGGTATCCTTGTGCCGCTGCGGAATTTCTTTGTGGACCCGGACGTCTGGTGGCACATCAAGGTGGGCGCCACCCTTCTTTCCACGCATCGCTGGCCCACCGCGGACCCTTATTCCTTTACCGCTCCCGCCAGCCCCTGGATCGCCTATGAGTGGCTGGGTGATCTGCTGCTTGCGGCAATGGAGCGCGCTTGGGGACTCCGGGGGCTCGTGGCGCTCGATCTCGTTCTCGCCGCTGCCATCCTGCTGGCTCTCTACGTCTTGACAACGCTGCGCTGCGGGAATTCGAAAGCGGCTTTCGTGACTTGCGCCGTGCTTCTGCCGCTGGTCTATCCTTCCTGTAGCTTGCGCCCACAGATGCTCGGGTATTTTTTCCTGGTGCTCACCCTCATTGTCCTCGAGCGCTTTCGCCAGGGCCGCACCGGGGCGCTGTGGCTCCTGCCGCCGCTGTTCCTGGTGTGGGTCAACACGCACGGCAGTTTCGTCCTGGGACTGTTCGCGTTGGGGGTTTACTGGGCCAGCGGCCTGGTGGACATTCACTGGGGCGAACTTGCATCCCGGCTTTGGACTTCCGGCGAGCGTCTGCACCTGGAACTGATGGCGCTCCTGAGTCTGATTGCACTCACGATTACGCCTTACGGCACAGAGCTCTGCCTCTACCCACTGAATATGGCCTTCTCCCAGCCGATCAACGTGGGCAATATCCAGGAGTGGCAGTCCATGATGTTTGGCGAATTCTTCGGGAAGCTTTTCCTGGCCCTGCTCCTCGGCTTCGTGCTGGCTCAAGTCACCCTGCGGCCCACCTGGCGGCTGGAAGAGCTTGTGCTGTTCTTCGCCGGTGTCGTGGCCGCTTGCCTGCACGTGCGTTTCGTTCTGGTCTTCGTGCCCTTTTGCGCGCCTTTGCTCGCCGTGATCGTGGCCCGCGGGATTCCGCCCTATAGGCCCGCCAAAGACAAGTATGCCTTGAACGTTCTCTTGATGGCGCTCATCGTCGCCGGCACCGTCTGGCTCTTCCCCTCGCGGGCCAGGCTCGAGGGCATCATGGAGGAGAAGTGGCCGGTCAAAGCCGTGGCTTATCTGAAACAGCATCCTGCTCCCCGGCCGATGTACAACAACTACGGTTATGGCGGCTATCTGATTTGGCAGTTGGATGGACAGAACAAAGTGTTTGTAGACGGCCGGGCAGATATTTACGAACAGGCGGGCGTGCTCTCCGACTACCTCAGCATTTCCCGGCTCGCGCTCACCGCACCCTTTCTGTTGGATGCCTATAACATCCAGTCCTGTCTGATTGCGCGTGACGAAGCCCTGGCGACCTTGCTCGCGAACTCACCGCAATGGCAGAAAGTGTACGGCGACAAGCTGAGTGCGCTGTTCGTTCGCAAACAAGCAGGGAGGCGGTGAGCGATGCGGAACCGAGAGGCTCCCGCAAGGCGCCGAGTCTTCGTTGCCACTGCATTCACCGTAACCCTGCTGCTCGGAGTCATCCTCATAAAGGCCCGGAGTTCCGAATCAGTAGGTTACGATTTCATCTCGATTTATGCCGCCGGGCTGACCGTGCGGGCGGGGCACGGACGTGAGCTCTATGATTTGCAGAAACAGGCTGCCCTACAGTGGGAACTCTTTCACAGGGGCGGTCTTATCGTGGGGATTCATCCTCTTTTTGAAGCACTGCTTCTCGCTCCGCTCACCAAGCTGACTTATGCTCAGGCCTATGCGCTCTGGGGTGATGTTACGCATCTCCTAGTGCACCACGACCGTGACGCCATGCTGATCGGCTGGGACCAGCGCCTCTTGGGTTGCCAGGCGAGCGTCGCCGCACAGCGCTTGACCGCGCCCCTCTGTTTTTGGCTGGCGAACTGGATGTTCATACATTTCGGCGAAGTGCGGTCCTCCGTGCGGCTGCCCAAGATGTTGACCGGCGGGGAGTGAAACGATGCCATCGGCGAGTTGGTCGGCCTCCCCGAAGCTGCGGATCCTGGCTGTCCTGTTCTTCTTTTCAGGCCTTTCGAGCCTTGTCTTCGAAACCCTCTTCGTGCGTCTGCTCACCTACAGTTTTGGTAATACCGCCCAGGCGGTCAGCACGGTTCTGGCTGCCTTCCTGGGCGGGCTCGCGCTGGGCGCCTTACTGTTCGGGCGGTGGGTGGACCGGCGCCGTCCCTCCTTGTGGATATACGCCAGCCTGGAGTTGTTCGCCGGCGTCTATTGCATCTTCATTCCTCGCCTCTTCGCGCTCGTGACGGATTGTTATGTCGCTTTATTTCATCGGTTTCACCCGAGCGTAATGGGCTTGACTGTGGTGAGGTTCGGCCTCTCGAGCCTGGTGATCGTTATTCCCACCCTGTTGATGGGTGGTAGCTTACCCGCGCTTGCCCGATACGTTTCCGCGGGACGCCAGGACATCGGGCCGGAAGTAAATCTGCTCTATGCCCGCAACACCCAGGGGGCGGCCGGCGGCGCTTTGGCTTCCACTTTCCTTTTTATGCCGGCCTGGGGTGTGGAGGGAACGCTGGCGATCGCCTGCGGAATCAATCTTGCGATTTTCCTTTCGATCATTGTGCTCGTGCGACTACCTTCCTTTGGGCCGAACGCGGAACCCACACCACCCCTGCCGCTTGCTCCCCCGGCCGCGGCTACCGTCCCCACGCGCATGGCGGGGCTGCTGCTTGCCGGATCCTTTCTTACAGGTGTGGTTGCTCTCGGCTATGAGGTGCTTTGGACACATATTCTCACCTTTACGATCGGCAACAGTGTCTATGCTCTTGGGGTGATGCTTTTCGCTCTGCTTTTTGGCCTGGGTTGGGGAGCCGCCATCGTTTCTCGCCGTTTCAGCAATCCAGCCCTATCGGCGCCCGCCCTCGCCACCTCGCAAGTGTTGCTGGGCCTCGCAGTGTTGCTTACCACTCCAGTTTGGGACCACATCCCCCAGTTTTTCAACTTGGGTCTGCTGAGGGCGGGCATCCTAAGCTTGGCGTGTCTGGTGATATTCCGGATCGCCGTCGTGGCGGGAAGGCGCCGGCGCCTGTCCCCAGTGGGCGTGGGTGGCTGGCTGCGAAGGAACGAGCCAATTTTCGAAACCGTGCTGTTCTGCGCCCTGGCGGGTGGCGGTTCACTCCTTGGCAAGCACGACAATGCACTCTTCATGGCATCGGAATTGGCGCGCTTCTCTTGCGCCTTCTTCATACTGGTGGGGCCCGCCGTGCTCCTGGGGCTGAGCTTTCCTCTGCTGCTGAACCTTTACGGTGGTTTGGGACGCTCCACCGGGAGTTCCGTGGGGACCATTTACGCGAGCAATACCGCGGGCGCTATCCTAGGTTCATTGCTGGCAGGTTTCGTGGTGCTGCCACGCCTGGGCTCGCCAACTTCGCTGCGGGCGGCAGCGACCCTCAATGTGCTCATGGGGGGACTCTTTGCATTCTTCTTGCTCCCACTCCACCGCCAGCGCTCACGGGTTCTGGCGTTAGCCGTTGCGCCCCTGGTCATCCTCCTATGGATAGTTCCGGGCGGTTGGAATCTTCATCGCCTGACGGTTGGCTCCTACGTCTACTTTGGCGCACCGGATCAGTCCGGCCGCGTGCTTTATGCTCGCGAAGATACCCAGGGCGGCCTCACCTCCGTGGTTGAAGCGGGCTCGACACGCACCCTCCTCTCGAATGGAAAGTTTCAGGGCAACAATGCCGGGGAGGTGCCGGCGCAGATTCGGTTCGCGCTCATTCCCGTATTGTTCACGCCGCAATTCCGGAATGCGCTGGTCATCGGCTTGGGCACAGGCAACACCTTGCGTAGCCTCGCACGATTCCCGTTTGAGCGCATCGATGTGGCGGAATTGGCGCCCACAATTGTGGATGCGGCTCGCCGCTGGTTTCAGGATGTAAACGGACGGGTTCTTGACGATGACCCCCGAGTCCATCTTTCCATCGCTGACGGGCGGAACTTCCTGCTGCTGTCCCGCGGCCGCTATGACTTGATCACCATCGAAATTACCTCGATTTGGATCAGCGGTGAGGCTGACTTGTACAATAAGGAGTTCTATCAGCTCTGCCGGGCTCACCTGGGCGAACGCGGTATTCTGCAACAATGGGTGCAGATCCACCACATGAGCACGCCAGACCTTTTGGTCATTCTAAACACGGCTGCGCAGGTCTTCCCTTTCGTGGCCTTCTTCCAGGGGCCCGAGCACGGCCTGCTGATTGCCTCTGCCTCGCCGCTCCAGTGTGACTACCCGCTGATCGACGGGTTTGACCGCGACCCCAGAGTCCGTCAAGAGCTGGGAGCCATCGGCGCACCTAGCCTCTGGTCCTTGTTGGGTGAGTTGATGCTTTACGGTGAGTCGCTGTGGAGAGGTCTGTCCCGGTTGTCCGACCTCAGCGGGCTGCCGGCGGACTTCGCCTCGACGGACTACTACCCCTACCTCGAATACCGCACTCCCAAGGCGAACGTCCTCCCGTATGACACGGCTCCTCTGAATCTCGCGTTTTTGCGCAGCTTGCGCCCGGCCCAGCCCCCGGTTGATCTTCTCGTTTACCATTTGCCTTCTCCCGGGGCGAGGAACCTGGTGCGGGGTTACTGTTTGGAGCAGAGGGGGAACCTCGACGCGGCGCTGGAGTGCTTCCAGCGGGTGGAGGGCCCTGCCCGGGCACAGGCGGAGTTAGAAATCCGGCGCATCGAACTCCAGCAGGGAGCGTCCGCCCGATGATTCCCACCCGAAAGATCGCTGACGCCAGGAGCAGTGGCCATGCCTAGCTGGACGGGATCCGGCCTTGCGCAATCGCCCGAATGCCCTACGCGCCCCGGGTCTCGCTTCACCCGCCTGCTGAGCAGGGTGGCTGCGAACGCGCCTGCCGTGACGACGGCTATTCTGGTGGTCGCTCTGATTCCGGCGCTGCGCGCCGCCCGATTGCCCTTGCGGTTTAACTGGCCGGTGTTGCTCGGCGCCTGGGTGGGGTTGATCTTTCAATCGCTCTTCCTTTCTTGCATCCTGTATGTGATCGCGGGGCCTTTCGAGAGCACTCTCAAGCCGCTCCTCCGACGCTACTGGAATGACAAGTGGAGACTGCTTTTACTCCTCCCTTTGGTGGTTGAGCTCTTCTGGCTGGGGGGCGCATTCCCGGGAGCAGTGCTGGTGGTAACGGTCCTGGCCGTTGCGGAACTCCTCGATCGAACCCGCCGCCAGCCCGGCGCTTTCCTCACGGCGATCGAAGCGGTCATGCTTCCCGCCGCCTACCTGTTCGTCGGGCTGGTGCTGACCTTCGCCTTGAACGACCTCATAGTGACCCGCAGGTTCTATGGCGCTTATGACGCCCTGTTCAATCGCGTGGACACTTGGTTCTTGGGTGGCGCCACGGTATCGGAACTTGCCCACCAGGCGGCGCGGATGCTGCCCCGGCAAACCTTTACGCTGCTGGAGATCATCTACTGGGGGATGTTCAGCCAGATTGGGGCAGGCATCATATTCACGGGATTGCAGTTGGGAAAGGGACGCGCGTATCAGTTGGTAGGGACTATCCTAACCGGCTATTTCCTGGCGCTGGTCTGTTTCTACCTTTGGCCCAGCCACGGTCCGTATTACACCTGTCCGGGCCACTTTTCATCCCTGCCCGACAAACTTAGCGTCTACGCCGCGCAGCAGATGCTGCTCCTGCGGGCGCAATCCCTTTGGCAAGGCAGGGGGGTGGACAGCATTGGCACGGATTACTTCATCGCTTTCCCGTGCATGCACATCGCCCAACCGCTCATCGTGATGTGGTTTCTGCGCGGATGGAGACGGGTGGTCTTGACTCTCCTGCTCCTCGACGTTCTACTGACCGCATCGATTCTCTTGCTGGAGTGGCACTACCTGGTTGACCTGCTGGGGGGTGTGGCCATCGCGGCGTTGGCGGTCGCCTTTGTGGGCCGGGAGCCCGCCTCAGGCGGAGCTGGAAATCCAGCGGATCCATCTTGAGGGGGGTGCAGCCGCCCGGCGAGTTCCGCTCGCCAGAGCGCGGAGGCGAGGGGTCCGGACAACTTATGACTCGAGTAGCAAAATCGGTGTTGCCCTGGATCGGTTTGACCGCCACGCTCCCATCGGCCCCCCCGGAACCCGGCGAGAACACGCAGGGTCGCGGAGAAGCCTCCAAGTGAGTATGCTGTCTGTGCGCTAAGCAAGGAACGTCGAGGCACTTCGGGTGGGAAAGCATGGACAGGCTTGAGACACAACCTGCGCGGACGATTACCGCGGGCGTACAGGTCGAAGCTCCCCGCTCGCTGGTCCGCCGGCCTGCTATGGTAGTGTTGCTGCTGGTTCTCGCCGGGGCATTGCTCACGCCCCTCTGGACGGTTCGGTACCCGCTCCTAGTCGATTACCCGAATCACTTGGCGAGCGCCTTCGTGCTCGCCCACCTCAAGGACCCCGCTTTTCATTTCAGCCAATTCTACCGTGCGGAATGGAACACTTATCCTTACCTCACCATGGACGTGATCTTGCTCGGACTGCAGCCGTTCCTGCCGGTCGAGCTGGCCGGACGGGTGCTCCTCAGTCTCTGCGTGCTCTGCGTGCCCGCGGCAGCATGGTTTTTCATCCGTC
>JAIQEZ010000180.1 GCA_020073545.1 Terriglobia bacterium | reverse complement strand
GTATCCTGCGGTATCGGGGCTACCCCATCGACCAGTTGGCCGAGAAGTGCAGCTTTCTCGAGGTTGCCTATCTAGTGCTGAACGGTGAACTGCCCACCGCGGCGGAATTGAAAGATTTTGTCACTAACATCACTCTCCATACCATGCTGCACGAAAACAGCAAGAAACTTCTGGAGGGTTTTCGTCACGATGCGCATCCCATGGGCATGTTCATCAGCACCGTGGCGGCGCTCTCCACGATTTACCCGGAAGCCCGCAATGTGCACGACCCGGAGGTACGCAAGCTTCAGACCTATCGCCTGATTGGTAAGGTCCCCACGATCGCCGCCTATACGTACCGCCACAGCCTCGGTTACCCGTATGTTTATCCCGACAACGACCTCAACTACACCGAGAATTTCATGAACATGCTGTGGAAGATGGTCGAGCCCAAGTACCAGGCCAATAAAGTCCTGGCGCGCGCCCTCGACATCCTCTTCATCCTGCACGCGGACCACGAACAAAACTGCAGCGCCAATGCCATGCGGGCAGTGGGCAGCTCGCAGGCGGACCCGTTTGTGGCGACGGCCGCGGCAGCCGCGGCGCTCTCCGGCCCGCTGCACGGCGGCGCCAATGAAGCAGTCCTGAAAATGCTCGACGAGATCGGCTCGAAGGAGAACATCCCCGCTTACATCGAGCGCGTCAAGGCCGGGCAGGTCAAGCTGATGGGCTTCGGTCACCGGATCTACAAGAATTACGACCCCCGCGCCCGGATCATCAAGTGGGCGGCCGATCAAGTCTTCGAGGTCACCGGCAGGAACCGGAGGCTCGACATCGCCCTGGAACTCGAGCGAATCGCGCTGCAAGACGAGTACTTCATCAAGCGCAAGCTCTACCCCAACGTGGATTTTTACTCGGGCATCATCTACCAGGCGATGGGGTTCAAACCGGAAATCTTTACGGTGCTGTTCGCCATTCCCCGCACGGCGGGATGGCTGGCGCAATGGCAGGAAATGCTATGCGACTCCGAACAGAAGATCGCGCGGCCGCGACAGATCTTTACCGGTCACGACGCGCGAGACTTCGTCCCGATAGAAAAGCGCAGGGTCAAAGCGTTCCCTACGGCCGCATAGGATGCACTTCCATTCTGGCCTGACGAGCCCCTCCGCGGGATGTTCCGCGGGGGGGCGCAGGCCTGTGAGCAACGCTCCTTGCCGTGCTCGGGCCGGCAAGGAGGTCCGTTGCTGGAGGTGAGCACGCTATCTTCGAGGCAACCCACGGGACCGCCCCCAAATACGCTGGGCAGGATGTGGTGAATCCCTCGAGCGTCATTCTCTGTGGCTCGATGATGTTCCATTACATGGGCTGGGAGGAGGTCTCGCAACTTATCGGAGCGGGTATCAGCGAGACCATACGCCAAAAGTGTGTCACCTCTGACTTACATCGTCTGATGGAAGGGGCGGTAAAGGTGAAAACCAGTGAGTTGGCTGCCGCCATCGTCGGGAATATGGCGCTACCTGCGGCGGCATGAAGGAGGCTGCGATGAGGAAAAAGGTTACAGTTGTGGGAGCAGGAAACGTGGGCGCTAGCTGCGCTCTCCGCCTGGCAGACCAAGGGTTGGCAGACGTGGTGGTTGTCGATGTTCTCGAGGGTATCCCGCAAGGCAAGGCCTTGGACATCTTGCAGGCCGGCCCCGTCACGGGCCTCGACGTCCAAATCACTGGTAGCAATGACTACGAGCCAACCGCCAACTCCGACATTGTCGTGCTGACTGCCGGCTTCCCCCGCAAGCCCGGGATGAGCCGGGACGATCTGCTGTGGGCCAACTATGACGTCGTTAAGAGCACCGTTGAAAAAGCCGTCAAGCATTCCCCTAACTCCATCTTGATTGTGGTCACGAACCCCCTCGACGCCATGTGTCACGTGGCGTACCGGGTCAGTGGCTTTCCTAAGAACCGGGTGATAGGAATGGCTGGCATCCTGGACACAGCTCGCTTCCGCACCTTTGTCGCTCAGAAGCTGGATGTGTCCATAAGAGACGTCATGGCCTTTGTCCTGGGTGGCCATGGCGACACCATGGTACCTTTGGTGCGGTATACGAGCGTGGCCGGCATACCCCTTACGGACTTGCTGGACGCTGAGACGATTCAAAGCCTCGTAAAACGCACGCGAGATGGGGGCGCCGAGATCGTCAAGTATCTGAAATCCGGCAGCGCGTACTTCGCTCCCTCGGCGGCCGCAGTCGAAATGGTTGATTCGATTCTCAATGACCGAAAGCGAGTGCTCCCCTGCTCCGCGTTCCTGGAAGGCGAGTACGGGATCCACAACCTCTTCGTCGGGGTGCCTGTGAAGCTCGGAGCAGGAGGAATCGAGAAAATCTTCGAGGCCAAGCTTACCGAGGAAGAGAGTGCGGCTCTGCAGAAGAGCGCTGCCGCTGTCAAAGAGCTTGTCAAGGTGATGGCATGCAAGCTGGACCAACCAGCCGCCGCAGCCTAGGTGACTGAACAGTCCAGCCTCGGTGACGTTCTAGCCTTTCCGCCGGGGCGGGGTCGAGGGTTGAGGAAAGCATGCGGCACGCGCGGCTCCTCTGCCGGCCTGCCGATATCAGAAACTCGACGGCGCCAAGAAAAAGGTCCTCCCGGGGGACCTGCTGCTTCCGGTCCGGCAACCTGCGCATCGAGATCTTGTCATTGCGGGGTGTCCACGTGTGCCAATCAGAAGACGGCAGGATTGAGGGCGTAGCCTTTTGTCGAGCACCAAGGTTCGACGCCAATGGAAGGAACCTCAGAATCGTCTGAAGGGAATGCCTCTTCAAGCGGTTCGCCGCTCGTACCGGTGATGGAGCCCTCCGACTTCGGGGATCTCGACCACAGCACCAAGTTCCGGCGGTTGAATCGCTCGCGGTTCAGGCGCGTCCTTGCCCCATGCCCGATGCGTGCGCGCCTGCAGATCGTAGTTGAAATACGACCTGAGAATCCGTCGCAGACAAGTCTCATTCAGGACGACCACGTGGTCCAGGCACTCCCGCCTGACGGAGCCAATAAGTCGCTCCGCGTAAGAATTCTGCCAAGGCGATCGCGGGGCCGTCAGGACTTCACGCCTACCCAGGCCTCGCACTCTTTGACCAAAGGAATCTCCATAGATCGCATCGCGATCAGGCAGCAGATATCGCGGAGCACTGTCCCACGGGAAGGCCTCGGCAATTTGTGGTGCCGTCCCTTCCGAGGGGGGATGAGCGGTAACCTTGAAATGAAGCCCTCGGCGCTGATCCTGGGCCAGAGCGACAAAGACAAACAAAACTCGAAAACTGACAGTCGGGACAACGAAGAGATTGGTTGAGACCAACTCCTTCAGGTGATGGCTGAGAAAGGTACGCCACGTCGGAGAGGGCGGTTTGCGTTGGCGAGCCCTGTACTTGGCCACCGTCGCTGGGGACACCTCGATTCCGAGTTTGAGCAATTCACCGTGAACCCGAGGTGCTCCCCAGAGCGGATTCGCCTTGCGCATCTTCCGAATGGGGTCTCGAACCTCCTCAGGCACCACAGGCCTCCCTGGTGTACGGCGCCCGCGACCCCGAAGCCGGAGCGTGCGGGTCAGTGCTCCGGGTGCTGAATCACCGGAAGCTTAATCGCCAGGTCGACGTAGCGGGCGGCATCATGGCTGCCGATTGTGCTTCGCTCATCCGGGAGTTCTTCCGTAAGAGGAGGAAACAAAACCAGCCATAGAACGACCGAGCCTTCTAGAACGGGTCAAGGAGTCAAGGGTTCGATGACCCAACGTCTCCGCGGAGAGGTACCGAAGCGGTCATAACGGGGGCGCCTCGAAAGCGTCTTGCCTGCCAAAAGCGGGCACGTGGGTTCGAATCCCACCCTCTCCGCCACCCTCCGCTAAAGCTCCGGATGGCAGGCCATCCTTTCGAGCAACTCACCTCATGCCACGACGAAGCATCCGCTGACAGAGTGAAACTGCTACAGTAGTGTAATCTGATGTTCCGGTCGTGAGGAGAACTGCGAAGCAGGTGACGGGAGGAACAGATGCGTGACGCAAAGCCGCTTGCCGTGGTGACAGGCGCCTCGAGCGGCATCGGAGCGGCCTATGCGCGGGCGCTGGCCGCGCGGGGCTACGACTTGGCGTTGGTGGCGCGCCGCCAGGACCGCTTGCAGCAGTTGGCGGACGAGCTCGCCAGCCGCTACCACACGGGCTGCGCCGTGCTCGCCGCGGACCTCACAAACCAGACGGAATTGCGCAAGGTCGAAGAGTTCCTGGCCGGCGCGGAGAATCTCGCCTTGCTGGTGAACAACGCGGGCTTCGGCACCATGGGGCGGTTCCTCGAGGCGGCTGTGGAGACGCAGGACGCCATGCATCGGCTGCACGTGCTGGCCACGCTGCGCCTGACGCATGCGGCGCTCGGCAACCTGACGGCACGCAACCAAGGCGCCATCGTCAATGTCTCCTCCGTGGCGGCCTTTGTGCCGCGCCCCGGCAGCACCAGCTACTACGCCACGAAAGCGTGGATCAATTGCTTCACCGAAGGTCTCCACCTGGAGTTGAAGGGCGTCGGGTCGCGGGTGCGCGTGCAAGCCCTCTGCCCGGGATTCACCGTGACGGAGTTCCACGACGTGCTGGGGCTCGATCGCAAAGCGATCCCCGGCGGCTGGTGGATGGCAGCGGAAGACATAGTCGAGGCATCGCTGCGAGGCCTGGAAAAGGGAAAGCTCTTCGTGGTGCCAGGGCTGCGGTACAGGCTGCTCGTGTGGCTGCTGCGCCTGCTGCCGCGCGGGGCGCTGCACTTCGCGGTCGTGAGAGGTCCAGCGAGCCTGCGGAGGGACCGAAGACCTGCCAAGAACCCATAGCGGAAGACGCGGTCAGGGCAAATGCTGCTCCCGCTGCCCTGGAGGATCGACGGTTGGTTCCTGACCCGCTTGCAGCAGAGGCTGGTGAAGACGCGGGGCCGGCTCGGCTGGAGACCAACGAAGACATAATCTCGGGCTCCGGAAGGCCACGGCGGAGACTCCGGTTGCCCCGAATTCGCAACTTGACCTGTTCTCCTTACAACCTAAGCAGCTTCTTTAATCAGTGTATCGCGCAGTGAAAAACAAACTTCGCGCAAGTTGAAGAAGTGCGTTGTAAGCCATTGAAAACAAACTAGATCTTACAGGGGCAGGTGATCCAGGCTTCTTTGCTTGGATTTAACTTGCGAAGTCGGGGTTGACTCTTCTCTGTGAAAGCGCCCCTGATGGAATCTCGTCATGAAATAGCACCACAGGGTGCCAAAGGATGCTACACCTTTCTGCCATTCCGATGCGACTATTGGGCCATTGTCAAATTCCTTCGGTCACGTAAACTGGAAGCTCAAAGCAAGCTAATACAGGGCCTCTTCCGCGTGGAGAGAATTCAACATGGATTGATTCGAGCCATTTGGGGCGCGGGAGGAGACCTGTCATTGGCTGGCAAGAAGCGGGCGGGGCGCTTCGAACTCCCAGCAAAACCCAAGATGACCCTATGAGCGCAGAAATCACAACGCGAATTCGGCGGTTGCTTGATCACCACCGTGCGAATTATACCCTCCTGGAACACGCGCCATGCGTTTCCGCCTCGGATTGCAGCCAGGCCCGCAGAAGAGCTGGCGGGCCAGACGACGTCGGGGCCAAGTCTCTTCTTTGCAAATTGGAATTCCCCTGGGTTAGCGAGTTCGCAGTTTTCGTTCTCCCGGGACCTGCCCGGCTTGAGTCGAAGGCAATCAAGAAAACGTTCCGCCAATTGAAAGGCTTTCGCTTTGCGACCCAAGACGAGCTATTTCACCTGACCGGAGTAGTTCCCGGAGCGCTCCCCCCGTTTGCCGCACCTGTATTCCCGGAGGTTAAACGCCTGGTCGTGGACGAATCCCTTCTTAAAGCGGAGCGCGTCGGATTCAACGCTGGAACTCTCGTCTGCAGTATAGTTATGGCGTGCCACCAGTACCTTAGGCTGGCGCGTCCCGACTTGATATGCAGAGTTGCGGTTTTCGACACCCCCAAGACAAGAGCCCATGACCCCTCGCCTTTCAACGTCTCCCAGTTTGCTTGTGACGGAGCCTGAAATTCCACTCGGCTTGGCAGAAGCTCCTTCAACGGTTGACACCGCGTTCGTGGGTGGATTCCCGATGGCATCCCATAGGTCGCCGGCGCGGGCCTTGACCCCAGGGAGTCGTGAACCGTCTCCAGACGCTTGCGCGCTACATGCCCAAAACCATTCAAGCGGCAGTAACGAACGGGATGGAAATTCCGGTTGATCCTTCTGCGTGGCAGGGCGGCGGCTGGAATTCTGTCCTGCGGTGGCACCACAGGGTGCCAAACGGATGCTCCACTTTCCTGCCATTTCGATGCGACCATCGGGCCATTGTCAAACCTCTCCGGCCAGGTAAACTAGCTATAGACTGAAAGTTCGGGATCGGTTGAAGTCGGCTGTCTGTACTTGCTCCTCAGTAGCTCAATGGTAGAGCATTCGGCTGTTAACCGAAGGGTTTCAGGTTCGAGTCCTGGCTGAGGAGCCAAATCCCTACCACAATTGGCTGTGCCAATGGTCCTAAACTGGGTTCCGGCTCGATAGGCTGGTCCACCCGACAGCGGGCAGCGCAAAGTTGTGCGCGCCAGCCCATCACTCTGCGGTTGTTTCTTAATTTCTTGCGGCCCACAGCTCGTTTGGAAACAAACGGTGGTAAACTCTCAACTCCCGGAAGGCCAAAAAAGGGAGGTTTTGGATCAATGTCCATCAACGGATCGAAGAAGAGATTCCCCGGCACGGCGCGGGATTCGAACCCTCCTGGGAGTACCATTCCGTTCTCCTATCGTGCGCTGCACCGCGCTTTCCAAGCCCGTTGCAGATGCCGACAGGTCCTCTTGCCCCAAACTACGTTCATAGCCCTCGCCCCCTTGGGAGTCTGTGTGGCAACTGCGGGGTGAGAGGCTCAAGATCTTGCTTGGACGGATTGGCGTCATGATATTGCTACGAGTCCTCGACTCCACAGGCCCGCGAAGGGAGCAGCGATTCCGTCCCCGGCTACGCGTGGGCGGTTCGCCGCCACAGGCGGGTGAGATTGAAGGCCGTGCAGGCCAAGGCGATTTCCCCACCCACTTTGCTCAGCCCGC
>JAIQEZ010000179.1 GCA_020073545.1 Terriglobia bacterium | reverse complement strand
AGGCCTCCAATTCAAAAACGCAAGTCGATTTCACCCTGGCCAACTACGCCCAGCCGGGAAACAACCTCCTGGAGATCTCTTACGAGCTCTTTGGCGCTCCGAACGGTGGAGAGAACTTGGGGGAATTGAAAGGGATCGAATCAGTTCGCATTGGCGCCGATCGCTCCTCGGCCCGACCTCTGGAGAGTTGGCAAATCCAGCGTTTTGCCCCGCCGATGCGGGGGCGAGAGGTCGACCCGGAATTCGGCGCCTGGGCCCCCGCGTCTTTCCTGAGCGCCGTGGCAAACCAGTCGGCGGTGCCAGCCTTCACGTGGTGTCGGGCGGAGTTCGAACTCCCCACGTCTGCTGAGGGTTGGACGGTACCTTGGAAACTCGCCTTCGACGCCGACTGCGACGCTTTGATCTATCTCAATGGAAAATTCGTGGGCCGCTACGTCACCATCGGCCCCCAGAGAGAGTTCTATCTTCCTGAACCGTATCTCTCCCCGGCGGGTAGGCAGAACCTTCTCTCCTTCGTCTTTGCCTATACGGACCAGCCCCGCCACCTGCGCACGTTGCGCGTGGCGCCTTACTTGGAGTTCTCGGTCCGCCGGACGCGCGTCGAGTTCGAGTGGTGATGGGGGGAGCCCGGGGGCCGGAGCGGGGTACACCCCCCTCAGCCCCCAGGCCGGAATACGGCGTGCGACCTGCACCCGAGGGTCGCTGACGAAATTTCGAAGCAACAATCCTCGCAGTTGCCTGCTGAGGTAATGATCAGGGGGCTGCGAACCACTTTCATGCCGGGCAAGTCTCGCATTGTGATATAATTCGCGCAATTTCCTAGGTGAGGTGGAAGTCCGGAAAGGTGCTGTAACCAGGAAAGGAGGCAACTACCATGCGTGTTCGTCAGCTTGGCTATCTTCTATCGGCTGCGGCTGCCCTGCTGCTGTTCAGCGTGCAGCCCCTTATGGCGCAGAGTGGCAAGCTGGTCGTCCGCGTCGTACCCCGTGAGGCGTACATCTTCGCAGACGGCATTCCCGTGGTCGATGCGAACCACCATTTCGTCGTACTTGATGCCGGTGAGCACAAGATCGATTTGTACAATTACGGCTATAAACCGGCATCTCGCAACGTTACGATCGAGGCTGGCAAGACCATCGTCCTGGAGGTCACGATGGAGCCAATCCCCGGAACCGTTTCAGGACCGTGGGGTTGTATTACGCTCGAGGGCGCCGACCGTGCCGCGGTGCTTTTGAACGGCAAGGACCCCGCCTTCCTTGTCGGGCACGGCGACGAATTCAACAACGAATGGGTTTGGAAGCAGGAACTGATTGTGCCCCCGGGGAAATATGAGTTGACCCTGATGTACGATGAGCAGGATGCCTGGTCGACCAACGTGGATGTCCCCGCCAACCAGCGCGTCGTGGTCGACGCCTACAATGGAGTTCGCAAGACCGTGGCCTGGAACCGCGGGGCGCAGTCACTGCCGCGTTTCAAAGCCGGCACTGCCAGCGCCCAAGCCGCGATTCAGAAGGTCACGGGTCAGTTCTCCGCCGGTCCTACGCAAATCAACTGCGGCGACTCGGCCCGCTTGACGTGGTCCTCCGAGGGCGCGGTGAAGAACGAGATCAGTGGGGTAGGTCCAGTCGGCGCCTCCGGCGACCAGACGGTCCAGCCCAAGCAGACCACTGGTTACAAGTTCACCGCCACCGGGCCAGGCGGAGTCTACACCTCCGACGCCACGGTGAACGTCAACTCAGGCATTCAAGCTTCGCTCAACGTGTCGCCGGCGGAGGTCCGTTACCACAAGATCGGCGAGAAAGTCGACCAACAGGGCAGCGCCACGGTGACTTGGTCTGCCGGGAACGCAGACACTATCTCGCTTGATCCCTTCGGTTCCGTGGCGACGAGTGGCAATCGTACGATTACGGTCACTCCCACCAAGACCGCGCTGGGAGCGATCGATGAGACGGTCACTTACACGCTCCACGCCAGCAACGCCTGCGGGGGAGCGGAGACGCGCACTGCGGCCTTGCACATTGTGGGCTCGATCGATGTGCTGCAAGCGGCGGTGAGCGAAACCACGCTCGAAACCAAGCTCACGTTCAACAGCATTTACTTCCCGACAAACGTGCCCACCAAAGCGAATCCCGAAGGCGGCCTTGTTCCCAGCCAGGAAAAGCGTCTCGACGAAGTTGCTTCCAATTTCAAACAGTACCTGGAGTTTCGGCCGGAGGCGCACTTGATCCTGGAAGCGCACGCCGACCTGCGCGGCACCCCCGCCTTCAACAAGGCATTGTCACAACGCCGTGCCGATCGGGTGAAGAGCTACCTGATCGACCATGGCGTTCCTCTCGCCAACCTTGAGACGCAGGCTTTCGGAAAGGAAAAGAACCTCACCGACAAAGAGGTTCTCGAACTGACCGAGCAGAACCCGAACATCACCCCTGAAGACCGGCAGCGCGTGGCACACACTGTCGTTGCCTTCCGGATGGCCAACAACCGTCGAGTGGACGTTCGCCTCAGTACGACCGGTCAGACCTCACTCCGCTTCTTCCCCTATAACTCAGAGGATCTGAAGGTGCTGCTGGGAGAACCGAAGCCCGCTGCCAAGAAGGCGCCAGCGAAAAAGTAATCTTGCGAAGCATCGCCGAGGCCGCCCAGGCGGCCTCGGCGAGCACGGCTCGTCGCGGAAACCCCCGCGGCCGGATGCACCTCTGCGCCGGCCGTCTGAGTCGGCATTGCGGGGATTGGAAGGGCGGGACGGCCATAGCGACCCACCTTCCCCCTGCCCCCTTACTCCGACCCTCTCCCTCCGCGCAGGGCGGGACGGAAGGATGGGAACGTGTGAGGGAGCCCTGCTCGCCGGGACGGGGCTGACCCCGTCCTTCGGTGCGAACCATAACACTTTGTTCCGCAACCAAAGACAGGTGGATTCCGGCTGACGTGTCCATGGGTTCAACTGGAAACGCTACGACGCGGACCAAACTGCGTCGCTAAGACGCTCTGCCTTTCACGCCTTGCATATCGCGGGGGCTGAGTGCCTGGTTTTGCTTGCCAACCCTCCCGCTTCAATGCTAAGTGAATAGGTTTCGGCACTACCGTTGGGAATCTCACCGATGAACGCTTCGCCTCGAATCCGCTTCTCTGAATCCGCGGACCCGCCCCGCAAGAGTCGTTCCCTTGGCCTGGGCGTGATCGGGCTGGGGACTGTCGGCACAGGCACACTGAAAGTTCTGGTCGAGCATCAGCGCGAAATCCAGCGGCGGCTGGGATGCAAGCTGCAGCTCAAGGTCATCTGCTCGCGCAGCGTGCAAAGGCGAGATCTCTCCTGGCTGCGCCAACCCGTGAAAATCACTTCCGACTGGAAGCAGGTTATCCGTGACCCGGAAGTTGACATCGTCGTCGAGCTGGTGGGTGTTCTCCCCACCGCGCGTGCCATCGCTTTTGCCGCGCTCGACGCGGGCAAGCACCTGGTCACGGCCAACAAGCAGGTCGTGGCCGAGTACGGGGTGGAGCTGGTCGAACTCAGCCGCGCGCGTCACGTGGGCCTGGGTATCGAAGCTTGCGTGGCCGGCGGCACGCCCGTGCTGCACGCAGTCCGCGAGGGATTGGCAGGAGAAAACTTCACCGCTGTCTACGGCATCCTGAACGGCACCACCAATTACATCTTGACGGAGATGGAGAGCCGCGGGTGCTCGTTCGCCGAGGCCCTCGCCGAGGCGCAGCAGAAAGGCTACGCCGAGCCTGACCCTACCTTCGATGTCGAAGGCTATGATGCGCGCTACAAGATCGCCATCCTGGCCATGATGTGCTTCGGCCAGGCGGTGCGCGTCCGCGAGATTCCCGTCGAGGGCATCACGCGCATCAACCAAGTGGATCTCGCCTACGCGCGTGGGCTGAACCACACCCTCCGGCTGATCGCTGGCGCCCGGCGTCGGACGAGCGACCGCATCGAAATCTTCGTCCGTCCCATGATGATCCCCACGGCCTCGCGCTTGGCCGGCGTGCTGGGCGCAACCAACGGCGTGCTGTTGGTGGGCAACAAGGGGGGTAACACCAGCATTACCGGCCACGGCGCGGGCGGCGAGCCCACGGGCGTCGCCGTGCTCTCCGATGTGGTCCAGATCGCACGCTCCATCATCGCGGGCAGATCGCCCTCAACGCCCTTCGGATACGAGAGCTGGCATCCGTCCCGGATGGCAACGCCGGATGAGAACGTCGTCGCCTCCTACCTGCGCTTGGTCGTGCGCGACCGACCGGGCATCCTCGGGCGCGTCTGCACGATCCTGGGACGGCACCGCATCAACATCGGCTCCGTTCTGCAAGAACGCGGCAACATCAAGAACCACCTGCCCTTCGTCATGACCCTCGAGCCCACCCAGGAGAAGCGCGTGGCCGGCGCCGTCCGGGAGATCGCCCGCCTCACTTTCCTGGCCGAGCCCCCGCTTGTCCTGCCCTTCGCCGAGCTGCCCTGACCCGTGCCCATTCTCCTTTCGCCGCGGGCTTCTATAGGCGAGGGGCTTGCGCGTCGTTCAGTAGCGGCGGGTAGTGGTGCAGTTTGAATCTTCTCGGCCTTGACACTGCCAGCCACGGCGCGATAATGGGGCCATGCCAAAGAATCCCACGAAGAAGCCAGCTAAGCGCCCGCCCAAAGAAGACTTCAATCAGGCTGCCTTCCGAGCAGTACAAGAGACAATCAGGAAGAGTGAATCTTAAGGCTTTATTTCGGTATTAGGGTTGCTCGGGTATATCACGGAGATATACCTCGTGGTATGGCCGATTCCCTCGGTGGTTCGTTCCAGAAAATACATGTTGCGCTGAATGCATCAACGTGATACGTTTGGTGCATGGCGATTGAAAAGGCAGTATCGAAGCTTGGTGTGTTAACGAAAGAGCTTACTAGCGCAAGTAGCATCAGGGAACGTGTGCGCATATCAAAGGAAATGTTCGATACTCTCGGCGAGGTCGAGCGCGAGATCGAATCATTCGTGAGACAAGAGATTGCACACGTCAGCGGCAATGGGAGCGGCCCAAAAGCAATCCCGGCTACGGAAATACATTCTCCGACTCGGTTTGCCAAATCGAGTATCGCCGATGGGACTCGAATCCTACTCCAGGAAAACGGTCAGCTTCATGGCCGGGAGATCGAAAAACGGTTGAAGGGAGGAGGCTACCCGACTAAATCAACAAAGTTTCAGCCGATCTTGAGAAACACTCTCATCCGGGTAGGAGGATTCGAAAACGTGGGCGGTAACATTTGGCGACTATCAGATTCTGGCGGAAAGCCGTCAGAGTAGACCGGACGGTCAATTGAATGGAGGTTCTTATGCTGAAATTACCAACCGAAGGCTCATCTATCATGCTCATCGGCGGTGAGCCATTAACAAGAGAAGGCTCACTCTAGCATTCCTTCGCGGGGACAACTAGAGTGAGCCGGAATGAGCACACCAAAACAGGCTGACCGGGGGGCAAACATTAGCGCTCCCTGGTCGGTCCTGTTTCTATTATAGCGGCTTTTTGAGACTTACCCCAACGTGTCTCTGCGCCCTTGAGCGCAATAGCGCTTCTCTCTTCTGCGGTAAGTTTCTTGGCGCGGGCCTTTCCGCCCTTGAGTCCACCCAATCTGCCTAGGAATTTCGCGGCTTCGCTCTTTTTGCTCATGGCTGCATGATAGCTTGACCGCTCAAGAAAGTCAGGCAAACATATTCTACTTACGGATGCGTTTTTTCCTTGACATCGTTGACCGGTCAAGCATCAAATGAGGCCATTATGAACAGACTGAATCACACAAAACAAGCCCAGGTAGTCGCAGCGCTGGTAGAGGGGAACTCCATTCGCGCCATTGAGCGCATGACCGGCGTAGCGAAACACACAATCTTGAAGCTCATCAAGGACGCGGGGATTGCTTGTGCCGATTACCAGGACTGCACGCTTCGTAACCTGAAGTCAAAAAGGATTCAGGTCGATGAGAGTTGGCAGTTGTGGTATGCACAGTCTAAAAATATTCCTTAAGATAGACGTGGCATATTTGGATACGGCGACGTGTGGACGTGGGTAGCTCTTGATGCTGACACAAAGCTAGTCCCTGCGTTCATGACTGGCAATCGTGACGCGCAATCCGCAAGGATGTTCATTGACGACCTAGCGAGCCGTCTTGCTGGTCGCATACAGCTTACCTCTGACGGCTTGCGGGTTCATCTTGAGGCTGTCGAAGGCGCGTTTGGGTGTGATGTCGACTACGCCATGCTGGTTAAGACCTATGAATCAAGCCAAGAGGAAACGCGTTACAGTCCCGCCGTTTGCACCTCACGCGAGCATGAGCGAGTCACGGGTCGCCCTGACCCCAGGCATATTTCTACCAGCTTTGTCGAGCGCCAGAACCTAACAATGCGAATGAGCATGAGGCGATTCACGCGCCTTACAAATGGCTTTTCCAAGAAAGTCGAGAACCACGCCTATTCAGCGGCGATTCATTACATGCACTATAACTTCTGCCGGATTCACCAGACGCTTCGCTGCACCCCCGCAATGGAAGCTGGCCTCAGCGATCACGTGTGGACAATTGAGGAAATGCTCGACAAGGTTCTTTGATAAAATGGGCGGGGCGCGACGAACCGGCAAAGGAAACGTCGCGCCAAGCTTTCCTACTAAGGGAGACCACCCATGACCGACGATCAATTCTCGGGACTGGTACGGCAGTTATCGGCTATTGCGCAAGAACTTTCCAAGATAAACACGACTCTAGGAAACATGGGTTCTCCGCAAGCGCCGGGGAATCGAGCAGGTCCACCGCCAAGCTCTTTAGTTAATCCAAAAAATCGACCAGGCTAGGTGGACTTAGCTTTCTCTGCTTCTTCCCTTTCGACCGTTCTGGCCCACGTGCTGCCCTGTGAAACCGGGACAATCGCTCCTGCAATATTTAGGGCAGCGAATTTCTCTGGTTCATCAGCTCTAGAGCTGTCCAGTATCTCGATAATCTTCTTTCCGAGAATGAGGCTTATGTGTTTCATAGGCTGGAAAATAACACGGCTTTTTCTGAGCAAAAGTGTTGAAAACCCTAGATTATTGAAACTGCACCACTTCCTAGCGGCGAGCCTCGTGCCCGCCCGGCGCAGGATCGCGCTATGATGGTTTTCTACTTCTCGCGGGACCC
>JAIQEZ010000178.1 GCA_020073545.1 Terriglobia bacterium | reverse complement strand
TGCACTCCCACTTCGTATGGTTTAGGCTTTCCTTTTCGTCCATCGTGGAGCTCCTTTTCGTGTGCTTTGGCGGCTCACGTTAAGGAGTTTCCCCGATGGACTCCGGTATTTGTCAAACTTCTACTGCCTCCCCGGCAGAGCCGGGGGGTCTCCCTAGGGACTAGAAGAGGACTTCAAGCTGTTTTTGGCAACCCTTTCACGTAAGCAGTTCGTGAGGCGTGAGCCGAAGGGACATCTGCTTTCACTGGATCAGTGCAAGGCGCTGATACAAATTATTACCACTCATCAAGGCGTTATGTTAGTGCCTATCACTGTGAACCTGGGCTTTGCTGACCGCAAATTTATTGAGACCTTACCGAGCGAACTTCGTGTCGTGCTTGAACAGGAAGGTCAGAAGTGCCTGTACGACCAAATGCGCTCGAACGTGTCGCTCTTGGCAAAACAGTCCGGCAACCTCAGCCCCGACCAACTGGTTCGACTCACAGCCTACACGGTCGGAGTAAAAAAGGCGCTAAACGCCATCTCAATCTTTTACCACTGCCCCCGATTTCACGCGATGTATTCACCAATCAGAATGGTTTTCGACAAAACGGGCGCTTCAAACTCTCGTGAAGAGTTGGTCCTAAAACAAATCATGTTCATGTGGATTATGAAATGGTCTGAGCGCGAGCCCATATGGACCATAAAGGAAATCCATACAGCTGACCACCCTTTCATAAGGCTGTATAGAGCAAGCTCAGAAGGAAAGCCGGCACTCGACCTCTCAAAAATGCTACGCGACCGCCTGGAGTTTAGGGACTCCAAAGCAACTTGGCAGCTGCAGATTGCTGACATGCTGGCCTGGATTTGGAGGAGCGCGATCGAGGACTATCAAGCAACAAAAGGCTATCTTCCTTTGTTCCGCGCCTTACATGTGCTTACGGTCCTTCCCAATGATCAGCCTGTCGGCTTAATTAGTGTAGCCGCCGTTTCACAGAAGGTTGAAGCACCTGCACGCTTCGACATCTTTAGAAGGACCATTGGCGAATCGGGCAAGCTCCTTCCCTGCGGCTGGGCGGATCCTTGACGAATAGCGGCCAGCGGTAGCGCAGAGTTGTCGTGTAACGCTGCGGCGTGTGTTCTGGGGGAAATGAAGTGGCGCAGCCTTCAGGAACAAGGCTGCGCCCCGCACCAACGGAATGTGTCAGTAGAGAGCCAGCAAACCAGAAAGGAGGTAGCCAGGGTTGGCGTTTTCAGAACAGTGAACTTCTCCGAACCAACTGTGAAGTACGATGTGTTCATATCCTATGCAATCGAAAATGAGGAGGCGCTCGTCTCTCCGCTGGCATCCACATTGACCAAGCTCGGCCTCAGAGTGTGGTTCGCTCCAGCAGTGTTAAAGGTTGGCGATAGTCTCTCCCGTGCGATAGACAAAGGCTTAGCGGGTTGCAGGTTCGGCGTGATTGTGCTCAGCAAGGCCTTCATTGCTAAGCCTTGGCCCCGGCATGAACTGCGGGGATTAATAAGCAAAGCGGTTGGGAAGCGGAAGGTAATCCTGCCAATTTGGCACCATATTTCAAGGCACGAGGTGCTAAAGTTCAGCCCCCCTCTGGCGGACGCCTATGCTCTTGTTACGAGACGCTTAGATGTAAATCAATCGCACTCAAGATTGTTGAAGTTGTGCGCCCGGATATTTACGCCAACTTACTTCGCTTTCAAATGTGGGAACGGTTGAAGGCGGGGGCCAAATCTGCCGTTCTGCCGATAGAATCCCTCAGAGCGGGACCAATCCGTCATGCGAAGTTGCCCGAGAGCTTTCTTGTTCGGATTAAGCTGATCAATCACATATTTTCCGACGTACTGCCGCAGTCTCTTGATCGGGCAGTCAATGCTTTCATAAGTCACATCAACCCACTAGAAGAAATCGTATGTTGGGAGAGGATGGCGGCGGCATATCTCGACGCGACAAAGGGTAAGCGACTCCCCAAAGAAAAACGCAGAGACATCCTGCGAGCCCTACTGGGCTGGTCCATCGGGTCCATAAACAAGGACACTCCGCATCGATTTGAGCACCTCACCGACACAGAGGTCGTGCATGTCGGTGAGCTATACCGCGACGCTGCTCCAAAGATAAAGATATCGACCGCTGAAACCGCGTAGCTCGGCTGGCGCATCCCGATGGCTCGGGACAAGCCCATCGCCCCTCCTCTGTCGGGGCACCGCTCTCCCCGCTCGCGGGGAGAGGGGAAGGAGGCGTGGGTGGGTCCGGTTTCCGGGGGCGTTGCCTGCTTGCCGCAGGCAAGCCCCCGGCTATTGATGTTGCGCCCCTGCGGGGCTTGAAAGAGGGCCTTTCTCGCCCGCGCACGGCGGGTCAAAGGAGACCGTGGGCGTTTCCATTTCCCACCCGTGCGAACCTACGGCAAATTTCGGGTGACACATTTCACGTGGCGACCAGCGTGGATCCCCGCGTGCGCGGGGATGACTGCTCTATGGATACGGACTTCTCACGACGTGTCATTCCCGCGAAAGCGGGAATCCAGCCCCCGCTTACGCGGGGGTGACAAGGTGGACCCCCGCCTGCGCGAGGGTGACAACGAAAGGCGCCGCCGCGCCGACCGCGCGCGGGGACGGGGCGGGAGACTCACTCATGAGGGCGCGGTTTCCTCTGGACTCGGGATCCGTACAGCACAGCCCCTCCCCGCAGCTTTTGCAGGCAGCTTACGCGCTGACGCTCCACGAACTTAGTGGTGCTGAGGTGGAGGGATCTGAACGATGATTCGGCATGGCGCATGGTGAGCCACATATCGGGCCGTGCCCCCCAACAACGTTTCGCTGAGCATGTGAGTATGGGGCTTGTGGTGGCCTATCACCAGTAATTCCACTCCCTGTTCCTTGGCCTCGCCCACAATCGCCTCACCCACTTCCCGAGCACGCAGCAGATCGGTTGAGAGGCGCATAGAAAACCCCTCTGCCACGCGCTTGGCCTGAGCGAGAAGCTCCTTGCCGGGATGATCGAGGACTTCATCCTGAGCCTCGAGGGGAGTTACGGGCGGCACCTCGACCACGTGCAAGGCCGTGACGTCCGCATCCATGCCGTGGGCCAACTGGCACGCAAGGATCACTAAGCTCTCGACGGAACCCGGGTCACGTACCGCCACCATTACCTTGGGTTTGGCCATCGCACCCTCCACTTCCGAAGTGTCCCGCAGAATATGCGCTCCCCTGCGGATTTGCAAGTGACGCGGGAAGATTCGAGGCCCGCGGGAAGTGTCCCGGCGTGCGTTGCTGGAGCGGCCCCGGCCGCAGGAAACCGTCGGGTGGAATCAGAAAAGCAATTTCAGTGAGAACTGAATCTGGCGGGAAGTGCCGGCCGTATGATTGATCACCCCGAAGCCCGATGCGTGCAAGATGTTTACCGGTGTGCCAAAGTTCACGAGGTTGAACACGTTGAAGAATTCGGCGCGGAACTCCAAGGTCGCCGGCACGGAACCCTTGCGGCTGCCAAAAGTCGTGTCCTTGATCAAGGCGATGTCGAGATTGTAGAAGCCCGGCGCCCGGAAGGTATTCCGTCCCAGGGTTCCGAAGCGGCCTTGGTTAGGCCCCGTGCCGCCCGTTACGCCAATGGGGATTGAAAAGAATGCGGTATTGTCAGCGCCCCGGCCAAAGTAATCCTCCCGAACCTTGCGGCTCGTGGAGAAATCCGGAGTCGCGATCTGATCGGGGCGGTCGGCGCTCGCGGAGCCCACGCCGGTCTGCTGAATCCCCGAATAAACTGAAAAGGGCGAGCCGCTGGCGAGAGTGGTGATGTTGAGCACCTGCCAGCCCGAGGTGACCTTCTTTCCCAAAGGGCGGAGGAAGTACACGCGGTCGAAAGGCAGGGCCTGGATGAGGCTGGTCGTGAACACCTGGGCGATGTCAAAGGTCGAAGGCCCTTTTTCGGCGCTGAGATTCCACGGGTCCTGAGGAAGGGCCTGGATGATGGTCCCCGAGGATCCACCCGAGGACAGGACGGAACTGGTGTCGTCGAGTGATTTGCTAAAGGTGTAGCTCGATTGAAAACCCAGTCCGAGGCGCGGGGAGTTCTTAGACGCGGAAACCTGCAGGGCGTGATAGGTAGAGTGGGCAGGTGTCCCCAGGAGGTACTCCTGCCCGTACCCCCCCAGGACCTGGCCCGAAGAATCGAACTGCGTGAAGGGCGCGAACTGCGGCGAGGCGCCGATATAACCGTTCGGGTTGACGGCGTTCGCGAGCTTCACACCTACGGTGGCCACGTAGGAGGCACTGAAAGTCACATCCTTAAAGGCCCTTTCAAGGCCCGCCGTATAGCTGCCGATGTAACCGTTGCGAAAGGTCGGGGTCATTCCAAATGCCGAAAACAGTTGCGGCTGGTGCCCGGGCGTCAACGCGGAGAGGTCAGCCTGGAAACGCGGCACGTCAACCTGCGTGTTGGGCGCAACGTCTCGCGTGGTGCCCGCGGCAAAGAGCAACTGACCTGCGATCGTGTAGACGGGCGGCAATTGGAAGGCCTGCACGGTGTTTTCAAAGGGCACGGGAGCGCCCGGCAGGGCGCTGAGACTGGGATTAACGATAAATGGAAAGCCGCCGGTCAAGAAATTATCCCACCAAAGATTGGGAAGAATCGTGGTGATTCCGCCGCCCGCACGCAGCACCGTGCTGCTGGTGACCCGCCACTCCGCGGAGACCCGCGGTCCCCACCCTTGCCAGTCCGGCTCATAGGGCGGCTGCGGGTTGAGAAGCAGGATCTCGCGGGCTCCGGGTTCCCGGGCCGGCACGGAGTTCCCGTTCGCATCCACGATGCGGATCGTCGAGGTACGCCGCGCACTTTCTTTGATGTGGCTGTTCACTTCGTAACGCAGCCCGTATTCGAGCGTGAACCGCGGGGTGACCTTCCAGTTGTCCTGGAAATAGAAGTTGTAGGCCTCCCGGCGGACGCTGGCCTCATTGAAATGATCGCCGCGCGCCGTGATGGCGGCGGGCACCGTGGTGCCGAACCAGAAGGGGACCCCGGTAAGGAATCCTGTCAGCGCGTCCGGAAGCAGATCGCCCGTGTGAATATCGTGCTGGCCGCTCGCCGAAGGAATCTCCGCCGCGGCGTACGCGGCACCCCCACCGAACGTGTACTGGCCGTTGGGGTTCGTCGCGAAGATCGTCGCGTCGCGGTTGACGCGGATCTCCGCACCGAATTTCAGCGTGTGGGTTCCGTGCGCATAGATGAAGTTCTGCCGAAGCTGGTAGAGGTTTCCGTAAGCGCCCGTGGCGGTTCCGGCAGCCGAGTTGAACGCCTCGTAAAGACTGTCGCCGAACGTCATTGCCGGCTGGGCGTGATTGGCAGAAAGAAACAGCGGCGTGCTGCGGATGTAGCCGAGCGAGGTCTCGGAAGTGAAGTGCGGCGACGCCGTGCGCGTATAGTTCAGCGCGAGGTTGCGCTGGTGGTCGTGGAAGTTGACGGCAAAGCTCGGATCGATGGCCGACTGGCCGGGATTGGTCAGCGGGCCGTTCACGTTGTTGAAGTTGAAGCGCACAAAGAGCTGGCCCTGGTCGGAAGCACGATGGTCAATGCGCACGGAAAACTGGTTCGTGCTCGTCGAGACCTTGGAGGAGGTCGCGTAAGTGCGCGGCCCGAAGGGCCCTTGGGGATCATTGGGCGGGGGATAGGCCGCCAGGATGGGCGCCACCTGCGGATTGACGGGCACGAAGAGCGTGTCACCGGGAAACGCCGTGGTGTCTGTCCCTTGGCGCTCCTCCGGGGTGGGCACGGAGAGTACCTGCGTGGTCCCGAGGACCTGGCGGAAGCCCTGGTACTGCCCGAAGAAAAAGGTGCGATCGCGGCCTTGGTAGACCCCCGGAAGCGTCACCGGCCCACCGAGAGCGAAGCCGAATTCGTTTCGGACGAAGGGCGGGATGCGGCCGGGGTTCGCCAGGGTTCGGCGGTCGAAGAAATTGCGCGCGTCGAAGGCGGCATTGCGCACAAATTCAAATACCGAGCCATGCAGCAGATTCGTCCCTGCCTTGGTCTTGACGTTCGTGAAGCCCGCAGCCCCATGGCCGATTTCCGGGGGCATCACGCCGGAGAGCGACTCTATTTCCTGTACCGCATCCACGTTGAAGTTCGAAAAGGTGGCGCCGCCCAATTCCGGGTCGGTCGTATCCACGCCATCCATGGCAAACATGGCGGTTGAGCCGCGCTGGCCATTCACCGCAAATTGTTGGGTGAAATTCGCGGAGCCGTTGGTGTCCGTCATGGTGCCCGCGGCCAGCAGCAAGAGTTGACTGAAGTCGCGCTTGTTCAGAGGAAGCTCTGAGACTTGCCGGCTGGAGAGCCGTTCCCCGCCGCTCGCCTGTATCAGCTCTCCACCCGAAAAGGTTTGGAGAACCAGCCATCCACCCGCCGAGGCAATCTGAACCGCAGAGGTGAGATGGTCTCCGGCCCGAATTGCTAGTAACTCGCTTGCTCGGGTCCTCCTGTCACTCCAGCGAATGCCCACGGCGTAATTCCCAGCAGGCAATTCGGGAAAGCTGAATGCCCCCTGCGCATCGGTAGTGGTCGTGAAGGTGCGACCCGACCAGGTTTCACGCAGCTCAACCTGCGCATCCGCCATGAGGTTTCCCTTAGCGTCGCGCAAGGTACCTTGCCAGGAGGCGGAACCGACCTGCGCTGCGGCCAGGGTTGAGAGCAGGCAGATGAGCGCGCTGAGAACTATCACGCAGGAAATGGGTCTCGAAAGCTTCAAGGGATATAAACCATACGGGCCGGAAAGGCCCAGATCAAACCTGGAGTCGCTCCGTGCCAAATTGGCGGCGGCCGGGTTTTCGGAGCACTCCAAGCTTGCTCCAGATGGGCGGGCTTCGTCAAGCACCAAGCGTTCTGAAAGAGAGATTTTCGCACAGGGTCGGACACATCGTCAGGCTCATCGGGGCTATTTTAGTAGTGTTCTGAAGGAGGGCGGGTGTCAGTGCACCCAAGTAAGCCTGTGCCGCTCAAAGTCGAAGGAGATGCGGCGCGCGCCCAGCGACCCCACCCCCAACAAGCCGTCAACCGTGAGTGCCTCAGCCTCCGGCGCGTCCATCAGTAAGGCATCGAGGTTCGAAATCTCAGTATCTCCCAGGTGGATAAAAGGCAAGGAGACCCGCTGCACGCGAGCCTTGCCGTCCATATTGGAGATGATCCCCTCACCGATT
>JAIQEZ010000030.1 GCA_020073545.1 Terriglobia bacterium | reverse complement strand
GGAACGCCGGGGCAAGGATTGTGCGCACGGACTCTGACGGGGCTAGACGGTCCCGTGGACGGCGGGGTTGCTGCTAGTTCGCACCTACGGCGCTAGGGGGTTTGTGGTCGAGACCGGCGCGGCCAGGGTGGTGGCGGTCGGCTCCGTGACCTTCAAAGTCCGGTAAACGGATCGCGACACCTGGGCTCCGAAAAGCATCACGGCAGAGGATACATACGCCCAAGTCATCAGAGCCACGACCACGCCGATGGAGCCGTAGACATGCCGGTAGTTGAAGAAGGGGAGGAAGAGGATGAACACAGAGCGAGCCACCGCCCAGAGAAGGGCCGTCAGCACGGCGCCGGGGAAAGCCTGACGGAGTTGCATGGAGCGATGGGGGAGGCGCTCGAACAGGATCAGGAACATCAGGAGCGCCATAACGAAAGAGCCTCCTGCGGCCGTCAGGTGATAGGAGAAGACCACCAGGGGACCCAGCGAGGGAGCCAGTAGGTGCCCCAGCCAATTGCGGAAAAGGATCTCCGCGGCGACGAGCAGCGTGGAAAGCAAAATGAGGCAGCCCACAACCAGAGCCATTTCCAGAGCCAGCAGCCGGCTTTGCCACCACGTGCGGCCCTGCTCGACTTCCCAGGCGCGATTCAGCGCACTCTCGAGGGGAAGAAACACTCCCGAGGAGCTCCACAGCAGGAGCAGAAACGAGAGGAGGCCGATTCTGCCGTAGGCGCGCGAGATGCCGACCAGGTTCTGCATGATGAAGTCGGTTTTGACGGGCAGGTAACCCTGCAGAACCACGGCAATCCGGCCGGCGAGCTCGAAGCGCTGGATGTAAATCCCGCTCAAACCCAGCAACAGCAGCAGGAGCGGGAAAATGGCCAGCAGGCTGTGGTAGGCGATGGAGCCTGAAACCATCAGGGAATCTTCGCGAAGAAAATTCCGGAGGGCCTCGCCGAGCACCCGGCGAGTCCTCACCCAGCGCTTTTGAGTGGTTTGCTCCTTCGCCGTGTGGAGTTCGGCTGGCATTTTCACAGGAGGCCAGTGCCCGCGGCGTGGCGATGATGAATTCCGAACACCCAGCCTTGAACCTAGCTTATACTAGATTCCTGCGGCACAGGGCCAGTTGAATTTGCGGCTGAGGTTAGGGAGGTCTTGATCGTAGCCACCGAAGCGGAAATCCTCGAGGAAAACCGCAAGGTCCGACGGCTGCAAGTGGCAGTCGATCTGGTGACGAGCCTCCTCCGCCAGTCGGACCTCCCCGTCGAAGAAGCCTCGGCCCTCATTGCCCAGACTCGCCAGTTTGCTCTCCATCTCTTCCCCGACAGGGAACAGACGTACGACCTGATTTATCAATCCCGGTTCAAAAGACTCCTCGCTGAAAAGTACAGGGTGATTTGACTCTCGCGGCGAAGTTCAGTGGCTGGCGGGTGAAGCATCCGGCGGCACGTGGGAAACGGATCGCAAGGTGCCCGTGATGGAACCAAGGGAAATCATGGCCTTGATGCGCAGAGGCAGTTGCTGGTTGTCAGCGCTGAACCAAATGAGCATGCGGCCTTTCCTTTTGAGCAACCCGTTGATGACCTTGGGCTCCACGCGAAACGCCTCGAACGTTCCCATGGGAGTCTGCACTTTTTCACGTGCCTGAACCTCCACGACAACCCGCTGAGTCTTCGAGCCGTCATTCACGGGCAATTCGATTGTGCGCCCGACTTCCAGGTGCTGCCGGCGGAGATAGTAGAACGCCGCTACCACATCTTCAACGCAAGGGGGGATCTCGTTTTCGGCGTGTTTGGCCGGCGCATCGGGCTTGCTCAGGTCACGCTCATCGAGGAGGGCGAGGTTCCGTATCCTGTCGAAAACGATCAGCGTGTCTTTGTGCCGGCGCCCTTCATTGGTCTTTTTCACGATACGCTGCGAGCAGAGGGTTTGGGGGCTGAAGAAGGACCGGAATTCGTTGTTGACGTTAAAGAGCAACGAAACGAAGCCTTGAGACCGGGCCGTGGCCGTGACCCCGTAAGCGTCGTTCGACCCTTCGCCGGTGCTCCGGAGCGTGGCTGTTAGCTCGCCGGCGCGGAAGACCGACCACGTCACATCGTAGGCCAGCATCTCGCCCGGCGTGAAAGGTTCATGGGCGTCTTCTGCCGCCCCCGTGGATACGGTCAGCAGGAACGCAAGGAGCGACGCATTGGCCAAACGGAAAATGCGTGTTTGCATATAAGCAGTTAGACGCACGGCGCCTTACAAAAGCAGCCCGGCAAACTCTAGCGGAGCCGAATCTTTAAAGCCAGAAAAATCATCGCCGCGAGGTACCCGAGAAGCGCTTCATACTCACGATTTTTCCGATACCGCTTCCACTGAAACTCCTCAGCACCGCCAGCCTTGCGAAAACGGGGGAAGAACCCTGGAACACTCTGCGCATAACGGACGTAAGCGTCCCCAAATTCCTGCCGCAGAAATTCCTCTTCGCGACGAGTCACGGGCCAATAAACGGCCAGGAATAAGGCCACCAGGGCAAAGCCCAGAACCCACGACCCTCCGGCCAGGGCGAATCCCGCGCCCATCAGGGCGCTGCCGAGATAAAGAGGGTTGCGCGTGTACGCGTAAGGTCCGCTCGTGGCGAGACTCTGATTCTTCGCGAGATGACCCGCCGCATACGCGCGGAGCGCCAATCCCGCCGCGGCGAGGGCGCCACCCGCCATCAAGAGCGTCACGGTGGGCTGGCAGAGGACCAGGTAAGCCGCGCCCAGAGCGAAGCCCAGCGGTACCCGCCAGCGCGAGGCCCACCGAGCGTAGGCGCTATCCATGTGCCCTCGCCAGACGTTTCTCTGTGGCGGCCAGCACGGAGTCAACGGAAATTCCGGGCAGATAGCTGGGGTTTGCCTCGCGGCGCGTGTGATTGATCGGGCCGAGATTCGAAAGCGCGATGTCGTCTGCAGCATACGGGCCGTTACGCGCTGGATCCGTGGGGCCAAAGATGCCTGCGATGGGAGTGCCGACCGCGGCGGCCAGGTGCAACGGCCCCGTGTCCCCTCCTATGAAGAGCCTGGCGCGCCGCGCGAGGGCGATGAACTGCACGAGGGTGGTGGGCAAATAGCGGGCGCGTCTCGACCCGGCGCGCTGCAAGATGGTGGCGATCAAGTTCTCTTCACCTGGGGAGCCGGTCAGCAATATCTGCTCCAGAAGGATGCCCTCCAATCGTTGAATCAGTTCCGCGTAGCTTTCCGGGGGCCAGCACTTCGCTCGCCAGCCGCCGCCCGGATTGATGATGATGAAATCCTTCGCGCCGAGAGCTGCAAGCCGGGTTTCGACGTAGGTGTCGTCCGCGACAGTGCGCGGCAAGGGAAACTGCCAGTGCTGCGTGTGCGCCCCGAGTTGCTCGACGAGTGCCAGGTTCATTTCAATGACGTGCTTGCGTCCGCGGGGTGGAATTCGTTGCGTGTAAAGCACCGCCGCGCTCGGCTCGCGCAGCCAGCGTCTGGCGAACCCGATTCTCTCCCGTGCGCGGCTCAGCCACGCGGCCGCCGCCGACTTCCAGAGCCCCTGGAAGTCGATGGCCGCGTCGTAGCGGGACTCGCGCAATGCCCGCAGGCCGCGCCCGATTTCCCGCAGCGTGGCGCCGCTCGTCAATCGCCGCCGCCATCCGAGTGTGTCGAGCTTCACGACGCGGTCGAGATAGGGGTTACCCTCGAGCAGCAACGCGTAACGGCTCTCCACCACCCAATGGATTTCCGCCTGCGGAAACGCTTCCCCCAGCGCCCCCACGGCTGGTAAGGTGTGCACGATGTCGCCGATCGAGCTGAGGCGTACGATCAGGAATCGCTGCGGCGAATCGCTCATCCCTCACACCTGGGGGAGGGCTCCTGGGCGCGGCAGAAGCCGACGTCAGTCCTGGCGCGTACGCCGGGCAATCTCCGCCAGAAGCTCCCGCGTGGAGTGATTCTTGGCGTCACCCACGATCTGCACCACGCCGCCGTAGCTCTTCACCAGATCCCGTTCGGGAACCGTCTCCACGGAATAATCGGTGCCCTTGCAGTGCACGTCGGGGTGTAGGTCGCGCAGGACGCCCGCCGCGGTCAGCTCGGCGAAGATGACGACGTAATCCACGGGCGCGAGCGCCGCCACCAATTCCGCTCGCGCTTCCTCCGGAAGAATCGGCCGCCCCGGGCCTTTCAACGCCGCCACGCTGCGGTCGCTGTTCACGCCCACTACCAGCACGTCCCCGCACTTCTTCGCCTCTTCAAGATAACGTACGTGGCCGACATGGAGAATATCAAAGCATCCGTTGGCGAAGGCGATACGACGGCCTTCCCGGCGCAGGCGATCGCCGAGAGCAGGAAGCTCTGGGCGGCGGATAAGGGCAGCACTCATGCGTTACGGACAGCCTCCCTCATCTCCCCAAGAGTAACCGTCGCGGTGCCACGCTTCATCACGACGATTCCTCCCGCGCAGTCGGCGAGCAAGGCGGCGTGCAGAAAACTTGCCCCGGCGGCGAGCGCGAGCGTGAACGTGGCGATGACGGTGTCCCCGGCGCCCGTCACATCCACCGCCTGGTCCGACCCGAAGATCGGCAGATGGCGCGGCGCGCGGCGCGCCTCAAACAGCGCCATGCCGTCACGGCCGCGCGTTACCAGCAACGCCTGGAACGATTGCCGGCGCAGCAGCTTCCTTCCCAGCGAATGAAGCCGCTCCAGGTCATGGCCGATCGACTGGCCGAAAGCGGCCTCGACCTCGGGTTCATTGGGCGTTGCGGCGGTCAGATTCTTGTACGTCAGCAGGTCGTAGCGCGCGTCGATGGTGATAGGCAGCCCCTTGCGTCCGCGGCGCCGCAGCAGATCCACTTCCCGCGAACTGGTCGCGCCGTAGCCGTAATCGGAAACCAGAACCCCTGTGGAGGTGCTCAGCAGGGCCACTGTGCTGCGGGCCAAGCCGGTGCGCACTTCCCGCGCGAGAGGTTGCGCCGGCTCGCGGTCCACGCGCACGATCTGCTGGCGCTGCCAGTGCGTCAATCCCCCCAGAATGCGCGTCTTGGTGGGGGTCAGGTAATCGCGCACCCGCGCCACGTGCCGAGTGGAGATCTGCTTTTCACGAAAGTAGCGGAGCAGCGCTTCGCCCGTTTCGTCGTCGCCGACGACTCCGACGGGAATGACCCGCGCGCCCAGATCCGCCAGGTTATTCACGGCGTTGGCGCCACCCCCGGGCACCACCTGCTTCTCGCGCTGCTTCAAGATCAGCACCGGCGCTTCGCGTGAGACGCGCGCGATTTCGCCGTAGATGGATTCGTCGGCTACGAGATCGCCCAGCATCACCACTTGCTGGCGTGGGAATCGTTCCAGAATGGCGAGCAACGCCGCACGGTCTGGGATCGTGAACTTCATAGGTTTGGCTCCGCGGATGTGGCCCCGACCAGAGGCGAGCGCGCCTGGAGATCTTCCAGGATCAGCGTGGCTGCTTCGAGAAGATTTTCCGCCACGCGCTCGGGCTTCCGGGGCCATTGCCGTGCGTGATACTCGAGTTCGCCGCGCCCGTATCCCGTCATCACCAGAATGGTGCGTAGACCCGCGTTGAATCCCAACTGCATGTCGCGGAAGCTGTCGCCGACGAGGTAGGAACGCGCCAGATCAAGATGAAACCGCCGGGCGCCTTCCTCCACCATCCCTGTCGCCGGCTTGCGGCAACGGCAGGCCAGACGATACGCAGGCAAAGGGCCTTCCGGGTGATGCGGGCAATAGTAGAAGGCGTCGATGCGCGCACCCTGCGCTGCCAGTTGGCGCGTGATTTCCTCATGAACCTGGTGGAGCAACTCTTCAGTGAAATAGCCGCGCGCAATACCGGATTGGTTCGTCACCGCGACCACCGGGAGGCCGGCGTCATTCAACTTGCGGACCGCTTCGCCCGACCAGGGATACACCTGGAGCCGGGTGAGGTGGTTCATGTACCCGACTTCCTCGTTGAGGGTCCCATCGCGATCGAGGAAGACCCCCGGAACGCCCGCCGTAGCCGGCACGGCGCTTTTCCGTCGTGGATTTCGCGCCACGATTTCACGCTGAAGCCGGGTGCTCATGCGTAATGTTCCATTGTTTGACAAGTTCCAAGACCGCTTTGAAAACTCCCTCCACCGATACGCCGCGCATGCAGCGAAAATCGATGGGGCACTCGCGCAACCCGCACGGACTGCACGCGACGCGATGCTTGACGATGCGAACGCGCGCTCCCACCGGCCCCGTGGCGCGCTCGTCGGTCGAACCAAAAACCGCCACCAGCGGCACTCCCAGCGCCGCCGCCAGGTGCATGGGGCCGGAGTCGTTGGTGACGATCAAGCGGCACTGCGCCATGAGCGCCAGGAGCTGCCGCAGCGAGGTCTCCCCCGCCGCCAGCGTGGGGGTGTGCTGCATGGTGCGCGCGATCTCCTCCGCCAGAGGCCGCTCCGCTGGCGAGCCGAAGATTAGCACATCGGCGTTCAAGGCTCCAATCAGGCGATCGGCCAGCGCCGCAAAACGCTCCGGCATCCAGCGCTTGGCCGGACCGAACGACGCGCCGGGATGCAGGCCGATCAAAAACCGCGGCCCACTCAAGCCGAGAGCGTCCAGCTTTTTCGCGGCCCAATGTTTTTCGGGATCCGTCAGGCGAAGCCGAATTTCCCCGACCGGCTGAGGCTTATCGATCACCCCGGCACGGAATAGGAGCTGCAAGTAGTAATAGACCTGGTGTCCGTAGGCGGCGGGCAAGGGTGGCTCCAGAGCTTGGTCGAGCAGGAAGCCGCGCCCTTCCCGCGCGTAGCCGATGCGAACCGGGATGCGCGCCCGCCAGGCCATCCAGGCAGCGTGAAAAGCGTTTTGGAGAAGGATCGCGGCGTCGAAGTGCTCCGTACGCAGTTCCTTGACCAACCTCCCGAAGCCCCACGGTCCCCGATGCTCACTTTTGGGCTTATAGACGATTTGGCGATTCACAGCGGGATGATACCAATAAAGCTCGCTGACCCAGGGCTTGGAGACCAGCACGATTTCCGCACGCGGGAAGCGCGCGCGCAAGGCTTCCAGTGTCGGCAACGACATCACCGCGTCGCCCACCCAGTTGGTGGCGCGAACCATAATGCGCTGCCAGTCCGCGAAGCGAGTGGGAGTCGTCATCCTTTCGCCTTTTTGGCCCTTTCAAGACGTGCTAACAGAGTCTTCTCGAATTCTTCAGCCTCGAGGATCTGCGCCTCAATCACGCAGGCCAGGATGGGCAGCTCCGGCCTCCAGTCCTTGGAGAATTTTACAGCGTCCTTCTCCGTGGTCAGCAAAGCGGTCGCTCCGTCTTTTCGGGCGCGTGCGACCAGGCGCTGGAGCTCTCGCTCAGTGTATACGTGATGATCGGGAAATGCATCCTCAGTGACCAGGTTGAATCCCCAGCGTCGCACATCGGCAAAGAAGGCGCGCGGGTTGCCGATGGCGCAGAACGCCATTACTTTCTGCGCCTGAACGTCTGCGCCCGGAACGGCCTCGCCACTAAAAGCATCCGCCAGCGTCCGGAGTCGCGTCGAGCTGCGAAACACCCTCGCCGTTGGATGGACCTTCGAAACCGTGTCCTCAAGCGTTTTCGAATCGCCGGAATCAACCCTGGTGATCACGACGATCTGCGCGCGCTGGAGGGCGGCGAGCGGTTCCCGTTGGCGGCCAGCAGGCAACAGGAAACGGTCGGAGAGTTTTTGCGTGGCGTCCAGTACCACAAGGTCAATGTCGCGCGCCAGGGCCAGATGTTGGAAGCCGTCGTCGAGAATGTGCGCGTGGACATGGAAGCGCTCCTCCACCACCCTGCCGCCACGAAAGCGGTCGACGCAAATGGCGAGGGGAACTTCCGGGAGCGAGCGGGCCAGTAAAGCGGCCTCGTCGCCGACTTCGCGCGCGTCTGCACGGCGAGCGGGGGCGGGCGCAAGGACGATCAAGCCAGTCTTGCTGCGACGTGCGTAACCTCGCGTCAGGATGCTCGGCTTCCAGCCGTGCCGCAGCAGGATTTTTGCCACCAGTGCGACGAGGGGCGTCTTGCCGGTCCCGCCCACCGTCAGATTGCCAACGCTTATCACCCGTCGCGACAGGCGGCGGGTTTTGAACCAGCCGCGCCTGTAGGCCGTGTGGCGGACCGCTACACCCAACCGGAATGCCGCGGATAACGGCAGCAAGAATGGATTCACTTGACCTCGTGCGAGAGGGGTTTGTGCGCCCGCGCATCCCGGCCCAGAAGTTCCCGGAGGCAATCGAGCGTGCGGGCGGTGGCACCGGAATTCTGCTCCAACACCTGCCGTGCGCTCGCCCCCAGGCGGCGCCGCGCCTCGGAGTTTTCCAGCAGCCAGGCGGTATGCGCCAATTCCTCAGGATTGCGGATTTGAATCGCCGCCCCCGCCTCCAGGAACAGCTTCGCGATGTCCCGGAAGTTTTCCATGTGAGGTCCGAAGGTAATCGCCTTCGACCAGTAGGCGGGTTCGAGCAAATTATGCCCGCCCGTGGGAACCAGGCTGCCGCCGATAAAGACCAGATCAGCCAGCTCGAAGATTCCCGCCAACTCACCAATCGTGTCCAAAAAGAGAATTGCCGTGCCAGCGAGTTGCTGGGACAACTCCTGCTCTTCGACCTTCAGGGCCGTGCGACGGACGAATCCCCGCCCCGCCCTGGCCAGATATCGGCCGACTTCGTCGAAGCGCGCAGGATGGCGTGGCGCGAGGATCAACAGCGCTTTGCGATAACGCGCCTGGATCAAGTCCCAAGCCTGAAGGATCAGCGCTTCCTCACCCGGCATGGTACTCGCTGCCACCAACACCGGACCACGCTCGGCGCGACGCAGCGCCATCTTCAGCGCCCGCGCGAACTCGCCGAGCTGCGGCGGCTGCGCGTCAAACTTGAGATTGCCAACCATCCTGACCCGCTCGGGCCGCGCTCCGAGCTGCCGGAACCGTTCGGCGTCCGCTGCCGTCTGCGCGCAGATGGCGTCCACATCGGCCAGCACGCGACGCATGAACGGCCGCGCCAGTTTGTAACCGCGTAGCGACCGCCGTGATAGTCGCGCGTTCACCAGTACCACGTGCGCGCCCGCCTGCTGCGCGGCGCGCAGCAGATTTGGCCACACTTCGGTTTCCACGACAACCAGCAGCGCTGGCCGAATGCGCTCCAGCGTTCTGCGCACCGTCCAGCGCCAATCCAAAGGGGCATAGAACCGGCCCGCGATGGCCGGCAGTCGCACCTCGCCGGCTTCGCGCCCGGCCGGCGTCACGTGACTCAGAAAGATCTTGCGCTCTGGAAACGCCCGTTGCAGCTCCTGCACCAGGCCTGCCACGGCGACGGTTTCGCCCACGGAGACCGCGTGAACCCAGACCGCACCGGGACGGACTTCTTGAAATGGGATACGCCCGAAGCGCTCCCGCCAGTGGCCGCGCTCCAGGTTCTTGCCCTTTCGCCACAAGTAAAAGGGCGCGCTGAGTATCGCAGCCAGAGTGAACACCATACTGTAGACCAGATACATATCAGGAAGGACAGCGAGCAGGCCTCTTGAAAATAGGCGGAGCCAATGGTGATTATATGCTGAAAGGACGGGGCCGACAATGCACGCGCGGCAGTTTTGAGCCCGCGCGTTGCATGCGCCCTCGAGTGCGTGAGAGCCGATAAGGCACAAAGCTGACCGACAGGTGAACTGCCGCGCGGCCGTGGGCGGGCCGGGTCCCTTTGCGGGAGAATCCCACCCAGCCATCTCGGCAGAAAGCTGCGGCCTATGTTTAGAGACTGACTCTGGCAAAGGCCAACTCACCCTTTAACTCCCACCTTCGCTCTCAGACACAATGGCCGTTGACAAGAGCCCTGGAAAGGAATATCCGTGGTGTGTCCCGTGGCTCGCTCCCTCGCCCTGGTGGTCCCCGATGGTTAGACACTTCGCTTCAGCTTCCGATTCCTTCGCGGTAGTTCCGGCAAGCGCTTCGCGCCGAGACTTCATGAAAGGCGCCGTGGCCGCGGCGGCCGGGCTTATAACGGCGCCGCTTGTGCCCGCACAAACCCCACGGGAATTGCCGACCATTGCTTTCGGCTCGCACCGCGTCACGCGGCTGATCTCCGGCGGCAATCCGCTTTACGGCTATTCGCACTTCAACGGCCTGCTCGACAACCTGATGCGCGAATACTTCAGCGACGAGCAGGTGGTGAAGTACCTGCTCGCGTGCGAGAAGGCAGGCATCAACGCCTGGCAAAGCAACTACCCCGGCACCGCGCAGCGCCAGTTTCCCAAGATCCGCGACGCGGGCTGCAAGATGCATTGGATTTGTCTCGCCGACCCGTGGGACGTGAGCAATCCCAACGACGCAAAGACGCTCCTCCAAGGTACCCTGAAGTGCGCGTCGATTGCCGCGAAAGTGAAGCCCATCGGCATCGCGCATCACGGCGCGGCTACCGACCACCAGTGGGCAGCGGGCTCGATCGACCTCGTCTGCGACTTCCTCAACCAGGTCCACGACCTCGGTTTCCCTGCGGGTATCTCCACGCACAATCCCGCGGTGGTCGAGCACCTGGAATCCAAGGGCTGGCCGATTGATTTCTACATGGGGTGCTTTTACCGCGTCACGCGCACCGCGGGGGAGTTCAAAAAGGAGATCGGCATGCCGCCCGTAGGCGAGACCTACCTCGCGACGGACCCCGATCGCATGACGCGCGTGCTGCGCCAGGCGAAGCCCGTATGCCTGGGATTTAAGATTCTTGCCGCCGGGCGCCACTGCGACTCACCGCAGGAAGTCCGTCACTGCTTCGCTTATGCCTTCAAGAACCTCAAGGCGTCGGACGCGGTGATCGTGGGTATGTTCCCCAAGTTCTCCGACCAGATCACTGAGAACGTGGAGCATGTCCGCGCCGTGCTGGCGTAAGGGGTTTGGTCGAGGGTTTTCCCGCCGCCAGCTCTCGCTTGTCAGTTGCGCTTGTGGATGGTAACTTGTGAGCATTGCGGGCCCATAGCTCAGTTGGTTAGAGCAGCGGACTCATAATCCGTTGGTCGCAGGTTCGAGTCCTGCTGGGCCCACCAACAACTTCCGAATACCCCCCGCCCAGGAGTGCCCTTTCGCCACGCCCACGGAGGCTCGTGGAGGACTTAGCCCTTCTTTACTTTTTCTCCTTCTGCAGACGTTCGTACTCCTGCTTGAAGCGAGGATCTGCGGGGTCGAGATTATAGGCGGCGCGATATTCCTCGAGGGCGCCCGAGAAGTCGCCCTTTTGTTCGAGGGCCAGGCCCAAGCCGAAGTGCGCGAACGCGTTGGCCAGGTCCAGGCGGACCGCCTCGCGGAATTCCGCCATCGCGCCATCCCAATCACTCCTCCCCCCCAGTGCGGCGGCGAGGGCGACATGGGCGAGTTGGTTGTTGGGATTCAAGCGCAGCGCTGCGCGTTCCTCTGTAATCTCTCCCTCCCAGTCGCCTTTGCTCCCCAGCGCGACGCCGAGGCCGAGGTGCGCTGATTCATCGTTGGGGTTCAGGCGCAGCGCCTCGCGCAGTTCTGCGATTGCCCCGTCCCCATCACCTTTCTTCCCCAACGCGAGGCCGAGGCGATAGTGGGCCAACTCGCTCTGGGGGTCCAGGCGCAGCGCCTCGCGTTGTTCGGCGATTTCTCCGTCCCAGTCGCGTTTGCTCCCCAGCGCGATGCCAAGGCTAACGTGCGCCGAAACGTCTTTAGGATTCAGACGCAGCGCCTCGCGCAGTTCCGCGATTGCCCCATCCAAGTCGCCTTTGGTTCCCAGGGCGAAGCCGAGGCTGAAGTGTGCTGATTCGTCGTTGGGATCCAAGCGCAGCGCCTCACGCAGTTCCGCGATTGCCCCATCCCAGTCGCCTTTGGATTCCAGCGCGGAGCCCAGGCGGTAGTGGGCCGCTTCGTTGTTAGGGTTCAAACGGAGCGCCTCGCGGTACTCGGGGATCGCGCCGTCCAGGTCGCCCTTCTGCTTGAGCGCCTTGCCGAGGTCAAAGTGGGCATCGGCATTTGCGGGGTTCAGGCGCACCGCCTCCCGGAACTCAGCGATGGCGCCGTCCAGGTCGCCTTTGGCCGCCAGGGAAACACCCAGGTGAGTGTGAGCCAAGTCATTCGCAGGGTTCAGGCGCAGAGCTTCACGAAGCTCCGGGATCGCTCCGTCCGGGTCGCCCTTGGCGTTCAGCATGACGCCGATCACGACGTGGACGCGGTCGTTCGCCGGGTTCAAACGCACGGCCTCGCGATACTCCGCCAGGGCGCCGTCCTGATCACCTTTGTCATACAGCGCGTGGCCCAGGCTGGTGCGAGCCATCTCGCTCGTGGGATTCAAACGCACCGCTTCCCGTGCTTCCGCCAGGGCTTCTTCCACCTTGTTCTGCGAACTCAGGGCTACGGCCAGGGAGGCGTGCAGGTCGGAGTCTTGCGGGTCGAACGGGAGCGCCGCGCGATACTCGCTCTCGGCTTGTGCGTACTGCTTCTTGTGAAAGAATTCTGCTGCCCGGGCGGCATGTTGCTGCAGTGCGGCTTGTCTGCCCGCCGCAGCGGGCTCGACGGTAGGGGGCTTGGTCACCCGAGCGGAGGAGAGCGCCTTGATCAATTCCTCTCCACCTCCGGACACGCGGACGGCCGTGAGGTAATCGTCCTGGGGCTCGAAGTCGATGCCTCGTTCCTCGACCAGCATGGCCACGCGTTGGCTTGGCACCTCGCCTACCAGCAGGGTGAGAATCTGCACTTGGCTGAGCGGCTTCTGGACGGCCCCAGCCGCGGGCCGGGAGCGCTTCGCTTCCTGCAAGGCCCGAAGGAAGGCGTCGGTCGCGCCGGCAGCCTTGAGGCTCTGGAGGAGACCCTCGGTGGTTTCAAAATCAATGCCGCGTTTCTGGATCGCCAAGGCGCCGGTTTCGTCGCCGAGGCCGTCTCGCACCATGCTCTGGACTTGGTCCCTGGTAAAGGGTTTCTGCTCCGCGGCTGCGGGCAGGGCCGCACCGAGCACTGTGACAAAGAGAAAAATGCCTGCGAGCTCGCGAAGTCTCATGACAGCCTCCCCAGGTGTTTAGGAATTGTCGACGGCCTTCAATGCGGCCGCAATATCTTCTGCGATCATTCGGCGCTTGCTCTTCTCGATGAAGAAGCTGGGGCCGGCCTGCAGGTAGGAAGGGAAAACTCGCATGCCCCGGAAGAAGTATTTCCGTCCCCGGAGCTTGTAGGTGGAGCCGGCGGGGATCACGCGTTTTTCACCGGCGCGCTGCACAACCGCATTGAGGGCTTTGATGGCCACGTCTCCCATCAGCATCAGCGCTTGCGCTTTGGGAAAGAGGGTCAGCTCTTTTTCCATGAGGAGCGAGCATTGCTTCACGGTGCTCGTCTCAATTCCATATCCGGTCTTCGCGCACTTCACGGCCGTGGTGAGGTAAACGCCGCGGTCAAGGATGTCTTTCGTCGACGACACCTTCACACCCGCGTCGTTAAAGGCCAGAACGGTAGTCTTCTGAAACAGGGGATCGCCTTGGGCATAGAAGTAGTCGTCGCGATTCACCGGCGCGGCTTCCGAAATCATCACCACGGAGATCGCCTCCGGCTGCACGTCGACTGCGGGAACAATGTAGCACTCGTGCTTTACATCCGCACAGGGGAAACCCCGGCACTTTACGCATTGGCTCACGCGCATTTCGGAACCTTCCTCCGTGGCCAAGCCGCGCTCTGGCAGCCGTGCACCAGGCCTCAGAACGCAGAGCCTTCCTGAGCCACGGCCGCTGCTGCGCCGACATTCACGCGGGGATGCGTGCCGCACGGATCCCAGCGAGTGGCAGGATGAAGAGAGGAAATCGTCAAGGATTCAGCGCGTCGCACACGCAGCGGAAGCCCCCCTCGAAGAAGCTCCCGTCGGGCGCGTCACCGTAGCGGAAGGAGACGCGCATGTCATCTCCCTTAGCGGTCCAGGCGAGACCACGCACCGCCCGTTGCTGGCCGCTCAAGGGCCCAGGCGGGTCCTCCTGGGGGCTATGGGCATAGTAATCTTTGTCAAACCAGTCGTTGGTCCACTCATGGACGTTGCCCAGCATGTCGGACAGCCCGAAGCTGTTGGGCCGCTTCAGGCCACCCGGGCGGGGCATGCCCCATGCCACGACGCCCGCGCCGGAGTTGCGGGCGTACCAAGCGATCTCGTCCAGCGGTCCGTACAGAGACTGAGTGGTCCCACCCCGTGCCGCATACTCCCACTCTGCCTCGCTCGGCAGGCGCCCGCCAGCCCACATGCAGTAGGCCCGCGCTTCGTTCCACGTCACCTTCACCATCGGTATCCGGTCGATCGTCCATCCCCGGTTGTAACTTGGTTCGGGTGGCATATTCCTTTTGCTATCCCGAGCGAAACGTTTGTACGCCCCCACCGGGACTTCCACCCGGCCCATCCAGAAGCCTTGGGTGATGGTTACGGCGTGGCGTGGTTTCTCCTCAGGACCACACTTCGTCTCTCCAGGCGAGCAACCCATCATGAAAGTACCGGGCATAACCCAGACATACTTCAACCCATCCTTCGGGTTCTCTTTCACCATCCCCGGCGTGGGAGGGAGGTCCGTCAGCGGCGCGTGAATGCGGGTTTCCTGCCCGGCCGTAACCGTCACTCTCTCCTGAAAATCCGTCTTCCCGTTCGCGGTGATCCGCAGGTTGTACGAGCCTCCCGCCACACCGGGCACGATCACTTCTCCGCTCGCGTTGGCAGCGCCTCGGCTCGCATTGTCCAGAAAGACCTGCGCGCCCGGCGTGGTTTGCACCACGATTCTTCCAGGCAAGTCGGCCAGTGGCGCCTCAACTGTGGTTTCCTGTCCCGCCGAAACGCTGATGCTTTGCTCAAAGTTCTTCTTGCTGGCGGCAGAAATCCGCAACTCATGAGAGCCTGGAGTGGCGTCCTCGAGGGTAAGTTCCCCCCTAGCGTTCGCCACGCCTTGACTCGTGTTGTCCAGGAAAACCTCTGCGCCCCCGGTAGTATGCACCACAATCTTTCCCATGAGGTCGGCTAGCGTGGCGGCAATCTCGCTGCTCTGCCCAGCGGTGAGATTGAGGCTCTGCTCGAAGACCTTCTTGCCGGGCATGGACACCCTGAGCGCGTGCGCGCCGGGCTTAAGGTCATCAATCTTCAACTGTCCTTCGGAGCCGGTTCGCCCCTTGAACTCGTTATCGAGATAAACCTCGGCATTCGGTAGAGATTGCACCACCACCACCGCGGTCTCCGCCGCCGTCGTGGCGTGCAGGGCGGCAACAAGTTCCGCCTTGGCGGCGGCGTCATCGGGGTTCAAAAGGATCGCCACACGCTGTTCGCTAACGTCCCCCTGCCAGTCCTTCTTTTTTCCCAACGCGAGGCCGAGCAAGCGATGAGCTTCGGAGTCGCCCGGACTTGTACGGATGGCTTCTTGGTAAAGTGCGATGGCGCCGTCGATGTCACCTGTATCCATCAGGGCGCTCGCGCCCTTGATGCGCTGTTTGGCCTGCGCGGCAGCATCCTGGGAAGGCGGTTTGTTGGCGCTCGAGGCGCGCAGGGCTTCGATGAGGACCGGCTCGGCTCCGGCGCTGCGCAAGAGGCGGAAGTATTCTTCGGTCGGCTCAAAGTCGATGCTGTTTTCCCGCACTAGTTCCGCTACACGTGCGCTGGGCACGGAACCTTTCACCAAACTCATCACTTGCTCCCTGGTGAGAGGCTTCTTGGTGGCCTGCGGAGTTGCAGCCAGTCCGAGGGTTGACAACAACACAAGCAAGATGAGAAGTCTGCATTTCATAAAGCACACCGGTCACGATAAGGTGGCAGGAGTTTCCATGCCTACAGCTTGCAGCCGGGATTCAGGTCGACGGGTCCTGCAACGGGGAAGCGGGTCTCGCCGCTCCTTACCTGAGACTGGCTTCCACCCCAATCGCGCGGCGGGCTCGCATTGATGACTGCGGGCGACACCTGCAGGCTCTGCCCCTAAATCGCGGTTCACACTTCGCGTCCCAGATGGCTGCGAGTGTACACCCCAGAGCCTGGATTTGCAACGCTTCAGCGTGTTTATGTCAAGCCTCTTCAGAAATGTCCCCCTTCTTACCTCATTAGAAGTGTCCCCTCTGAGACTCTCGGCTTGTGGCTTTGGGCTTTGGGTTTCTTTCGGGTTCGGGCCGGAGCGCAGGCCCGGACCCGAAAGCAAGGGGGGGCAGGCAGCCTATCGCCACGGGTGGTCGGCGGGAGGCCCCCACCTTCGCTGCGCGCGACGGGTGGGCCGCTGCCGACTCCAACCGAGGCTGCGCAGGACGCGCCAGACGTGCCGGGGGTGATAGCGCACCTGGCAAGTTTTCCAGATCACCGCCGCCACTCGCTCCAAGGTCCACAGCTGGGTGGCAAAACCCCGACCGGCAGGGCCTGCGACCAGGGCGGCTTCCAGTCGCTGGTGTGCCTGCGGCCCCAAGCGCGGCTTACGGCCCGCTCGCCCCGCGCCTTTCAGGCCTGGGCACCCATGTCGGCACTAGGCCCGATACCAGCGATGCGCGGTGGGCCGACTGACTTTGAGGCGGCGAACAATTTCCGCTTGGGGGTGGCCCCGGGCAAACAGCTTGCCGACTTCCAGGCGGCGGGCCTCCAGGGCCGCAAAGTCGCGCCCAGGCGGAAGCGTCGCATGCATGCCCACAGATGAGCACAATCAAGGAGCGATTGTTACTCTCCTTTGCGAATAGCCTTAGGTTCGCCCGCCAGTCGTTTCAAGACTTCACCTAGCTTCTTGGTTTCGTCCCCATATCCGGCCCAGTCTCCTTGGCGCTGGAGCTGCAGCGCTCGCTCGTAATGTTGATTGGCTTCGCGGATGAGCGCTTGCACATCGGGTGCGGCCTCGCCCGGCTTGGCGACGGTCTGTGCGGTGGTCGGCGCTGGCTGGCCGGGCACGGAGGCAGGTCGCGCCTCCATAGTGGTAACCGTTCCGCCGAAGATCTTGCTCAAGGCGGCATCCAAGGTTGCTTCCATTACCACGTGGTCGGAATACGCCACAAGCACCCGCTGCAGTTGCGGCAGTCCGCCGCCGGCTTCGGCCGCCAGGTAAAGCGGCTCGACGTAGAGCACGGAATTGAGCACCGGCGTCACCAGTAACGTGCCGCGAATCACCTTGGACCCGCCCTGTCCCCAAAGCGTCAGTTGTTGCGAGATTCCCGGGTCCTGATCGATGCGCGATTCTATTTGCTGTGGGCCGTAAACCAGCTTTTGCTTAGGGAAGGTGAAGACCAGAACCTTACCGTAGTTCGGATCATCGCAGCGCGCCGCCATCCAGGCAATCATGTTGTCTTTGCGCGCGGGCGTGAACGGCACCATCAGGATGAACTCCTCGCGCGTGCCGACTTCCGCGAGCTTCATGATGTTGTAGTAGGGCGTCATGGGCGCGGCAGGTCCTGCGACCGAACTCTGCGCGACTCGCCACAAATCCTCCTTGTTATAGAACACGCGTGGGTCGTTCATGTGGAACAGCGCGTATTTGCTCGCCTGAAGGGAAAAGAGCTCTTCCGGGTAGCGGATGTGCTCGCGCAGATCCTTGGGCATGTCGGAGAGCGGGTGGAAAACTCCGGGAAACAGGTGCGCGTAGGTTTGGATGAAAGAATCCTCGGGGTCGCTGATATAAAACCGCACTTCACCCGAATAGGCGCTGACCGTGGCCTTGACGGAGTTGCGGATGTAGTTTTCCCCTTCGGGGGCAGGCTCCGAGTAAGGATATCGCTGCGAGAGCGTGTAGCCGTCGAGTATCCAGTAGAGCGCCCCGTCTTCCGCGATGACCATGTAGGGATCGTGATCGTAGTGAAGGAACGGCGTGAGGCGTTGGGCGCGGTCCAGCACGCGACGATAGATCATCAGGCGGCTTTCCGGTTGAATGTCCGTGGAAAACAGAATGTTCTTCTCGCCGAACGCCAGCGTGAACAGAAGGCGCCGCCAGAAGTTGTTCACGGGAATTCCGCCCGCGCCCTGATAGTTCGTATACACGTTCTGGTCGCCGCGGGGATAATCGAACTCCTGCGCACGCGTCTTCACGAAGCAGTAATCGTTCCCCAGCTCGCCGTAATAGACTTCCGGCCGGGTCACGGAGAGGGAGATGCTGGAGGCGGGCGGGATATCCTTGAGGAAGAGCTGCGGCAACCCTTCGCTGGTGAATTCGTTCACGGGTCCCAGGCACAGACCGTAACCGTGGGTGTAAGCCAGGTGCTCGTTGATCCAGCTTCCCCCTGGCAGACTCGCCGAATTCAATTCGCGCGGCGAAAGCGAAACCTGGCGGTACACCCCGTTGATCCAGTAGCGGTCGTTGTCAATGCGTACGAAATCGTAGTAGGTGCGGATTTCCTGCAACTGCGCGAACGTGGTCAGCAGCGGCTTGTGATCCCACAGGCGAACGTTGCGGAAAGTCGCTTCGTTCTTGCGGATGTCGTCAAGCGTCAAGTCTTCGACGGCAGAGAAGCTGCGCTCCTCAAAGCGGTCCAGCCCGTAGGCTTTACGGGTGAACTCGATGGCGTTCGCGATATAGGGCCGCTCCTTATCGATTTCGTTCGGAGCCACGATGAAGCGCTGAATGATCTCCGGATAGATCGACCCGCCCAGGATTGCCACCGCCACCAGCCCCCCGATCGCGAATAAGGGCGTGCGGACTTTTCCCTGGCGTGCGCTGAAGAAGAAAATGCCGGCGGTGATGATCGAGAGAATCAGCAGGAGCTTCAGCACCGGCAAGGTGGCGTGAACGTCCGCATAGCCTGGGCCGTAAACGACTCCGCGCGGCGAGTAGAGCAGCCCGTACATGGCCAGGCGGATACGGTAAGCGATGAGGAGGAAGAGAATGCCGCCCAGCACCATCAGGTGAGCCCGCGCCGCGCGCGCAACCACCGGGCCACGCTGCGTCACCCACACCCCGCCCTCCACCAGGTAGAGGAACGTCGCGCTCAAAAGGCAGCAGATGAGCGTGACGAGCACCAGGTGGTAGAGAAACCACGTGTAGGGCAATTGGAAAAGATAGAAGCCGAGATCAATGCCGAAGAGCGGGTCACCCTGCCCCATTACCGGCACGCGCCGCGCGAGCAGGTACGTCAGCCAATGGCTCATGCCCCACTGGCTGACCACGTAACCTGCGAAGAGCACTCCCGCCCAAATCACCCAGCGAAAGAGCGCCCTGAAACGGTCGAGCGCCGGGAACTCGATGTATTCGTCGTGAACGCGATACCCCTGGCGTTGCGCCAGGGTGTGGGCGATGAAGAGATTCAACCCGGTGACCACAATGAAGCCCATGCCGGCAATCCCACTCAGCGCGATTTGCGCCCGCAGGATCGTGGTGAAGATGACACGGTAACCTTCCTGCTTGAACCACAGCCAATCCACGAGCAGGTTCACACCGTTCGTGAAGAGGGGCAGGAAGACAAGAAGAAACAAAATGAGCGCCAAAACGATTCGAGGACCACGCTTCTTTGCCATGAGAACACTCCCGCGCTATCTTCACACAGCCAAGCCAAGGTGTCAAAAAACATAAACGAGGGCGGCGGCAAGCCGCCTTACATCACACTCTCCCGCCGCCTGATACGCTTGATTGCATTCCGTCGAACCTTTGCGGTAGGATGGCGTGTTCGCGCGGGTTGGCGGGAAGATGTGGGGACAGGTTGCGGAAAGCCGTAGCGCGCTTTGCCTCGGCATCCACCCGTGGCCCGGCGTGCAACGAGGAGAAGCGGACGAGCATGGTCAAACCTCTTGAATACCTGACTTATCGCGGGGGGCCGGGACACTGGTCCTGGATCCTGCACCGGTTGGCAGGAGTGGGTGTGTTTCTATTCTTGTTAATCCACATCGTGGACATCGCCCTGATCGGCTGGGGACCGAAGGTCTTCAACAAGCTGCTGTTTCTTTATCGCGCCCCCGCATTCCGCACGGGCGAAGTGCTTCTGGTGGGGGCAGTTCTGTACCACGCCATCAATGGCATTCGGATCTGCATTATCGACTTCTGGCCGGAAACCATGGCTTTGCACCGCAAGCTCACTTATGCGGTGGGAATCATCTTTGTGGCTCTGTTCATTCCCACGGCCATTTACATGTTGAGCTTCGTCGTGAAGTAGGGGGTTACCGATGAATGGAGCGGGAAGACCGAAACCCGAAAGCGGACTGGAGCTTTACGCCTGGATCTTCATGCGCATCTCAGGCATCGCCCTGCTTGTCCTCGCTCTCGGGCATCTCCTTATCATGCACATTGTCCACAACGTCGATCATATCGACTTTCAATTCGTCGCCCAGCGCTACGCCACACCTTTCTGGCGGACCTACGACTTGGTGCTGTTGTGGCTCGCGATGATTCACGGCGTGAACGGGGTGCGTACGGTGCTCGTGGACTACGTCAGCCCTCGCGGCTGGCGGACGGCTTCGCTGGCTTCCCTCTACCTGCTCGGTTTCGTTCTCCTGGCGCTGGGATCGCTGGCCATCCTGACTTTCCAGCCCCCCATGGCTCCCTGAGCGGAAGGTGGCGCCGGGCGAGCGCGGCGTCTTCCGGGAGGCGCGGTCGCGGGCAAACCCGGAAGTCGCGACCTGTTGAAATTATCCTGAGGCTTAATCACATGGTCCAACGGTATGACGCAGTGGTGGTGGGAGCAGGAGGGGCCGGCCTGATGGCCGCGCTGCAACTGGCCGGACGCGGTCACGTCGCCGTTCTGAGCAAACTCTATCCCACGCGCTCGCACACAGGGACGGCGCAGGGGGGGATTGGCGCCGCACTGGGCAATCATGAAGAGGATCATTGGGAATGGCACATGTTCGACACCGTCAAAGGCAGCGACTACCTCGCTGACCAAGACGCGGTGGAGATTCTTTGCCGGGAAGCGATCGAGACGGTCTACGACCTCGAACACTGGGGCCTGCCCTTCAGCCGGACGCCCGAAGGAAAGATCGCCCAGCGTCCCTTTGGCGGTCACACCCGGGAGTTTGGGAAAGCGCCCGTGCGCCGTTCCTGCTACGCCGCGGACCGCACCGGACACATGATCCTGCAGACTTGCTACCAGCAATGCATCAAGCACGACGTGCACTTCTACAACGAGTATCACGTCCTCGACTTGCTGATCGAGAACGGCCGCTGCGCCGGCGTGGTGGCGCTGTGCCTGGCCACGGGGGAAATTTGCACGTTCCACGCCAAGGCGGTCCTCTTTGCCACGGGGGGTTGCGGCAAGATGTATCGCGTCAGCTCCAACGCGCACTCCCTGACCGGCGACGGCATGGCCGTGGTCTACCGCCGAGCGATCCCGCTGGAGGATATGGAGTTTTTCCAGTTTCACCCTACGGGCATTTACAAGATGGGTATCCTCCTGAGTGAGGCAGCTCGCGGCGAGGGCGCCATCCTGCGGAACAAGCTCAACGAGCGCTTCATGGAGCGCTACGCGCCCGCGCTGCTCGACCTAGCCCCGCGCGACCTGACTTCGCGCGCGATTTACCGAGAAATTCGCGAGGGGCGCGGCATCGAGGGCAAGAATTACGTTCACCTGGACATGACGCACCTGGGAAGCGAGGTCTTGGACAAGAAACTGCCGGATATTACCGAATTTGTGAGAACTTATATGGGCATTGATCCACTGACGCACCCCGTCCCCATCCAGCCCACCGCGCACTACGCCATGGGCGGGATTCCTACCGACGTCGATGGCCGCGTCGTGATCGACGAAAAGAATACGCCGCTGCCGGGACTCTATGCGGCGGGCGAGGTCGCCTGCGTTTCCGTTCACGGAGCGAATCGCCTGGGGACCAATTCACTGGTCGATATCCTGGTCTTCGGCCGGCGCGGCGGCCGACACGCCGTGAAATTCATCCAAGAAAACGATTGGGTTCCGTTGCCCGCCCACGCCGACGAGCCTGCCCGCGCCTTGGTCAGTCAAGTGCTCAAATCTACTGGCAAGGAACGCGCCGCGGACATCCGCGACGTTCTCCAGGACGAAATGATGGACAAGGCCTCGGTCTTCCGCGATGCCAAGGGTCTGACGGCCATGCGCGGGAAGTTGCGCGAATTGCGTGACCGCTATCGGCAGGTGAAGTCTGAGGATCACGGCGCGCGGTACAACACCGAGCTGCTGGAAGTGATCGAACTCGGCGGCCTCCTCGATGTGGCGGACGTCCTGGTGGAGAGCGCGCTGGCGCGCCAGGAGAGCCGCGGGGGCCACTACCGTGAAGATTTTCCCAAGCGGGACGACGCCAACTGGCTGAAACATACGCTGGCGTATCAAACCCCGAAGGGGGTTGAACTCAAGTTCAAACCCGTGACCATTACGAAGTTTCAGCCGATGGAAAGGAAGTATTGAAAAGCCGGGGTTCGGGATTCGCAGAGGAAAGAGTCCGGAGTCTTCGCCCCCGAATCCCGAGCCCCGAATCCTGGGAGCTCCAACATGCAGGTCACCCTTCGAATCAAGCGCTTTAATCCCGAGAAGGACAAAGAACCGTGGTGGGGCGAATACAAGTTCGCTGCTGAGCCCACGGACCGCCTACTCGACGCGCTGAACTATGTGAAGTGGTACCTCGACGGCTCACTCACCTATCGCCGCTCGTGCGCCCACGGAATCTGCGGCTCCGACGCGATGCAGATCAACGGATCGAACCGGCTGGCGTGCAAAGTGCTGCTCATGAATCTGGGCCAGAAGATCACCATCGAGCCGTTGCGCGGCTACCGCGTCATCAAAGACCTGCTCGTGGATATGGACGCCTTCCTGGCGAAGTACCGCAGCGTGAGGCCGTACCTCGTTACCCACACTCCCGACCCGGAAAAGGAACGGCTGCAGTCACCGGCGGATCGCGAGAAGTTCGACGACACGACCAAGTGCATTCTGTGTGGGGCCTGCACTTCGGGTTGCCCGTCCTTCTGGGCAGACGGGGAATACGTGGGACCGGCGGCAATCGTGAATGCCCATCGCTTCCTCTTCGACTCCCGCGACGAGGGCGGCGAGGACAGGATGCAGGTCCTGAACACCCTCGACGGCGTCTGGCGTTGCCGCACTATCTTCAACTGTGTCGAAGCCTGCCCGCGCGAGATCAACGTGACGCGCGCCATCGGCGAGGTGAAGAAGGCGCTGTTGTATCGCAAGATCTGACCCACATCCTCGGTGTCGAGATTGGGACCCGGAAGCCGGGCGCAGAGGCACGCGTGTGTATTCCTGCTCCGCGCGAGGGCGAATTCACCTTCACGGATTCGGATGGCAAGATCCGCACGGGGCGACGGAAGCTCCTGCCCGTCGCGACCGTGCGCGGAGGAGAGCTCTTCTATCCCACGGATGAGAAGCCGAGGGTTGCGGCACGGATCCCGATACCCGTCCGACCTTACTTCAGGCTGTGGTCCAGGAATGTCAGGGTGCGTTTCCAAGCGTCCTCGGCAGCAACCTCGCGATAACCCAGTTTGTTGTTCGGGTTCTCAAAGGCGTGGCCGGCGCCGGGATAGACTTTCACGTCGAGGGATTTGTTCGCGGCTTTCATAGCCCGCTCGAAGGCCTCGACCGCGCTGGGTGGAATGCCGCGATCCTCGGCACCGAAATTTCCCAACACCGGCGCCTGGATCTTCTGAATGTCCGCCGAGTCCGTGGGCATGGAGCCGTAGTTCACCACGCAGGCGGCCAGCCGCGGTTCATCGACCGCCAGCAGCAGCGAAAACCCGCCTCCCATGCACCAGCCTACGGAGCCGATCTTCTCCTTGTTCACGTCCGGGCGCGCAGCCAGGTAGTCGAAGGCGGCCTTGAGGTCACGAACGGCGCGGTCCTGCGGCATGCCGCGCATCAGTTCGTGCGCGAGCGAGGGATCATACGCCACTTGCCCGCGATAGAGGTCCACCGCCAAGGCCACGTACCCTTGCTCCGCCAAGCTGCGCGCCTGCTCCTTGACCCAGTCGTTCAACCCCCACCACTCGTGGATGACCAGCACGGCGGGGTGTTTGCCGCCTGATTCGGGCAGAACAAGATAACCCGCAAGGGTCTCGGCGCCGCTCGGGAAGGTAATGTCCTGAGTTCTGACCGGCCCGGCGAGTGCTACCGCGGAGACCCCAAGGATACACCAGCACGCAAGCATGGCGATGCGACGCATTCCCAATCCTCCCAGAAGATGATCGTCAGTTTGGTACAGCCCGGAACTGTTATTATACTTGAGGGGACGCCGTCGCGCCGCGCTTTTTCGTCAGCGCAGCCGGAGCAGCAAAGGACTTTTCCGGCGGGCGGGTTCGTCAAGCCGGTTCAGCCCCTCCGCCAAATCCTTCCGGGGATTGAGTTTTTTCTTGACAGGAGAGCAGCGCTTCCGCTATAAAAAAGAATATTTATACACACGCTGTATAAATATGCTTTAGCGGGATGTGGGGTGCGAAAAGGCATTGAGCATAGCCGTCGAGACAAAAACTTCCAAACAGCGCGGCACGAAATCGCCCACCCATTCGGCGATTCACGCCGCGGTGGTAGGCGCTACCGGCTACGTGGGAGGCGAACTCCTGACTATCCTCGCCCGCCATCCTTTCGCTTCCGTGACCTGCCTGATGTCGTCCGGAAGGGACGGCAAGAAGGCGTTTGCGATTGAGCAGGTTCATCCCAAACTGCGCGGACGGTTTTCGGTCTTCTGTGAGCCCCTGGACACTGAACAGGTCGCCACCTCCGGCTGCGATGTGGTTTTCCTCGCCACTCCTCACGAGACTTCGCACCAAGTCGTGCCAGCCCTGTTGCAGAGTGGCCTGCGCGTCGTGGACCTGAGTGGCGCTTTTCGGCTGAAGAACTCCCAGGCTTACACGCGCTGGTACGGCTTCGATCACCACGCCGCGGAGGCATTGGCCGAAGCGGTCTACGGCATCCCGGAATTCCATGCGCCCACGATAGCCAAGGCACGTCTGGTATCGAATCCTGGCTGTTACGCCACGTCCGTCATTCTGGCGCTCGCCCCGCTCCTCCAGGCCGGCTGGGTGGACCGCCACGCGGGGATCATCGCAGATTCGAAGTCCGGTGCCAGCGGAGCCGGCCGCACGCCCAGCGAGAAGGTGCATTTCCCCGAAGTCAACGAGAACTTGCGCGCCTACGGCGTTTTCAATCATCGACACGTGCCGGAAATGCTCGAGGCGCTTGATCTGGCGGAAAAGGATTTCATTTTCACACCCCACCTTCTGCCGATCACGCGCGGCATTCTGAGCACGATTTATCTGCGCCTCTCGCCGCGGCGCGAAGTGAGCGAAGTGGAAGCTTTATTCAGGAAATTCTACGCGGCTGCGCCCCTGGTGCGCATTTATCCGGCCGGAAACTTGCCGGAGATCCAGGGCGTTGGGCACACGCAATACGCGGATCTGGGCTTTGCACTCGATGCGCCCACGGGGAGATTGATCCTGGTTTCCGCCCTCGACAACCTCGGTAAGGGTGCGGCGGGGCAGGCGGTTCAGAACATGAACGTGATGTTTGGCTTCCCACAAGAGACGGGACTGTTATGAAATTGGTGGTCAAGATCGGCGGGCATGGCGCGGAGGACCCGAAGGGCCGCAAGAAGTTGGCGCGGCAAGTTGCGGCGCTTTGCCGCGCCGGCCACTCCGTGGTGTTAGTGCACGGCGGCGGCAAGCTGCTGACGCACACTCTCGAGCGCCTGGGCATGTCCACGGAGTTTCACCACGGCCTGCGCGTAACCAGTGCGGCCACACGGGACGTGGCGATGATGGTGCTGGCGGGCCTCGTGAACAAGCAGTGGGTGGCCGCACTCGAAAGCCAGGGACAGTCCGCGCTGGGAGTCTGCGGTGGCGACGGCAGCTTGGTGCGCGCGCGCAAGCTGACCGTCGGCGTGAATGGCAGCAGGAAAGATTTGGGCTTCGTCGGCCGGCCGCACAAAGTCAAGACCAACGTGCTGGAAATCGCCCTGCGCGGTGGCTTGATCCCGGTCGTGGCCAGCTTGGGCGTGAACTCGCGTGGCGAGTTTCTGAACATCAACGCCGATGATCTGGCGGCGGCTCTGGCCGTGGCGCTGAAGGCCGACCGCCTGCTTTACCTCACCGAATCGGGCGGCGTTTGGGACGCCGAGAAACGACTGCTGCCTGTCGTGAGGCTCGGGGAGATCCGCGGCTTGATCCACCAAGGCGTGGTCCGGGACGGGATGATTCCGAAGCTGCTCTCCTGCGCGCGCACGCTGCGCCATCACGTGGGCGAAGTGGACATCCTCTCCACCGCCGCCCCGAACGTGCTGCTGCACGCGATCCAGGACGGGAAAACCGCTGGGACGCGGATTGTGAAGGGCTGATGACTCGCGAGCTGATTGCCGAACTCGAAAAGCGCGTGCTGATTCCCACCTACGATCGGCTGCCGATCCTGGCCGTGCGGGGTGAGGGCTGCTACCTCTACGACGAGAACGGGAAGAAGTATCTGGATTTCCTCGGCGGCTTGGCGGTCAATTCTCTGGGCTACGCTCACCCGGAAATCATGGCAGCTCTCCGCGACGAAGCAGAAACCATCTTGCACGTTTCTAACCTGCTCTACCACCCCTATCAAGCGCCGTTGGCAGAGAAACTCACACGCCTCTCTGGCATGGATCGCGCGTTCTTTGCGAACAGCGGTACGGAAGCGATCGACGGGGCGATGAAGCTGGCCCGCGCTTACGCTCGGAAGCAGGCGGCCGCCGAGCCCTTCGAGCGTTATGAAATCCTGGCCCTCGAGAACTCCTTTCACGGCCGCACGTTTGGCGCGCTTTCGGCGACTTGGCCGAAGAAGTATCGCCAGCCTTTCGAGCCGCTGGTGCCGGGAGTCCGGTTCGTTCGCCAGAACGATATTGCCCACTTGCGGGAAAGCTTCACGGCGAGAGTCGCCGCGCTGCTGTTGGAAGTGATTCAGGGCGAGGGCGGCGTGGTGGAAGTTCGTGAAGATTTCCTGAAGGCTACTGCAGAGCTTTGCCGCGCCCACGGCGCACTGTTGATCTGCGATGAGATTCAGTGCGGGCTCGGGCGTACCGGGCGCTTCTTTGCCTTCACAAAATTCGGTTTGCACCCGGACGTCGTAGTAGTGGCCAAGCCTCTGGCCGCGGGGCTGCCGCTGGCGGCCATCCTGGCGCGCGAAGAAGTTGCCCAAGCATTTTCTCCCGGCATGCACGGGACGACGTTCGGAGGCGGCCCACTGCAGTGCCGGCTGGCGCTGAAGGTTCTGGAGATCCTCGAGCGCCCCGGTTTCCTTGCGCACGTCGGCGAGGTGGGAGCCTATTTCCGCACGCAGCTCGAAAGGTTGCGCGCCGAGCTTCCGGTGATCCGGGAAGTGCGCGGCGACGGATTGATGATGGCGGTGGAACTCGTGACGTCCGGAAAGTCCGTGGTGCGGCAGGGGCTGGAAGCGGGCGTGCTGATGAATTGCACGCAGGAGAAGGTGCTGCGCTTCCTCCCGCCTTTGATTATCGAACCGAAGCATGTTGACGAATTGGTTGCGGTGCTACGGCCGATCCTGGCAGCTCTGGCGCCGGCGGCCGCGATGAAGGGGGTAAACGCATGATGGCGGTGATGGCGACGATCAGGAAGCTGGAGACCTTGAGTGTCCGGGACCTCTTGGCCGATCAGGATCTGACTCGCGACGACTTGAAGCTCATCTTCGACCTCTCGGAGCGGGTGAAGGCTGCGCCCAGCGAGTTTTCGCAGGCGCTGCGAGGTAAGCAACTGGCGATGATTTTCGAGAAGCCCTCGCTGCGAACCCGCACCACCTTCGAGGTCGGCATGACCAGCCTGGGCGGCTTTGCCGTCTACCTGGACCACACCAAGCCGCGCCTGGGCGAGCGCGAAGCCATCAAGGACATTGCCCGCAACCTCGAGCGGTGGGTGCACGGCATCGTGGCGCGGACCTTTGCGCACGAGTCCGTGCTGGAGCTGGCCGCGAATGCTTCCATCCCCGTCATCAATGCCCTGACCGACCTCTTCCACCCGTGCCAGGCGCTGGCGGATTTCTTTACCCTGCACGAAAAATTCGGCAGCCTGAAAGGATTGAAACTGGCTTTCGTCGGGGACGGCAACAACGTATCTCACTCGCTGATGATCATGGGCGCAAAGCTCGGCGTGTCCATTCGCGTGGCGACGCCGCCTGGATATGAGCCGAAGTCGGAGGTCTTGGAGGCCGCCCGCGCTTTCGCGACTGAAACCGGCGCGACTGTCGAGGCCTTGCATGACCCGGTTCGTGCCGTGGCGGGCGCTCAGGCGGTTTATGCAGACGTCTGGACCAGCATGGGACAGGAATACGCGGCGCACATGCGGTCACAGGTCTTCGCGCCTTACCGCGTGACCAAAGACCTGATGGCCGCTGCCGATTCCGCTGCTGTGTTCATGCACTGCCTTCCGGCTCACCGGGGCCAGGAAGTTACCGACGAGGTCATCGATTCAACACAATCCGTAGTGTATGACCAAGCGGAGAACCGCTTGCACGCTCAAAAGGCGCTCATGATTCTGCTTATGCAGGATGAGCACGCTTAGTTGGGCCGTGCGACATGGGTTCGTCCAGTGCCGCTCGCCGATGCCTATCGGCGTAAGGCTCGAGAGAGAGGAAAGGTTGCTGACGATTCGCAAAGCTAAGCTCGGTGATGTGCCCGACCTCCACCGTTTGATCAACTACTACGCGGGCGAGCGCATCATGCTGCCGCGCACGCTTACCGACCTTTACGAAAACGTGTGGGAGTTCACCGTGGCCGAGGAGGAGGGCAAGCTAGCGGGCTGCGGCGCGCTCAAGCTTTACAGCCAGGAGATTGCGGAAATCCGCTCTTTGTGCGTGGACGCGGCCCTGAAGTCCAAGGGCATCGGCCGCGAGGTGATGGAGTGTCTGCTCGCTGAGGCCGAGGGCTTCGGCTTGAAGACCGTGTTTGCGCTCACCGTGGCTCCCACGTTCTTTGAGAAGCTGGGGTTTCGCGAAGTCCCACGCGAGAGGTTTCCCACCAAAGTCTGGCGCGATTGCTTGCGCTGTGACCGCTACGCCTCCTGCAACGAAAAGGCCGTGACGTTGGACTTGGCCGACCGGCCCGTACATCTGCCCGACTCCGCGACCGAGACTGCCGAAGTTTCGAGCTGACCTGCGCCCGCCTCACACCCTGGAACCCGGCGCGTTAACCCGCAGCGACTGATCAATCCCTTTCACCGTGACAGGCGGAAGCGCGCCACTTGGCTGGGGCGGCTGCCGCGAACCTCCCGTGAGTTTGGCTGATGGGTGTATCATCGGATTCGGGCGGCTGCGACGAAGGTGGCATCTCCGGGTCGTGACGGAAAATGCTGACAACGTCTCTCGTCGCCAGGCTGAACACTATCGTGAGTCGACGGATCTTAGGAATTGATTTCGGCACCAAGCGTATGGGCTTGGCCGTATCCGACGCGCTCGGCATTACGGCGCAGGGGTTGCCTACGCTTGAACGGACGCGCCTTGCCGACGATCTGGAGCGCCTGCGCGCGCTCGCGGAGGAATACTCGGTGGAGCGCGTGCTGGTGGGAAATCCCATCGGTCACCGAGGCGGCGAGACCAGCATGTCGCAACGCGTCGCGGAATTCGCGGAGAAACTTCGGCAGCGCCTGCCGTGCCCCGTGGACTTGTGGGACGAGCGGCTGACCAGCGCGGAGGCGAATCGCACCCTGCGCGAATCCGGAATGAGCATCGGCAAGCGGCAGCGTGCGGTGGACCGCGTGGCGGCCGTCTTGCTCCTGCAGAGTTATCTTGATTTCCTTGAAAACGAGCGCAACCGACAAGGTGGAGCGGAGGAATGAAACGCATACTCGCAGCGGTGGCTGTCGTGCTGGGCTTGTTGGGTGCGGCCTGGGTGGTGTACGACCTCTACCATCCCTACCAGGGCTTCACGGGTAGTCTGACTGTAGAAATTGAGCCCGGCAGCGACGCCCCCTCCATCGCCGACCTCCTCGCGGCGCGGGGCGTGCTCGCGCATAGGATTCCTTTTCTCGCTCGCTACTGGATTAGACGGACGCACAATCATCTCAAGGCCGGTGATTACCTCTTCGACCGGCCGTTGCGCCCCATCGATGTTTACCACAAATTGATTCAGGGAGATGTTTATCTCAATCAGGTCGTGATTCCCGAAGGCTCAGACCGATTCGACATGGCGCGCATTTTCGAGGAACGCCTGGGCTTGAATCCTGCCGATTTCCTGCGCACCACCCAGCAGACTGCGCTGATCCGCGATCTTGATCCCTACGCGCCCTCTCTGGAAGGTTACCTCTTCCCGGATACGTACCGGTTCCCGCGGCGTGCGAACGCCGCGACGGTCGTGGCCACGATGCTGGCCCGCTTTCGGCACATACTCCAAACGAGGTTCCACGACGAACTTGGTCCAGGCTCGGAGAAACTGCACGAAGTGATTACGCTGGCCTCGTTGGTTGAGAAGGAGACTCCAGACCCTGCGGAACGTCCGGTGGTGGCAGGTGTTTTCGCGCGCCGGCTCGAAAAGGGCATGGCGTTGCAGGCCGACCCTACCGTGATCTACGCCGTGCGGCTCGACCACCCTTCGGGCGGCTCCATCACCGCTGCCGATCTCAACTTCGACTCGCCTTTCAATACCTACCGGCGTGCAGGCTTGCCCCCGGGACCCGTTGCCAGTCCCGGGGAAGTCTCGGTGCGCGCGGTATTGCACCCGGCAGACGGCGACGCACTCTACTTTGTAAGTAATAATCACGGAGGGCACATCTTCGCCCCAACCCTTTCCGAACACCAGCGGAACGTGGCACGATACAGGCGGGAACTCGCGGCGCTGCGGCACGCCGCTCTGCAAAAGCCCGGCCCGTCGGACAAGTCCTCAACACCACGGCGTCGCGGCCAAACCCCATGAGGCGGTCCGTCCAGGAAAGTGTCTGCCAGATTGAGCAAGAAGCAGGTCATTCTTGATTACTGCCGAGCGCAAAACCTGCAGCGCGTCGATTGGGAAAAACTGCGCGCTATCCGCAACGACCTTCGGCGCCGACTTGGCCCCCGCGACAACACCTCTCTGGCTTACATCGCGGCGGTCCTGCGGGAGGCCGGCTGCCAAGTCCAGTACGAGGACCGCTACTCCGCCCCGGCCATGGAGGAGCCCTACGCGAGCCGGCTCAAGGGCCTATTGGAATTTCACGATCTGGCCAGCGCGGAACGATCCCTGCGGAACCTCGATGCCATTTATCGCGAGTATCTCAGCGCGACAGATCACATCGGCACGGCTTTGGTCCGCGCGCTGGTGAAGAAGGGCAAGCTGCGCGCGCAGAGCCTCGCGGCAAACCCGCGTGTGCAGCCGCAGAAGCGCCACGAGAAGCAGGAGATCTCCCGGTGGTTCCAGGTGTGGCTGGAAACCCCGGACCTGCTTCCAGACTGGTTGGCGCTGCGAAAATCCTCAGACGAATTCCGCGGACTCTTCGGTGACGGGGGCGTCGCCGAAAAGTAGACGTCCGCCACTGTTCTCAACACGCCCGTGGTCATCCTGAGCACGCTCTGCGGGCGAAGAAGCGCCGCAGTCTCTTCGCTCAGATTGACATCCGGATTCTTCAGCAACCTGCTAAAATGGCGGCGATGCCTGCGTGGGAAAAAATCATTGTGGCGCTGGATGTTCCGAGCGCGGAAGCCGGTCTATGCGTCGCGCAAAAACTCCACGGCCACGTGGGGATGTTCAAGGTTGGGTCGGAAGTGTTCACGGCGGAAGGCCCGGTGCTGGCACGCTACCTCGTGGCCACGGGTGAACGAGTATTCCTCGATCTCAAGTTTCACGACATTCCCAACACGGTACGCGCTGCAGCGCGCCAGGCGGCGATGCTAGGCGTGAGCCTGCTGAACGTTCACGCCTCCGGCGGGCGCAAGATGATGGAAGCCGCCCTGGAAGGTGTTCGCTCTACTCAGGGCGCACGGGCCGTCGCGGCGCCCACGCGGGTGCTGGCAGTCACGGTCCTGACCAGCCTCGGCCCGGAGGACCTGGCAGAGGTGGGCTTCCAGGGATCTCCGGAGGAAGTCGTGGTTCGGCTGGCGCGGCTCGCGCAAAAGGCGGGGCTGGACGGCGTCGTGGCCTCGCCACGTGAAATCACGGCGATTCGAAGAGCGTGTGGCCCCAACTTCCTCATCGTCACGCCTGGCGTCAGGCCGGTGACGGCCGCGAGTGACGATCAGACGCGCATCGCCACTCCCGAGAGCGCCATCCGCGCGGGTGCGGACTATCTGGTCATTGGACGGCCCATCACCGGGGCTTCGGATCCCGCGGCCGCGGCCGACGCCATCGCGGCGGAGATCGAAAAGGCGCTCGCAACGCCTGCATCCCAGGCTCAACGCTCATGACAGAAAACGAGATTCTCGAAATCTTTCGCAAGCATTCGGCTGTTCTCGAGGGGCACTTCATTCTTTCCTCGGGCTTGCACAGCGATCGCTACGTGCAATGCGCGCTCGTACTGCAGCATCCGCGCGTGGCGGAGCAGTTGGGGTCACTGCTGGCGGAGAAGATGCGTCACCTGTGCCCAGCCGTGGTGGCAGCGCCGGCGCTTGGGGGAGTCCTGGTGGCCCACGAAGTGGCCCGCGCAATGGGCGCGCGCGCACTTTTCACCGAGCGGCAAGAGGGCGCCATGACGCTGCGGCGCGGCTTCAGCTTGGCGCCCGGCGAAGTCACGCTGGTGGTGGAGGACGTGATCACCACGGGTCTGTCCACGCGCGAGACGATTCAGTGCGTCGAGCAAGCGGGCGGCAGGGTGGTAGGCACAGGCGCGCTCATCGACCGCAGCGGAGGCGCGGCGGACCTGGGCCTGCCCAAAGCCGCGCTCGTCAACCTGCAGATTCAGAATTACAGTCCCGCTGATTGCCCGCTGTGCAAGGCAGGAATCCCCGCCGTCAAGCCCGGCAGCCGGGCGAAGAAATAGTTACAAGTCTTACCGGGCCGAGCGGGTGTGCTCCCGTGAATACGCCGGCGGGTGAGGGGTCTCTGAAGAGCAGTCGAAGGTTGAAAGTCAAAGGTCGAAAGCAGGGGGTCCTCACTTTCAACTTTCAACGGCACTTTCATGCAGACACGACGGGACCTCGCAGACCCCCAAGGACAGGGCCGTTCAGTGCCTGCCGGGCTCGCGCTCCACGAAGAATTCCGGGAAGACCTTCCGGTAGATCGCCATCCCCAGCGCCGAGTTCATGCCGAGTTCTTCCAGCGCCTGAATTTCGTCGTCGGTGGTGATGCCCCCCGCCGCGGTGATGGGCAGCTTGGTGGCGGCGCGCAAGCTCCGGAACCAATCTAGGTTCGTCCCTTGCAGTTTTCCTTCCGCATCGATGTAGGTGCAGAGAAACTCCGAGCAATAAGCTTCGAGCTGAGGCAGCGCCTGCGCGGCGGTGAGCGGCAGCGTCTCGCGCCAGCCACGAATCGCCACGCGGTCGCCAAGAGAATCCACGGCGATCAGAATCTTATCGCGCGGCATGGCTGCCACGAGACCGCGCAAGAATTCTTCATTGATGCCGCGCGCGCTGAAGGCGCTACTACCCACAATGACCTTGAGCGCACCGTCTCCTGCGGCCGCCTGTGCGCGCTCCACGCTGCGAATGCCGCCGCCCACGCGGCAGGGTTTGCGGCGGCAAAGCTCGCGCACGATCTCGGCGTTGTTCTCCGCTTTGCCCATCGCCGCGTCGAGGTCGATCACCTGGATTTCCGGATAGTTCGCAAATTTCTCGAGCACGGCAACCGCGTCGGGCAGCTCCAGGAATTTCTCCTTGCCCTGAATCAGTTGCACGACCTTGCGATCCATCAAGTCGATGCAGGGGATGACCATGGGAAAGCAGGATTTAGGATTCAGGACTTAGGATTCCAGACCGCGCATCCTTCCTGGCTTCACCTGTACGCGCCGGAATGCCTCCCTGAGTCCTGAATCCTTGATCCTAAATCCTAACAGGCACGCCTTGGGCGCGCAGGAATTCTTTCAGGCTGCGGATGGTGTGCGTCTCATAATGAAAAATCGAAGCGGCCAGCGCAGCGTCGGCGCAACCTCGCAAAAACACTTCCGCGAAATGGTCCGGGCCGCCTGCGCCGCCCGAAGCGATGACCGGGATGTGCAGCGCGCGTGCGATCGTGGCGGTGAGCTCGCAGTCGAAACCCGCCTGCGTGCCGTCCGCGTCCATGGAGGTCAGCAGAATTTCACCCGCGCCCAGCTCCTCCACGCGCTGCGCCCACTCCAGAGCATCCAGTCCGGTGGGCCGCGTGCCCCCGTAGGTCACCACTTCCCAATGCGGACCATCCACGGAAGCCCTTCGCCGCCGCGCGTCGATGGCCACCACGACGGCCTGGCGCCCGTAATTCTCCGCGATGACGCTGACCACCTCAGGCGTTTCAGCCGCCGCCGTGTTGACCGCGACCTTATCGGCCCCGGCGGAAAGCAGCCGCCGTGCGTCATCGAGCGCGCGCACCCCGCCGCCTACCGTGAGCGGAATGAAAAGCCGCCGCGCCACGCGCTTCACCGTGTCCATCAGCGTCGCGCGGCCCTCGCGCGAGGCGGAGATGTCGAGCATCACGAGCTCGTCCGCACCTTCGCGGTTGTACATCTCCGCCAGCTCGCCCGGATCGCCGGCATCCCGCAGGTTGACGAACTGGATGCCTTTCACCACGCGGCCGTCTTTGCAGTCGAGACACGGAATGATGCGTTTGGCGAACATGGTTTAGCTGTCAGCAGTCAACTTTCAGCTCTCAGCCAGAGCATTAGCTGACCGCTGAATGCTGAGTGCTTCTTCATCCGCTGATCGCTTCTCCCTTCACGCGTTCAGAAAATTCTTCAGGACCGCCAGCCCTACATCCCCTGACTTTTCCGGGTGGAACTGCACGGCCCAGATTTTGTCCAGCTCGACTCCGGCCGCGAACGTCTGGCCGTATTCTGTGACTGCGCAGCTCTCAGGGGTGACAGGCCCATAATAAGAATGGCAATAGTAGACAAAGCTGCCGTCTGCGACGCCTTGGAACAATCCGCCATCGCGTCGCAATTCGAGCTGGCTCCAGCCGACGTGCGGAACCTTGAAAACGCCTTGGAAGCGGGTCACGCGACCCGGCAGGATTCCGAGGCCGGCCACATCGGGTGCTTCGTCGCTCGCTTCGTAGAGCGCCTGCAAGCCGAGGCAGATACCGAGAAAAGCTTTCCCTTCCCCGAGCGCCTCCCGCAGTGGTGTGAGCATGTTGCGCTCCGCGAGGGCTTTCATCATGGCGCCGAAGTGGCCCTGCCCAGGAAAAATGATCTTCTCGGCCGAACGCAGCGCCTTGGGGTGATCGATCCGCTGCGCCGAAAAGCCCAGGTACTCGATAGCCTTGAGCACCGAGCCCACATTGCCGGCGCCGTAATCGAGCACGGCAATCATAGGAGCCCCTTCGTGCTGGGGAGTTGCGACTTCAGACGCCGATCTCGGGAGCAGGCATAGCGCAGCGCCCGCGCAAATGCCTTGAACAAGGCTTCCACGGCGTGATGGCTGGACCGTCCATATGCCACTTTGAGGTGTAGGTTGGCCGCCGCGCCGGCGGCAAATCCCTGAAAGAAATCTTCCAGCAGCTCGCTCTGGAGGTCGCCTACGCGCCGCGCCTTGAGAGGAGCGTTCAGCACCAGGTAAGGCCGCCCGCTCAGGTCGAGGGCGGCAATCGCCAGGGTCTCATCCATAGGCATAAGGAAATAACCTGCGCGGTTAATACCTTTCTTTGATCCGAGCGCCTTGCGCAGCAGGTGGCCGAGCACGAGGCCCACATCTTCCACCGTGTGGTGCTGATCGACATCCAGGTCGCCGCGCGCCTCGAGATCCAAGTCGAAGCCGCCGTGCCGCGCGAAAAGCTCCAGCATGTGGTCGAGGAAGCGAACGCCCGTCGAGATCTCATAACGGCCGCGACCGTCCAGATTCAAGCGCGCGCGGATATCCGTCTCAGCCGTCTTGCGGTGCAGGGTGGCGGTGCGCGGTTTCATGCGAACCATCCCGTGGAGGGGTGGGAGACCATATTCTTCCAGGCCCGCGCGCCGCGGGGGCTTTCGATGAGGTTTTTGACGCGTTCGAGTTCCGCCATCAGCCGGCGCGTTTGGGCCACGGAGCCGATAGTGAAGCGCAGGTAACCCTTCAGGTGCGGGTCGTAACTCCAGTCGCGCACCAGAATGCCCTCGGCGCGCAGATGCCGAGCGATTTCCGGAGCGTGGCGGCCCACGCGCGTCAGGACGAAATTCGCGGAACTGGGGACGTAGGGAATCTCCCGTGCCTCAAGCCAGCGGGAGAATTCCGTGCGGTTCCAGCGGACTTCGCCCGCGTACTTACGTACCTGGGCATCGTACTGAATCGCGACGCAGGCAGATATCAAGGCCAGTGAGTTCACTGCGAAAGGATTCTGGCCGCGGCGCAGGGATTCGGTCAGCATGCCGTTTGCGAACAAGCAACCCAGGCGCAGCGCCGCCAGGCCGAAGGCCTTCGAGAAGGTTCGGGTCACAACCAGGTTGGGATATTTGCGAATCCAGGGAAGAACGGTCTCACCGGCAAAATCGTAATACGCCTCATCGACCAGCACCAAAGTGTCCGGAGCAGCCAGCAGGATCGCTTTCAGATCGGCATGGGGAATTTGTGTGCCGGTGGGGTTGTTGGGATTGGCCAGCGCCACCCAGCGCACGGGCTGCCTCTTCAGAGCACCGACAAATTTCTTGCTGGGCAGGCGGAAATTTTCATCGTAGCGAATGCGCAGAGTCTTTCCACCCGCGACGCTGTGGAAGAATTCGTACACCGGAAAAGTCGGAGCAGGAACCAGCAGCGTGTCGTCAGGATCGACGAAGGTGTCGCAAACCGTTTTGATGGCGTCGTCCGTGCCGTTGGTGAGCACCAACTCTTCCGGCGCCACACCAAAATAGGCGGCCAGCGTGCGCCGACCTTCGTCATACTCGGGGTAGCGCGTCAGCAACTCGGGGTTCACGGCTCGCCGCAGCGCCCGGACCACCTGCCGAGCGCAGCCGACCGTATTCTCGTTGAAGTCGAGCCGCATCTTGCCGCCGCGACCTTCCTGCGGAGGTCGATACTGGGTCAGACGTTCAATGGCCTTGCGAGGTCGAATCATCGCTTCGGGGTCCTCTCTCCGCCGGAAGACCGAAACCTGGCCTGCACAGAAAAGGCGTGCGCTTTCAGGCCCTCGGTATTGGCAAGCGTCACGATGGCATTCTTCAGGCCTGCCAGTCCGCGGCGGCTGAGCCGCTGCACGGAAATGGTCTTCACAAAATCCGCGGCGCTCAACCCACCGCGTAAGCGCGCCGCTCCGCTGGTTGGAAGGATGTGATTAGTCCCGGAGGCATAATCCCCGGCGGCCACAGGGCTGTAGGCGCCGAGGAATATCGAGCCGGCAGACCGGACCCGGCCGAGCAGGCCGGCGGCGCCTTCCAAGAGCGTGAGGTGCTCGGGGGCCAAGCGGTTCGCCAGTCCCGCGGCCTCTGCCAGTGTGCGCGTCACAACGATCCCGCCCTGGGCGGCCAGCGCTCGCTCCGCCAGGGGCAATGCCAGCCGCGCCAGGATTCCCCTCGCCGCGGCTTGCACTTGCAGCGCCAGCTTGAACGAAGGGGTAATAAGAATCGCAACCGCGTCGGGATCGTGTTCGGCCTGCGCGACCAGGTCGGAGGCGATCCACTCCGGGTCACCGCGCGCGCCCACCAGCACAAGCTCCGACGGCCCCGCGACGAAATCGATGCCGCACTCCCCCGCCACCAGCTTCTTCGCCGCGGCAACGTAACGATTCCCCGGGCCCACGATCTTGTCAACACGCGGCACGGACTCCGTCCCGTAAGCAAAGGCGGCGACCGCCTGCGCACCGCCCAGGCGGAAGATTTTTCTGATGCCGAGAACATCGGCGGCGACCAGGACGGCAGGCGCGGGCCGCGGCGAGGTCACCATCACCTCGCGCACGCCGGCTTCCTGCGCGGGGATGACGCTCATAAGCACCGTGGAGGGCAGGGGAAAACGTCCGCCGGGAACGTAACAGGCCACGCCTTCGAGCGGGCGGACCACCTGCCCTACGCTCACGCCAGTACGGGTCTCGAAAGTCCAGGGGCGCGGCAACTGGCGGCGAGCCGTCTTGCGAATGTTCGCGGCCGCCACCCGCAGCGCCGCCACGAAGCCGCGCGGAACCTTGCGATAGGCGTGGCGAATCTCGTCAGACGAGACCGTAAAGCCGGCTTTGCGGAGGTCGAGGCGGTCGAACTTTCTCGCGTACCGCCGGAGGGCGCGGTCCCCCTGTCGGCGGATGTCGTCCAGGATGGGGCGGACCACCGCCTCGGCTTCGGCCAAGCTGGTGGTGCGTGCCTGGAGAAGGCGATCTATCGCGTTGCGATCTGTACTGCGGATGATGTCAAGCATCGGACAAGCTCGGGGGTGGGGGAAAAGGCAAAACCCCGCTCCCCAGTACCTAGCACTCAGTCCCCTTTTTTCAGATCACAATCTTATTCAGGGGATATTCCACAATGCCCTGCGCGTGTGCAGCCTTGAGGCGGGGAATAATCTCGCGCACGGTCCTCTCTTCGATCACGGTATTGACGGCGACCCAATCGGCATCGCTCAAGTTCGAGACGGTGGGGCGTTTCAAAGCCGGGAGGACGGCGAGCACGTTTGCCAGATCGACGCGGCGCACGTTGAGCATCAAGCCGACCTTGCCCGCGGCTTCGATGGCGCCTTGCAGCAACATGACCAGCGTCTGGATTTTCTGGCGCTTCCAGGAATCTTCCCAGGCAGTGGGATGAGCAATGAACTTGGTGTTCGATTCGAGCACCGTCTCGACGATGCGCAAGCCATTAGCGCGCAGGGAAGAGCCGGTCTCGGTGACCTCGACAATGGCGTCCGCCAGCACCGGAGGTTTTACTTCCGTCGCGCCCCAGGAAAACTCCACTTTGGCTTTGACGCCGTTCTGCGCGAGGTAGCGCCGGGTCACGCCGACCAGCTCCGTGGCGATGATTTTTCCCTCCAGATCCTTCACGCTCTGGAAAGGGGATTTTTCCGGCACGGCGAGCACCCAGCGCACCTTGCCGAACGTCTGCTTGGCGTAAACCAAGTCGGCGACTTCCACCACGTTCGCTTCGTTTTCCAGAATCCAGTCCTTGCCGGTCAGGCCAGCGTCGAGAATGCCGTCCTCGACGTAGCGCGCCATTTCCTGCGCGCGGATCAGCATGCACTCGATTTCATCATCGTCGATGGAGGGAAAATACGAGCGCGGATTAACACCGATTTCGTATCCCGCGCGGCGAAAGAGCTGCAGCGAGGCTTCTTGCAGGCTTCCTTTGGGCATTCCCAATTTCAGCAGGTTCATGTCTGGCTCTCCGGGTGATCCTGACCATAAACTTTCGCAGGATCGAACTCGCGCTCCAGGATGATCTCCTCGCCTTTCTCGGTAAGCTTACGGAAGAAACACGAGCGGTAGCCAAGATGGCAACAGCCCGGACCGGCCAGTTCGGCTTGAATCAGCAGTGCGTCCTGGTCGCAGTCCACGCGAATCTCGCGCACCACCAGCCGGTGCCCGGAGGTCTCACCCTTGGTCCACAGCTTCTGCCGCGTGCGGCTGAAGAAGGTCACAAATCCGGAGTCGAGTGTCTGCTGGCATGCCTCCGCGTTCATGTACCCCAGCATCAAGACTTTTCCACTGTGACGGTCCTGAATAACTGCCGGGATCAGTCCGTCCGCCTCATATTTCAATTCCAGCATACGGCGCTCCCATGAGCAGAAATGAAAAAGCCCGCTGATTCCATTTGCCAGCGGGCCGCTTCCTCGATCTCGCTTGGTGGTCTAAGCATTGACCCACTGACACGCCACCCCGAACTGGAAATGATGATGGTGATGTGCCAGTGCGCGCAACATGAATTTTCAGCGTACCGTTTTGCCCCCGACCTGTCAACACGGATTTTGCGCGGAAGGCGCGTGCCCACGAAAAAGCGCGAGAGTCGCTGACGAGGATACTGCTAACGATTGCCCCAAGCGATGACAACCGAGGCCATGGTCAGAAAGGCTAAACCCCACCCAAGGTTCCGCAGGGGCCGCGCTCCGGCCTTGCGCCACTCGCCCATAACCAAGCCCGAGAGGTTCGCGGCGAGAATGACAAAAATGGAAAACAGTCCCCAGCCGATGGCCGCGCCGGAAGGGCCAAGATAGGTTGTGGCCACCCCGTAAAGCGCAATGGAACCCATCCACATCAGGCCCATCACCACAGCACCCAACCAGTCCCAGCTCCGCGCCCCAAAAGCCCTCCAGGTTTTGTTGCGA
>JAIQEZ010000177.1 GCA_020073545.1 Terriglobia bacterium | reverse complement strand
CGCGCCCCGCCGCGCCTACGACGTCCGCAAGGTCGTCCACGCGATCGTCGACGACGGCGACGTGTTCTGGATGAAGCCCGAGTGGGCGAAGAATCTCGTGACGGGGTTGGCACGCGTCGGCGGGCAACCCGTCGGCATCGTCGCGAACCAGCCGATGGTTCGCTTCGAACTGGCGGATGTTTCGGTTCCGACTCGCGGCCCTCAAGACAAGCCGCGCGTCAAAACCGAGCCAGCGCGAAAATGGACGAAGCGGCGAAAGTACTAGGGTGACTCCCACCCTCCCTCGGGGGCGATTGTGCACTACTTGACATAAGAAATCTCCGGGACCATATTTGGTGTTAGGGACGGAGAACGCCAATGGCTACGCGAAAACGCATTCACCAAATGACGATTGCTCAATGGGAAAAGGCATTTCCGAACGACGACGCTTGCGCGGCTTACCTGACAAAGCATCGCTGGCCTTTGGGCGTCCGTTGCCCGCGTTGTGGCAACGAGGAGGTCTATGAGCTTCCGTCGCGGGCGTTCCATTGGCAGTGCACGGAATGCGCCCCCGGCGGATCGACCGGCTACCGCTTCTCTGTGCTTGTGGGGACGATCTTTGAGAATTCGAATGTCGGCCTTCGCACATGGTTTCGTGTGATCCACACCATGCTTACGAGCAAGAAGGGTGTTTCGGCCCACCAAATTTACCGCACGATGGGTTTTGGCTCGTATCGCACGGCTTGGCACATGTGCCACCGCGTTCGCGCGGGTCTGGCAGACAAGCAGTTCCGCAAGCTCATGGGCATTGTGGAAGTAGACGAGACGTTTGTAGGCGGCAAAGACCGGAACAAGCATTGGGATAAGCGCAGCGGTGGAGGCGGTGGCGTAGGCTCTGGCAAGGCCGTTGTGATCGGCGCTGCGCAGCGCAAGGGCAACGTGGTGGCCCGCGTCATCGAAAACACAAAGACGGAAACATTTGAGCAATTTGTGCGTGAGGTTGTTTCCACGGACGTTAGCCTGCTCAATACCGACGAGCATTCCTCCTATCGCCGCCTCAGCAAAGATTACCCGCACCATGCCGTTCGCCATCAGGCAAAACAGTACGTTGTTGGCGCTGTGCACACGAATACGATTGAGGGCTTCTGGAGCATATTTAAGCGCGGTATCATGGGCACTTTCCACAAGGTAAGCCGCAAATATCTCCCACTCTACGTCGCGGAATTTGAGTTCCGGATTCTCTGAAACCTCATACTTCCCTCCTTCGGCACACCGCGCCTGACCTACGCGGGACGCAGGTGCCGGAATGCTTCTCCCTCGCGACGCCAGGCAAGGAAGCAGAGTTCCTGAATTTCCGCAGAATGGAACAAGCAGCAACCAGTTAGCCTCGCCGGTGAGGCAACGGCATTCAGGCGGGCGAGCACTTCATGCGCAGACTTCAAGAGCCGATCCTCAGCGGGCTAGGCGGAAACCTGTGAGTGGCTTTCTCACCACCCCCACCCCAGGTCCAGTAGAGGCCCAGGTAGGCGACGGTGTGCGGGCCACCGATGACGTCTCGTCCCGCGCCGAACAGGAGGCTAAAGTGAGGGCTGAAATTGTAGTAGCCTCCAAAATCAATGATGCTTGAGGAGCGAGTCGTGATGCCGCTTCTTCCTTCCGAGTAGATCTCCCCTCCCAGGGTCAGTCGTTTCCCCAAATCCCTTTGCAGTAGCCAGCCGCCCAGGAGATAGCTGCGCATCCCCGGGGCGCGATTGACGGCATAGCCGCCGCCTCCATAAGTGGTCCACGGTCCCCAGCTCTTCTGCGCCCACACGGGTAGACGTGCCCAAACCCGGCCATTGCCCAGTCCGTGCGTGGCATTGCCGCTGGGGAGTTCAAGTTGTGGGAAGATCCCGATCTGCGGTCTATGACCCGCTTCCTGGATGAAGCGGTACTTGACTCCGAACTCGACATCGCCTGCTCCGAACCAGGTTGGTCCTCCCGGTGCCCGTGAGGATGCCGCGGGCACAATCAAATGAAGCTGTATGTTCCGAACCACTCCCCAATTGACCTCGAGGGCTGGAAACTGAGTTGCCCGGCCGTCTTCAGTCTTGTCGGAAGTGGAAAAGACATAGGCTTCCCAGTGACGGAAGTCAACAGGTTGGGGATCATCGGTGCGGAAAGGAGGGCCGGCGAACGCAGGTCCTGCCAAGGCCCCCAAAAGAGCGAACGCGGACAGGACGCGAACCAGTCCGCCGGCGTGCCTCTTCATGGTGGCCCCGCGGACACGGCGGGCCACTCGCATCCGCGCTTCGTTCCTCATCGGTGAGGTTCCCCCGCTCGCCGCACAACTTCCCGGTGCATTTCATCGACCTGTTTCCTCACCAGCCGGAGAAGCTTTCTGCCTTCTTCGGTCAAGAGGTAGTTCTTGCGCGCTCGCGGCCCTGCACCATGGCGACCCGCGCGTCTCAGCCATCCCCGCCGTTCCATTCTTTGCAGGAGCGGATAAAGCGTGCCAGGACTGATCTCGTAGCCATGACGACGCAGTTCAATGATGACCCACTGCCCGTAGATGGGACCCTCGGCAGCGTGATGGAGAATATGGACTTTCCAAAAGCTGAGTAGGATCTCACGCGTGAGCGAATGCAATCTTTCCACCATATAACGGTTATCGTAAACGATAGACGTAATGAAGTCCAGGCAGTATCTTCAAGGGGCTAGGGCAGTTTCCTCAGCCAAGGGCAACCGAGCTTGCTTAAGGCCGTGCGCGCGGCGAGCCAATCCAGCCGGGTGCTGACAGCGCTATTCGTACCGCAACGCTTCGACGGGATTAAGGTGTGAGGCGCGCAGGGCGGGCACAAGTCCGCTGAGGACTCCGACCACAATGAGGATGGCGGTTGAGACCCCGACCGTGCTCAGGGAGATGTAAAGGTGGATGTCGCCCTTGCCGGAGGTGTCTTCATAGAGGGGGCCGTAAAGTGGCAGTGTGCCGATGGCCGCGGCAAGGCCGTAAGCGAGCAGGATGCCGAACACCCCGCCCAGGAGCGCCAGCACCAGCGCTTCCGCCATGAACTGGGCCTGGATGTGGCGGCGCCGCGCGCCGAGCGCGCGCCGCAGGCCGATCTCGCGGATGCGCTCGTCGACGGCCACCAGCATGATGTTCATCAGGCCGACGCCGCCAATGCCCAGCGTCAGCGCGCCCACAAAGGTGAAGAGCGCCTCGAAGCCGATGGTGATGCCGTCGATGATGGGCCGGAACTGCTCGCGGCCGAACATGATCATGGCGCGCTCGTCGGTGGGTGAAAAGCGCTGGCGCTTGGCGATGGCGGCGCGCACCTGCGCCATGGAGGCCTTTTCGAACTGGGGAGCTTTGGGTTCATAGACCAGCACCGCAGCGTAGCGGGTATTCCAGATATCGCCGGCGGTAGAGTAGGGAATCCAGGCGCACTCGTCGTCGGAGTTGAAGTAGTTGCTGTCTTGAATCTTGATCTCCATCGTGCCGATCACCGTGAAGCGCATGCCGCTGATGCGCACCGTCTCGCCGACCGACGGCCGGCCGGCAAAAAGCTTTTCGCGTAGGCGATAGCCGATGAAGACCACGCGACGGCGCTCGAGTTCATCCTCGGGACTGAGCCAGCGGCCCTGGCTGGGAACTTCGTTGCGCATCTCGCCATACTCGGGACACACGCCGCGGATGGCAGTTTGGGCCATGCGGTCGCCGTAGGAGATGGGCAGCCAGCGGACAGTTTCCATGCACACTGTCTTCACCAGCGTGGCTTCCTGACGGATGTTTTCAACGTCCACCTTCTCGAGGACCACGTGCTTGCCAGCCCGCTCGCCACCGGCTTGCTCGCTGGTCTGCTGGGGCCAGCAAATCACCGCGCCCTTGCCGAAAGCGTCAAAAGCTGAGACCACCACCGAGCGCAGACTGCTGCCATAGGCAATCAGCAGCGCCACCGCCGCAATCCCCCAGACGATGCCCAGCATGGTCAGGAAACTGCGCGTCGGCTGGCGCTCTAAGGAGAGCCAGGATTGTTTGAGAATTTCGGCTAACATGCTCATTGGCTATTCCCACTCAGCTTTTAGTCTTCAGTCATCAGTTATCAGTCGTCAGTTCTCACTCCTGAGCCGCTGCATGAGCGAGCTCAGCATCCTTTTCACTTCGACAACTGCACCCTCCAGGCTCCGATATTCTTCGTCTCTGAGAAACCCCAGATCATGCGCGAGGAAGAGTTGATATTCGAGCTCACTCGCGGAGCCGCTCGCCATTTGAAGAAAACGCGCGAACTCTGCTCTGCCTGTTCTCCCACATCCTTCCGCAATGTTGGAGACAATAGAAGTCGCGGCGCGTCGCGTTTGGCTGGTCAGTCCGTACAATTCCTCCTTAGGGAAACGGGCTGTCGCCTTGTACACTGCCAAAGTGAGTTGATGCGCCTTCTCCCACACCTTGAGTTTCTTGAAGTCCTGCACCTTGGTCTTCCCCCAACGCTTTTTCTCGGCGCAAGCTACTGACTACTGATAACCGAAAACTGACGACTGATGACTGACCACTGACGACTATCCGCCCGGCTCAAACCTCAGCGCCTCAATCGGGTCCACGTTGGCAGCGCGACTTGCCGGGTAGAGCGCGGAGAGCACCGCGATGGTGCCCAGCACTGCGAACGAAATCGTGCCGGATTGCCAGGTCGCCAGCAGGCCGGCGAAGAACGGCGGCATGGGGATCAGGTTCACGAGTCCGCAGAGTCCGTAGGCGATTCCCATGCCGAGGCCGCCGCTCAGGAAGACGATGATCAGCGTTTCCACGAAGAACTGTTGCAGGATGGCGTGAGAACTGGCGCCCACGGCCTTGCGCACACCAATTTCACGCGTGCGCTCGCGCACCGCCACCAGCATCACGTTCATCACCCCGAGCCCGCCCAGGAGCAAAGTGGTGATGCCAATGGCGCCCAGGAAGTACTTCATGGCGTCCATGAGCTTCTCGAAGGCCTTGGCGCCTTCCACGGTGTCCCAGACGGGCGAGGCTTCCTTGTCGAGCGGATCAAAGTTGTGCAGCCGCCCGAGCGCGCGCTTCACCTGCCGCTTGCAGGTTTCGTGCTCCGGGAGAGATTTGGGGACAACGAGAATCTGGTCGAGGGCCGTAGGCAACGCCGGAGGCTTGTTGGGGAAGTCGTGGAGCATGGCACTGAAGGGGACAAAGACCTTGTCCACGTCCCAACCGTCGTAGCAACTGTTTTGGTCCTTGGCCGCCATGACCCCGATGATAGTGTAAGGGATATCGTTGAGGAAGATCGTCTCGCCCATTGCCGCGCGGCTGGCGAAGAGCTGCTTCTTGATGTTGGTGCCCAGGAAAGCCACGCGGCGGCCGGCTTGCTCATCGCCCCAGTCGTAGAACCGGCCGGATTCCACCTTCACCGAGCGCACCTCGGCAAAGGGCGGGTAGGACCCGGTGACGAGGGGTGAGGCGTTGTTATAGAGGCTGTGCACCTTCAGGTTGCCGCGCTCAAGCTCCGGCAACACGTAGCGGCAGGCGGTGGCTTCCTCCTGTACGGGGGCAACATCACCGGCCTGCCAGTTCACCGCGCGGCCAGCACGCAGGCCGCCCGCCTGCATGCTCGTCCGCCCGTTGAAGAAGACCATCAAGTCCTTGGCGAAGGTCTCCTGCTGCCTTTTCTGGCCGACACGCAGCCCTTCGCCGGCGGCCACCATCAAGGTGATGGAGACGATGCCCCAGGCGATCCCGAACATGCTGAGGAAGGTTCGGAGCTTATGGGACCACAACGTGCGCAGCGTGTCGAGCAAAAGGTCGCTGAAAACCATTCCAACCTTCCCGGTGTGAGTACTAGCGGGCTTTCAGCTTTCAGCAGTCAGCTCTCAGCGATCAGCTTCCACCGTAGGTCGTTCGGTTAAATCCCCTCCGAACCCTCGGTCATTCGAGCGGAGAGCTGAGTGCTGACCGCTGACCGCTAATCGTCTGCTATTGCAGTATCACCTGCTGCCCTTCCTTCAAACCGCTCACCAACTCGGTCTTGACGCCGTTCGAGATGCCGAGCTTCACGGCGAGCTTCTGACGGCCGGTCTTGGCGCCGGGGTCGGGTGTTTCGATGAACGTGTGTCGGTCCTTGTCATAGACCACTGCCGCTTCGGGGAGCTGCAGCACGTTGTGCTTCTCTTCCAGGATGATTTCGGCGTTGGCGGTCATGTTGGCCTTGAGTTCGCCGGTGGGGTTTTGAATCGAGACCTTCACTTCAAAGGTCGTGACGTTTTCTTTCTCCACGCCCATAGGGGAGATTTTGGTGACCTTGCCCTCGAACTTCTTATCCTTGAGGGATTCCACAACGATGCGGGCGGGCTGGGCCAGGTAAACTTTGCTGACGTCAGCCTCGTCGACTTTCCCTTTGACGTAGACCTCGCTCACATCGCCGAGCGTCATAACCTTGGTAGCCTGCGAGCCGAGAATCAGGATGGAGCTGACGGCGTCACCCACTTCCACGTCACGCGAGAGCACCAGGCCGTCCATGGGACTGATGATGGTTGAGTTGCGCAGGTCCTCTTCCGCGCTATCGAGCGCCGCTTGCATCTGGGCCACTTGGGCTTTGCTGCGGGCGATTTCAGCCCGGCTCACCGCCAGGTAGCGCTGCGCAGACAGTTGCTTGTTTAGGGCAAGTTGGTAGGCCTTCTCGCCGTCGTCCAGGATCGAAGCGGAAACCAGCCCCTCGGCGGCGAGCTTGCGATTGCGCTCCACGGTGGACTTCAGGAAAGGCAGGTCAGGACCTTCCGCGTCAACCTTGTTGCGCTCGTAGGTGGCTTGCGCGGACTCCACTGCGGCTTGGGCGGCCTGCAAGTTGGCACGCGCTTCCGCCACGCGGGCCCGCAACTGCTCCTTGTCGAGTTCCACGAGAACCTGCCCTTGCTTCACCCGGTCACCGTAATCCGCGAAGATTTTCTCCACCATGCCACTCGCCTTGGATTTGACCTCCACTTTGGCGAGCGGCTCAATCTTGCCCGTCGCCACCACCGAGCGAGCCAAGTCACCGCGCGTGACGTTGGCAAGCTTCGAGGGATCGATCGCGTTATTAGGGCGCAAAGCCGCAGCAATGCCGATGCCGCCGCCTACCAGAACCACGCCGGCGATTGCCAGCAGGTACCATTTCTTCCGTTTGCTGTGATGGTTGTTCGCCATTGCTACCTCCAGGCTACCAGGACCGCGATAACCCTCTAGCCGTCCATACGCGCGCGACCTTGGAAATGTTCCCGGGCTCGCCGCCTTTCTCGCGCTGGGTCGACCTGCGACGA
>JAIQEZ010000176.1 GCA_020073545.1 Terriglobia bacterium | reverse complement strand
ATCCGGGCCAAAGCGGCATCGACCCGGGGGAGCAGCTTCCGCAAAGGATGATCCTTAGGGACCCGCTGCTCGGGAGAAAGGTAACTAAACAAAGCACTTTGCTGAAGGTCTTCACCACGCATGGGATTTCTCCTCGTATTCCATTTAGAATAAGCAATACGAGTTATACCCGAATTAATATGCTTAGTAAAGCAAAAAATCAGACTTTTTCAGCAAACTGCTAGTCGCCGTTGGAGGCGACGAGCTTTTGAAAAGAAGGAAGAACGGCGAAGGGGGTTCTGACGCTCGTGATGCTCTCGCCGAGCTGCCGGATCCTATCCGGCTTGACGTGCCCAAGCAGCGTGCCGGCCTTGGCCAGGTAATCGATCCGCTCGGGAGCCAAGCCCATCACGCGAGCGCAGGTGGCGTCCACCGCCACGGGATCGTCACCCAGGATGAGCACTCCACTGGGCTTGGCAATTCCCTGGATGGGGCCGTTACCTTCCATCCCCACGATCCCATCCACGATGGCGAAGTCCGGGCGCACGGTGCTGTTGATGTCGAGAATGGAGCGGGTGATACCGGCCCAGTGCAGAATATTCTTGGGCCAACCGTAACAGCACCCCGGCACAATGCCGAACATGTTCTTGAGGGAAAGCGTAGCGCCCACCCAGTGATGGGTCTTGAGCTTGGGTAGAGAGACCACGAAATCTGCCTCCAGGACGGTCTTGGGAAGATAAAGCTCCCTTAGCTTGGAGGCGCGGGTCTGCAAGGTGACGGGATGAACCTCATCAAGGTTCAGGTCCACAAAGAGGCCGGGCAGCGAGCCCAGGTAGTCGCGCAGGCGAATGGTTTCGACAATGGCCTCGGTGTCGCGCTCGTGACCAGGTCCCTCGGCTACTCGCACGGACTCTGCTCCGAGGCACAGGAAGCTCTCGCGCGCCGCCCCGACCACGGCGGGGTGTGTGTTGATGACGCCTCCCGGGTCTGGTTCCACGAAATTCGGCTTCAGCAGCACTTTCTTACCGCGCAGGGGCAGGTCAAACTCCCGCAGGGCCTGGAGGAGAAGCGCGCCCAGGTCAAGACTGTAGCTCTGGGCCCGAACGATAGCCACGCAAGAGGGCGGCCGGATGAAGGCAGGCAGCAAGCGGCTGCTGGCAAGGCTCATGAGGTCAAGCTCTCCCCGGCGGTTTTGCCAGCCCGGCTTCCTTCCCCGCCCCAGGCGAGGGCGATCCAGGCGACCGCGAGCACGCTCTCGAAGAAACGATTCTGCAGGTAAAGCTCGCCAAGGGCTGGGGCGAGCGGCGGTACTTGCCGTCCATAAGCCGCCAAGCAGCGGTGCGCGAGGGCTAGGGAGGTTGCTCCGCGGATGCCGGCATAGGCGCGCGCGAGCCAGTCAAGGCTCATTTGGTTCTCCGCGCGCTCGGGCTGATCGATCAGGGCCAACAGCGCCCAGGCCGTCGGGCCAATGCGCGGCACGCCTGCCACGCCGTAGACTAGCGGGTTGCCGCTGTTCCATCCGCCTCCCGGGCACATGCGGTCATAAAGCATCCGCTCGGCCAGCCGCTGGCGTTTCGCCGCCCGGGAAGGAAGCAAATCTGGGGGCAGGCTGCGAAGAAGCAGGAGGGCGTGGGACGTGGGTTCCACCCAACTGGCCGTGCCCGGGGTCCAGCTCCAGCCGCGTAGCGAGCTGTCCTGGTGGACCATCGCGGAGCGGGCCAAAAACTGCCGCAGCCGCCACCAGAGCGTGCCGTCCGCCGGCCACGCGTCCAAGAGCCAGTCCAGGCCCCGCACCACCGCCTCCGGCGACCCGCCCTGAAAGTGCAAGGCTAGGGACGCCAGGGAAGTTGTCCAGCAGCCCTGGCGCTGACCCGGAAACGCGGGCCACGAGCCGTCCGGCAGTTGCGCCTGGAGGAGCCAAGCGTGCGCGCGGGCGCACGTTTCCGCCAGTGCAGGAGCTTGGCTCCACGAAGTGAGCGCCACGAGCGCCCAGGACGTGGCTTCCACGCTGCTGGGCGAGGCGCGGTGGTAGCCCCATCCGCCGTCGGGGTTCTGGTTGGTGATGAGAAAATGCCGGCAATACGTGTCGGCGAGCTGGCCTGAACTCACAGCCTCTCGATCGGCCTCCCCGCCGCCCTTTTCTGCAGGCAACATGCCGTCCGTCGCTGGGTCAAGTCCTACATGACGATCTGCGGAATCGTCTGATGCTCGACGCAGCCCGCTGGCGAGGTCTCCTCGGACTGAATCTTGAGGTCGTGGATCAAGCGGTGCAGATAGCCGCGGGCCAGCCCCAGGACGCGAGCCGCTTCCGCTTTGTTGCCATTGCATTTCCACAGGGTCCGGACCAGCAGGCGCCGCTTGAAATCGTGCAGTTCTTCCTCGTATGACCGCGCCGTCTGAAGCTGTTCGACGCCACCGCGCAACTTTGCGGGCAGATGCCACACCTCAATGGTAGACCCTTCCGCCAGCACCACGGCGCGTTGAATCACGTTCTCAAGCTCGCGGACGTTACCCGGCCAAGTGTACTCGTCGATGGCTTCCAGGGCCAAACGCGAGAAACGGCTGACCTTCTTGCCGAATTCCTGACCGATTCGTTGCAGCAGATACTGGGCCAGCACGACCGTCCCGCCGTTTCGCTCGCGGAGCGGCGGTAGTTGCAGTTGAATCACATTGAGGCGGTAGTACAGATCCTCGCGGAATTCGGCGTGCTTGACCATCTGCTCCAGGTCACGGTGCGTGGCGCAAATCAAGCGGACATCCACCGTCAAGGGTCGGTTGCTGCCCAGCCGCTCAAAGGTGTGCTCGTGGAGCACGCGCAGCAGCTTGGCCTGCAAACCCAGGGGCAAATCGCCGACCTCGTCGAGGAACAATGTTCCGCCGTCAGCAGCCTCAAAGCGACCCCGCCGAAGCGTCATCGCTCCCGTAAAGGCGCCTTTCTCATGGCCGAAGAGCTCATCTTCCACCAGGTGTTCCGGCAAATTGGCGCACGAAAAGGTAACGAACGGCCCCGCGTTGCGCAGGCTTAGACGATGCAGCGCGCGCCCTAGCATGCTTTTACCCGTGCCCGTCTCGCCGGTGATCAACACGTTTACGTCACAAGGCGCAACCTTCCGGGCCAATTTGAAGACTTCCTGCATGTTTTCGGTGAAGCCGACCAGATCGTCCAGCCTGGCAGCCAAGGTGTCTTGCCGGCGGAGTTCGTGCAGTTCCATCTCCACCTGATGCAAACGGTGGGCGCGACGCAGCACCAGACGAAGTTCCACAATGCTCGGCGGTCCGGCCAAAACATCGTAGGCGCCGGCCTCCACCAACCGCCGCGTCAGGACCGCATCGTCATCCGCCAGCATGACGACAATGGGCGGGGGAAAGTCGGTCTGCCGGAACCTCTCGAGCCGCCGCAGCCCGGACTCAACCTCCGTCCCACTGGGGAGGGCTCGCAAGTCCAGCAAGAAGCAGTCACACCCTTTCTGCCCTCTCCCCACGTCGTCGGAGTTGAAGTACGTATTCAGGCTGACGTCAAAACCCGCTCCCAGAGCTCGGCTGACAACCTGGCCGAAGTCCGGATCGGAAGCATAAAAGCAGACGCGAATAGCCTCTTTTTCCATCATATGAATTCAGGCCAGGGAGCCAGCGCGGCGACCGCACGCGATCGGCCAGGACATAGTTCACCCCCTTTCATACTTCCTTTCTTCCGCTGGCGCCCGGAGTGCTGGAACTTCTGGGATTACGATCTAGCGAGAGTCATCGAGTCCGGGTTAGTTCCCGGAGCTCATCCTGCGCGTCCCCCGCCTGTCACCCTGACCCCGCCGTGGTGGGCGAAGGGACCGGTCATGTTTGCCCCAACACCAAACACCAGATCCTTCGCAGAGTTCACCCGGAGTGCCCCACCCGAAGGGCTCAGGACGACATCCTTGGAGCGTCTTTCGACATACTGTGAACTTAGAAACAAGCATCTTCTGTACGACTGACCTCCAGTCTGAATTTCTCTCCACGGAGGGGAAGGGCGGGACTCATGCTTCCCTACCGCGCGCCCGTGAAGAAATCCTCGCCCTCCACCTCCTCGAGGCGTCTACGTCGTGTTGTTGGGGATCAACCGGGCGAGCGTGAGATCCCCCGCGATAGCCTTGAAGATCTGGTTCAGGCCAGTGGTCGGTCGAGAGGCCGAGATACAGGCACTGGAGCCTCCCGTCGCTGTGTAGTCCGAAAAGAACTTCGACGGAGAGGAGGCGATTTGCTCCATCGTCTGGCATGGGGTGATCCTTGGGCTGGTGTCCGTGGAGCATCCCGATGACCCCGAGCCGTAGGCGACCGCGTACACCCAGGTTCCCGCCGTCGCAGCGTTCTGGGCCGCCGTGATCGCCTGGTGGCACTGCTGCCTCTGCGCGGCGCTGGAGTGCCCCTGCATGTTGGCGCTGGTAGCATTTGCGTCGCCATCGCTGAGGAGGATGAGCACGTTCGTCGAATGCACGCCCGTCGCACTCAGTCTTTGGCTCTGTGCTGTGCTGAGCGCCGTTTGTGCCACCGTGATTGCGTCCGCATAGAAGGTTCCGACGCCGCCCACGACCTCCAAACCCTGATTGCAACTAGGACTTCCGCGGGCCGCCTTCACGATGGCAGAGCTGGGGTTCAGCGAACCCGCCGTGGCGGAAGTGCGGTAGTCGCTCGATGGCGGAACGATCTGGTATACCGGTAACGTCGGATACGTATACTTCGAGATAACAGGATTTGGGGAGCCACTACAATCGGTATCATACCCGACCTGCGCGGTTGTGGTCAGCCCTGGGAACACCATCAGGCCGACCTCATCGATCGGGTTCGCGACGTTGCCGTTTGTGACCGTGCCGCAGCTTGCTAGCTTCGGAGCGCAGGGCGAGAGTGTGCCCAGCATAGTCCGGAGGCCGGCCAGCGCGCAGTTGATTCTCGTGTCATTGCAGTTGCTGTCGTGGTCGATGCTATTCATCGAATCCGTTGTGTCGAGGACCATCGTCACGTTGAACGGGCCATTCGCTCCACCCGGTCCCGGCGCACTTGCGGTCGCGGTTGCCGTGATGGTGAGTGAGCTGACGCCGAACACCTTGGCGAAATACGTCCGCACAGTCGCTTGCTCCTTCACCACGATGGCGTTTGCGTTCGCCGGAGCGGAACAGGGGATTCCGGTGCTCGTCAGGCACTTCAACAGAGGGTACCCAGACACCATCGTAACGTTGAGCAGATTGGGCTGGGCGTTAAAATTCCCCGGCACGGCGCTGTAGTCCCTCGCGATGGTTGTTGCGGTGCTATTGGGCAGGGCCTGCCCTCCCGCTAACGCCGCCGCCTGAGTTGCAGCCTGGAGCTGTTGATAGGAATTATAGACAGCGCCCATGTCGACTACTAGCGCACCCGCTCCGAGAAGGGCTAGTAGCAAGACCATGATCATCACGAGCGACTGCCCGCGCTGGGCGTCGCGCACCCCGTGGACAATAGATTCGTTTTTAAGGTTCATTGGACAATCTCCGTCGTTTGCGCCGTGAGGGTGCAGCCAGGCGCAGGATTGAATATGAAAAAATTGAGGTTGCACGGATAAGTGACCGTGACCTGGGCATTTTGGGACGCCACCAGATATTGTTGCCCCCCACTGCACGTCACCGGCGAGGGTTGGTTAGTCGCCACCGAAGTTCCGTTCAGCACAATCGTGAACTTGAGATTCGCCGGAATGAGGTTCGGCGCTGCTGCGTAGACCGCTTGGCTAGTCGTCTGGCACGGGTCTAGGGTCTGCCCGCGGCTCATCGAAAGAAGCTGCGCACCGAGGTTCGTAGCATTCGTCAGCGTCAGATAGTTATGTAAAGCAAGCCCGAACACGATCACACCTAGAAGCAGGGTCAACAGCACCGGCAACACGAAAGCGAACTCAAGGAGCGCCTGGCCTTGCTCGTCGCGAGCGCGGGCGCGGGCCCGTTTACCGCTGGACCGGGCTTCGACACGCACTCCCGGTGACGCCCCAGTCTGGCCCCCTATGTGCATGTCCATCATCTCTGGCCTCCGTGATGATCCCTTTCGAAATTCCCAATTGTCGAATCGCTCGAGACTCCCAGCGCGTGCGGCTAACTTTTGCCCTAAAACGCCATTGCATTCAGCCCTGAGCGTATCTCGACATGCGGGGTTTGGCGGCGGCCCTTGCACCGAGCAATCTCCGTTGCAGGTACAGCGTAATCCAGCTCTTTAGCGACTTCGGCGGCGGGGATGAGAGCGTTACAATCACTCGCACCCCCACAGTGGCTGAGCTCCATCGCTCCAGCGAGCGCTGCGGCGTCGGCGAGCTTCTGCGGTTGCCGCTTCATGTAAAGAAGGTGCCCTAGGTCAATACCCAAGCCCAGAAAATCCAAGATGACAATCATGGCCAGGGCAACAATCACCAAGGCTTGGCCTGCGTCGCTTATGGCTCTGACCATCTGAATCCTGCTATCTGGCGCCAGTAGGGTTGCCCAGCTAGCTAAGCGTAAGTATAAACGGAGCAGTCCCGTTGTCAACTATAATTAGACTTATTAAGAGATCAATTAGGGACCGGCTCCTCGACTGGGCTCCGCGGGCGAAAATCCGGGCGAGAGCTTGGCCTTCCGTCGATTAAGATCCTCTCATGCCGGATTTCCCAAATGAGTCTCGGCTACTAGATCTTTGCTGATCTCCGACGCCTCTATTCATGTGGGTTGCCACGTGCTGAGGATGCCCCGGGGGTCCGCACCCTATGGGCGAGAAACAAAACCAGCCCTTTCAGCTCTCTTTCAACAGCTCCTTGAAGGTCGATTTCTAGGGATCGCGGGTCACGTCGGATGGCGGCCTGGTTCTGGTGCGCGAGTTGGACGAATATCTGGGATTCAGCAAACTCATCGAACAACACTTGACCGACTCCCGGGGGAAGAACACACAGTTGCCTCTTCCTGATCTGCTGCGGCAGTCGGTCTACAACCGTTTGGCTGGCTATGAGGACGTGAACGACGCGGAGTGCCTCTCGCAAAACCCCACCCTCCGGCGGATCGGTTCCGAGAAGATCTGGGACCGCGGCGCGGCCGCTGCCGACCGGGTAGCGAAGCAGAAATGAAGGCCAATCAGTTCGGAAATTACCCGGTGGCAACAGATGTCAGCAGTAAGGCCGAATCGACATAGGTAAGCGGTCGCCCGCTTTCCCTGTCACACCACCGTACGTACGGGTCCGTATACGGCGGTTCGGCGGGTTGAGCAATTAACGGACCGTCAATCTCGGAATCCCGAGCGAGGCGAAGTAGGCATTGGGCAGCGCGAGGCAGAGGGCCAGGCTGTTCGCCAGTCGCCACGGGCCATGAGC
>JAIQEZ010000175.1 GCA_020073545.1 Terriglobia bacterium | reverse complement strand
CGCAAAGAAGACCTGTATGAGAAGGTAGAACAGTTCGTGCCCGAGCCGAATGCACCAGTTGCGACAGACCTGCCTGGCGCCGCAACAAACCGGCCAGACTCCTAATGAATCTGCATTTTCTCCTCCCGGCGCGCGCCTGAATCGGAGCGGCCCTCCCCCCCCCAGCATTCGACCGCCGCCGAGTTGTGTTCGTACACCGATCGCACCACCTTCTCATGGGTCTGGATCCAGGTGCGTAAGTGGAGGCTCATCACACGGCTGACGCTTCACCACCTGCCTTCGGGAACCGTATTTGCGGACGATTCGCTAGCTAGGATACAGAACTTCGCGCGAACGCTTTCTTTCACAGTCCAGCTGATGGTAGTTTTCTTCAGCACGGCTTCGGCCTGCCCCCTGTGCACAAGCGGTCTCATGATGGGCGGCCAATTCTGGCAGGAGCATGTGTGGGATTAGCTCATAACATCAACGAATTCAGTTCGACCGAGCCGTTCAACGTGGACACCGTTCCTATTGGCCCTCTGCCTGCCCAATCGTCCATAGCTGGACATAGCCGCCTTTTTCCTTGACTTCGAAAAGGGTGAAGCCAAAACTGTCGGCCGGGCGAGATCCCTAGCCGTAGGCCAGGAGGCTTGTTATGACTAAGAAGCGCAAGAGGCGAGAATACCCGCGGCGGGAGTTTCTGAAGAAGGTCGCTGCCGGCAGCGCCCTGGCTCCGGCGCTAAGCGGTTTCGCTGCGTCCGGGCAGGCGGAGGAAGTGAAGGCAGAAAAACCACGCCATGTCGGGGTGGAGGAAACTGGCGCAGCCCCCCCTCGAATCGAGTTTCCTCGATCCTTCGAAGGGCCCAACTTAAGAATGATCGCCTTCCCTTTAGGCGGCATCGGCACCGGAACCATCTCGTTGGGTGGGCGCGGACAATTGCGCGATTGGGAAATCTTCAACCGCGCCGACAAAGGAAACTCGCCGGAGTACTGCTTCCCGGCAATTTGGGCGAAAGTCGGGGACCGCGAGCCGGTGGCGCGGGTACTCGAAGCGCGCCTCCAGCCACCCTACGAAACGAACCCCAGCGGCCTCGGCGCCGAAAATGCTCCGGGCTTGCCGCGTTTTGCCGAAGCCACGTTTGCCGGCGCGTACCCGTTCGCGCGTATTGCGTTTCGCGATCCGAAGTTGCCTGTGGAAGTCTCGCTCGAAGCCTTTAATCCTCTCGTGCCGCTGGACGTCGACGCCTCCGGTTTGCCCGTCGCCATCCTGCGATACACCGTTCGCAATCTGAATAACACGCCTGCCAAAGTGGCCATCGCCCTCAGTCTTGAGAATCCCGTGGGCCGAGAGGGGAGGCAAACAGCTTTCCGCGGAGCGCCGGGACTGAGCGGCCTGTTCATGAACAACCCGTTCTTGGCGTCCTTCGATCCCCTGAATGGCTCGTTCGCGCTCTGCGCCCTGGGGACGCCGGAGGGCAGCGTCTCCTATCTGCGCGGCTGGAAGCGCACGCGGTGGTGGGACGGCGTGCTGACTTTCTGGGACGACTTCACCGCAGACGGCGCACTGGACTCGGACTCTCCGGTGGCCATGCCCGTGGGCTCGCTGGCCGTCACGCAGACGATTCCCGCTGGCCGCGAGGCTGCGGTCACGTTCCTGCTCGCCTGGCATTTTCCCAACCGCACGCCGGAACGTTGCGGCTGGCCGGCCCCCGAAAGCGTGCCCAAAAGCACGGTCGTGGGGAACGCCTATACCCAGCGCTTCGCGGACGCTTGGGACGTGAGCCAGCACGTCGCACAGGAATTTCCCAAGCTCGAGGCGCGGACCCGCGCCTTCACCCAGGCGCTGGAGTCGTCCACGCTCCCGCCGGCGGCGCTGGATGCGGCGGCGAGCAATCTGTCCACGCTACGTGTGAACACCTGCTTCCGCACGGCCGATGGCGAGTTTCACGGATTCGAGGGCTGCTCCGAACACGAGGGCTGCTGCCACGGAAGTTGCACGCACGTTTGGAACTACGAACAGACCACGGCCTTTTTGTTTCCCAAGCTGGCACGCTCGCTGCGGGAGTCGGAGTTCCTTCGGAACACCGATGCGAACGGTCTGATGGGCTTCCGTTCTTATCTGCCAGACGGCAAGCAGATCTGGCAGATGGCCGCCGCGGACGGCCAGATGGGTTGCCTAATCAAGCTCTACCGCGACTGGAAATTATCCGGCGACACGGATTGGCTGCGCCGACTGTGGCCAAACGCCAAGCGCGCGCTGGAATTCGCCTGGATCGAAAACGGCTGGGATGGCAACCGCGACGGGGTCGCCGAGGGCGTTCAGCACAACACTTACGACGTGGAGTTTTTCGGCCCCAACCCGCTGTGCGGGGTCTATTATCTCGGGGCGTTGCGGGCGGGCGAGGAGATGGCGCGTGTGCTCGGAGACGAAGATGCGGCCCGCGAGTATCAGCGGCTGTTTGAGAACGGCCGCCGCTGGATCGACCAGAACCTTTTCAACGGTGAGTACTATATTCAGAAGGTAGAGGGACGTCCGGAGAGTCAAATTCCTGCAGGTCTGCGCATCGGCATGGGGGCAGGAAATACGCTCGCGCCCGATTACCAGATGGGGGACGCCTGCCTGGCGGATCAGTTGTTGGGCCAGTGCCTGGCGCATGTCGCGGGTCTCGGGTACCTGCTTGACGAAGCGCACGTGCGGCAGACGCTGAAGTCGATTGTTAAATACAATTACAAACCGAACCTGAGCGAACACGCCGGGCTGCAGCGCACTTACGCACTGAATGAGGAAGGCGGAGTTCTGGTCGCGAGCTATCCTTCGGGCAAGCGACCGGAAATTCCCTTTCCTTATTTCGGTGAGGTCTGGACAGGTCTGGAGTACCAGCTTGCGGCGCACCTGGTTTTCGAGGGGATGGTTACGGAGGCGCTTACGGTCGTGGAAACCGCCCGTCAGCGCTTCGATGGCGAGCGACGTAATCCCTGGAATGAGGCGGAGTGCGGTTACCATTACGCGCGTCCCATGGCTGCCTGGGCCGTGTTCCTGGCCCTCAGCGGGTTCCGCTATACTGCCGTCCAGCGCGAACTGACCTTGACCTTCCCAACTCGCCGTCAGAATTTCAGATCGTTTTGGTCTGCTCCCTCGGGTTGGGGAAACTTCTCTCAAACCCTCGGGACTCGAAACCAGCGGGTGACGATCGAGGTCATGGAGGGCGCCATGCGGTTGGCGCGTTTGGTCCTCGGCGGGAACGGCAAGACCACGCTCACCAAAGTCTCAGTACGGCTGGGAGGAGAAACGTTGCGCGCCGAATTGCGCGAAGAGCCGTCCCGACGGATTGTATCCTTCAGCCAAGAGGCCACGATCACTCCGGATCAGCCCTTGGTTGTCAGCCTGAACGGGTAATCACATCTCCGTGATGTTCTGTCACACGCATATGAGACGATTGAGAGAGGTGCGACTTGCGCTTCGGGCGCATCCTTTAAGCGACGCGCTTCCCATTTGTCGGCTTAGGGGCCACGGGGCGCGATTGTGAGGGCATGTAGAGAGCAAGGCGGGAGTATTCCCCGTTTTTCGCCTTAAATGCCCTGGATGAGACTATGGGGCAACCCAAACGGCCAAGTCAGCTCGTGAACTTGACAATCCCCCGGTGATCTCGCCATGATCTCTGTCGGGCGTCGACGCCCTCACCGGTTGATTTCCTCCGTTGGGGTTCAAAGTAGATGCATTATGAAAGCCTACGGGTCCGAGCTTCGTGCCGGAGTGGTCTTACCGGGCGAGGCGACGCATCTCGTCAACGAGGATATGGAGGATTCACACTTATGTTATTTCGTTTGGGCCTAGTCTTGGCGCTTCTGGGGACACTGTGGACTAACCTCGCTCGTGGAGCGCAGGACCATGGCTTTCGTCCCCCTGCTGTTCCGCTGGTGACCTGCGACCCCTATTTCAGTATCTGGTCGTTTGCGGACCGGCTCACTGGCGACACCACGCGCCACTGGACGGGTGCCAAGCAGTCCCTCACGAGCATGGTGCGCGTGGACGGGAAGACCTACCGCGTGATGGGCGACGAGCCGGAGGCCGTGCCGGCACTGAATCAGGTGGGCGTTACAGTGTGGCCCACACGCACCGTCTACGATTTCGAGGGCGGCGGGGTTCACGTTACGCTTACCTTTATGACTCCGATGCTGCCTCGTGACCTCGACCTGCTGTCGCGGCCCGCGACCTACCTCACCTGGCAGATTTACTCCGCAGATGGCAAGCCGCGCGACATTTCAATCTACTTTGACGCTTCAGCCGAACTGGCCGTGAACACGCCAGAGGAAGCAGTGGTCTGGCGACATGAGGAAGTCCCCGGTCTCAAGGTCATGCGGATTGGAGCGCGGGATCGTCAGCAAGTGCTGGACAGAAGGGGTGATGACCTTCGCATCGACTGGGGTTACGCCTACCTCGCGGTGCCCGAAGGTTTTGCGCCAGGTGAGGTGATTGCCGGTCACCATCCTTCTCGCCAGAGCTTTGTTTTGGGCGGCTCTGTGCTACCGACCGACGATGTCCGGCAGCCGCGCGCGGTCAGCGACGGTTTACCGGTGATGGCCGTCTCCATGCAACTTGGCGAGGTGGCGTCGCAGCCAGTCGAGCGGTACGTGATCCTGGCCTATGACGACATCTGGTCCATCGAGTACATGAATCAGCGCCTGCGCGGCTACTGGCGGCGGAATGGTGCCCAGGCGACGGATCTACTCGGGTGGGCGGCCAAGGGCTACGCGTCAGTTAACCAGCGCTGCCGCGTCTTCGACGAAGACCTCACGGCCGATCTCAAGCGGAAAGGTGGGGAAGAATACGCGCGCCTCGCCTCGTTGGCCTACCGACAAAGCCTGGGAGCCAACAAGCTGGTGGCAGGCCCGGAGGGTGAGCCCTTGTTCTTCCCGAAGGAGAACTTCAGTAATGGGTGTATTGCAACGGTAGACGTGATTTATCCCGGAGCCCCACTCCTGTTGCTAATGAATCCCAAATTACTGGAGGCGCAACTCATCCCGGTGCTGGAATATGCCCGGTCTGGGCGCTGGCATTTCCCCTTTGCTCCTCACGATCTCGGGACTTACCCCCTGGCGGACGGGCAGGTCTACGGGGGCAGGGAACGGACCGAAGAGAATCAGATGCCGGTAGAAGAGAGTGGCAACATGCTGATTTTAGTGGCGGCGCTCACTAAGGCCGAAGGCAACGCTGGCTTCGCACAGAAGTACTGGCCGCTGCTCGCTCAGTGGGCTGAATACCTTAGGAAAGAAGGGCTGGACCCCGCGAATCAACTTTGCACCGACGATTTTGCAGGTCACCTAGCGCACAACGCCAACCTCTCGCTCAAGGCCATCGAAGCGCTTGCTGGCTATGCCATGCTCTCAAGGATGATGGGCAAGAACGAGGAGGCCGCCAATTACCGCAAGACAGCTGAAGACTTTGCAGCGCAGTGGTTGAAGATGGCAGCAGACGGCAATCACTTTCGGCTGGCCTTTGATAAGCCCGGAACCTGGAGTCAGAAGTACAACCTGGTGTGGGATAAGTTGCTGGGTTATAAGCTCTTTCCGGACGCCTTGGCCGAACAAGAGATCAAGTTCTACGAGAGCAAGCTGGATCGCTTCGGCTTGCCGCTTGACAACCGCAAGGCTTACACAAAGCTCGACTGGGAGCTTTGGACGGCCACGCTGGCGGAATCACAGGCAGATTTCCAAAGGCTGCTCTCGCCCATTTACAACTGGCTGAGCGATTCGCCTAGCCGGGTGCCGCTCACTGACTGGTACTGGACGAACGACGGCAAACAAGCCGGATTCCAAGCTCGATCAGTAGTGGGTGGGGTCTATATCAAGATGTTGGCCGATCCCGACGTATGGAAGAATTGGGCCAGTCCCTCAACAAAGTGACGGACTCGCTGCTCAGCTAGGTCTTCTGAACCTGGGGTATAGAAACGGGCTTTGCGGTTGTCGTCAGGTCGTTCCCGACTCTCCAGTAATCAATTCTTCGATTCCACCCGTAGCAGTCTTGAGAATTGAGGGCTGACGGATAGCTGGGAACAAAAAACGCCCTTTGCGCCGATTGGGCAAGTCAGCCGATTCCGGACGGGAAGCCAACTTTTCATTTCGAATCCGATCGCGACGCAATCGATCACGTGAAAATCATTGATGGGATAGGGACTTAGCAACAGTTATCCGAGTGGCAGCACGTTTCGGTATGCAAGTTACACAACCAAGCGGATCGCTTCCGAATGCGCCGTGCACAATTGCCAAGGTTGTGAGCGTAGATGACGCGGCTGAGTTGCCACCGATTCCGATCTAACGAGGCGCGGCTTTGGCTGAGTGTGCTCGCCTACACCCGGGCCAACCTGTGGCGACGATTAGTGGTGCCGAAGAGGGTCGGCCGCTGGTCGCTGACCCGCTTGCAGCATCGGCTGGTGAAAACCGGCGGACGTTTGATCAGGCATGCCCGCTATTGTTGGCTGCTCTTCGTCGAAGGGCACCTGACTCGGAAACTGTTCGTGAGCATGCTCAGGATGATGGCAGCCCTGCCTGTGCCAGACGGCTAGGGAACGCCGAAAGATAGGAAACCAGGGCTCCGAGGTCATCCAGCGGGGGCGAGTGTCAGGAGCGGGGCAGGTTGAGGCGGGAAACAACGCGGAAGGGCCAAAACGAGCCGCGATGCCACTCAAAACAGGCCATGGGGATTTTAGCTTGACGGCGGGGGGGTGTGAGTATATGACTTGCGGGTCAAGGGAGCGTTCAATATCGGAAATCCCGAATACGTTATCTATAATCGCCGCGCAGGATGCTCCTTCAGCCTGATCACTGTTACGCGAGCAAGGAGGTCTGATGAATTTTTCACGTCGGGAATTCATGTGGGATCTGTCGGCCCTGAGTATGGCTTCGCTGGCTCCATCTGCGGCCTGGGCCAAGCCCGCCGCAGCCGCATTGGGGGAAGCTCCCCCAGCCTTGACTTCAGCGGAATGCCATTCGCTGCTGCCAATCCCACTGTCGCAAGTAGTCGTGGACGACGAGTTCTGGAGTCCTAAGAGGAAGGTCTGGAAGGAAGTGACGATCCGCGACTGTTTCCAGAAATTTGAGAATGACCGCGGCGGGGCTCTGAACAATTTCGATAAGGTGCGGGATGGTGTCCGGGGTGGACATGCCGGACCGCCCTGGCATGACGGCCTGATTTACGAAATGATACGTGGCGCCTCAGACTTCCTCGCAACGCAGCCTGATCCGGAGCTTGACCGGCAACTGGATGGGTACATTGCGCGCATTGCAGCCGCGGCGGCCAAGGATCCGCATGGGTATCTCAATACCTTCACCCAGCTTGACGAGCCAACCCACCGGTGGGGGCTGAACGGCGGATTGCAGTTGTG
>JAIQEZ010000174.1 GCA_020073545.1 Terriglobia bacterium | reverse complement strand
GGGCGCGCCGCCGAGATCTACGATCTAGCCGCCTTCCACGCCTTCCAGCAGACCATCGTCGGCTCCCCGCTCGACTTCTATCACTACAGCTATCCGCCGCTGCTGCTGCTCATGAGCGCGCCGTTCGCGCCATTGCCGATCCTGAGCGAGACGTTGCGGTCATAGGCATGGCGGAAGATGCCGACGAGGTCGGGATTGAGGAACACTTCGCCGTTGTTGGAGAGCTCGATCGTCCCGACCCAGGGATTCTCGTCGACGAGGCGCACGAAGTCCGCAAGCCTGAGATAGGATTTGCCCACCACCGCCTCGGTATGACCGGTCGTCGTCGGGCAGGACGGGCAGCGCAGCTGGCAGGCGGAACAGGCCTCGAGCCGGATCTCGCCGCTCATCACGGGCTGAATGAGATCGGGCAATGTCATCGTGGTGCGGGCCGGGCTGCTTGTGGTGTTTCTCCGTCACCTTACCACAGCTCCCTGGGCGATTAACCTTTCCTTAAGCATGTGCTTCGTGGACTTACGCGGGTGGGCTAGCGTCCCAAATGGGGACAGAAGGACGCTCGCTCATGCCGCTCAATTTCGCGCAATGGACCGGCATCGCGGTTACCGCGATCGTGGTTTCGGGGACGGACATGGATATGGTCTATGCGGTGCCGCTGGGGATGTTCGCGGGCGCCATCGCGACCTTCTGTACCGCGCTCGGCGAGCGCTACCGGCCCGGCAATTATCCCGCGTCCGCCGGAATCGTGTTGAGGGATTCTTCCAACTCCAAGAAGCTCGGCTGAGCCGACGACGGCACGCTGCCGCGGCCGATTTCGACCGACACCTGCGCCGAGTTGCCATGCAGGTGAGCCACCAGGATGTCGCGGATCACGTGATAGAAATGCGAGTCCTCGTACACGATGCCTTTCAGGCGCGTGGAGATCGGGCCGACCAAGCCGTAGGCCAGGAACACGCCCATGAACGTGCCGACGAGAGCGCCGCCGATCATGGCGCCCAGAATCTCGGGCGGCTCGGTGATCGAGCCCATGGTCTTGATCACGCCCAACACGGCGGCGACGATGCCTGGTTTGTACTCGTCGCGGGCTTGTCCGCGAGCCGCGCCAGGGGCGCGCCGTGGTGATGCATTTCGTGACAGTTGAGACAGACAATGACGGGGCGGTCGGCGAGAGCGGGGTCGCGCAGTTTCCACGGGCCCGCGGTGTCGATCGGCGTCACCAGGTCGCGAATACTGCCGTCGTAGTGCGCGCCGTGGCAGCGCAGGCAGTCGTCCACCAGTAGGCGCTGATGGTTGTGCTTGGTATCGAGGAAGACTTCCGCATAGGTGGCGTGGTGCAATCCTGACGCCCACTCGGCCCACTCCTGCTGGTGGCAGGTTTTGCAGCGCTCGGTGACGCGGAAAACGTCACGCGTTTTCAGTCGCACTTGCTCCGGCACTTCCCCGCTCAAGTGGTTGAACACCCGGCGCATGTTATTGAAGTGAAACCCGGCGTCCAGCGTGAAGACGTCGCCGTGGCACGCGCCGCACGCGACGTTGCGGTGCGTGGAAGTGTGCCAGTCGGTGTAGGGCTGCCAGATTTCGTGGCAGCGCGCGCAAGCTCGCCCGCCGGAGTACTCGTAATAGAGGCTGGCGCCGGGCAGGGCGAGAATGGTGACACCCAGGGCAATCAGCAGGATACGCCGGCGGCGGGAATTGTGGCGTGGCGTAGACATTGCCGATACGTTCCTAACCGGATTGGTTTTCCCGAGCGTGGTGCAGGGAACCCCCTCACCGGCTCTTGCACCTCGGGCCCCCTCTCCCCCAAGAAGGGGGCGAGGGTTGTGATCCTAAGGTTGTGCGCGCCCGCCAAGGGGGCCGGGTACTATCCACGCATCCGAGTACCCTTCCAAGTCTGCACGATGTGCTCCGAGGCCATGTAGGCGACGGCCATGATGGTAAGCGCGGGATTGAACCCGCCGTTGGTCACGTGCACGCTGCCATCGACTACAAAGAGGTTTGCCATGTCGTGCACCTGGCAATAGCGATTCACGACCGAGGCTCTGGGGTCGTTACCCATACGGCACGTTCCCGCTTGGTGCTGCCCGCCACTCAGGCCCTGGCCGGGAAGTTTCGGCCATGTCGTGATGGCTCCGGCTTCTTTCAGCCACGCCGCGGCCTTCCCAGAAATATAATTCGCCACTTCCAGGTCCTGTGGGTGCCTCGCCCCGGAAAGACGCGCGACGGGAATTCCCCACCCGTCCACCACCCGCGGATCAACCTGCACGCGCGAATCGAAGACGGGCATCTCCTGCACCGGCCCGTGCACCGCGATGCAGCGATTAAAGAAATGCCGCATGAAGTCTTTGTGTGCGGCGCCCCAACGTGGCACTCCCGGCGGGCGCAGCATGGCAAACTGAATGGGCAAGCGGATGAATTCGTTGCAAAGCATCGCGCCGCCGACCAGCCCCGGATTGCCATGGTTGTAATCGCAAATGGCGATGGACGCCCCCGGCCCCAGGTCGTCGTAAGTGTCGGTTTCCATCAATCCGTAAGCGCCCGAGTAGGCATGGCCTTGTAGGTTCCGGCCCACCCAATCGTAGCGATTGCCAAGACCGTTCGGAAACAGCCGGCTGCGGGAATTGAGCAGCAGGCGCGGGGTTTCGGTGGCCGAAGCGGAGACAACAACCAGGTCGGCGGGCTGCTCCTGGAGCCTGCCGCGCTCGTCGAAGTAGGCGACGCCCGTCACCCAGCCCTGCCCGTTCGTCAGGATTTCCTTCGCCACGCATTCCGTACGCAGCGTGCAGTTGCCGGTCTTGAGCGCCCGTGGGATTACCGTGTTGTGCGTACCGCACTTGGCATCAACTTCGCAGGCGAAGCCCACGCACCAGCGGCAGCGCATGCACGCGCCACGGCCATTATACTGGACAGTATTGCGCAGCATGGGAATATCAAAGGCATGAAGCTTCAAGCGCTCGGCGGCGGCCTTCAGAATCAGGTGCTCACGGCTGGGGGGCGGAGGCGGCATGGGGAGCGGCCGGCTGCGCGGCCCCTTGAAGATGTTCTTCGTGTCGTCGCCCGAAACGCCGATCTCCCATTCGGCCTTCGTGTAGTAAGGCTCCAGGTCCTGGTAGCTGATCGGCCAGTCCTCCAGCGTGCTGCCCGCCACGGCGCCGTAGGTCGAGCGCATGCGGAAGTCTTTCTCCAGATATCGCCAGCCCATGGCGCCATAGCTGAACGTGCCGCCGCCCACGCAGGCCGCGTTGTTGTTGTAAGCGCCCTCGCTCGGGGCGACGATGCGCTCTTGGCCGTCAGGCCCGACCACTACGCGGCGATAGCGATCGTCGTCCGGCCCAAACGAGCAGCCCAACAGGGAGGTCCGCTGGTTGCGCAGGTCGTCTTTGCGGCAATCGAAGGCTGTGTACCATTTCCCGCGCTCGAGCAGAACGACCGTCAGGCCCGCTTCCGCAAGCTCCTTGGCGACGATGCCGCCAGCGGCCCCTGCTCCTACAATCACCGCGTTGACTCGCGCGAGTGCCATTCTTCGGTCAAACTCGGGTTAATCTCGCGTGGCGTCTCAGTCCCGCGACGCCGCGCCCTCCACGCTACGACGTCTTCGTCAGGTCGTCCTGCATCCGCCCGCGCACAGGGGGAAAGGGCAGGCGCAGCATCTTCCAGCTCACTCGTTCGCGATTGCCACCGTGCCGCGGGTCGCCGTAAAACCCCTGCATGGTGTGGCTCACCAGCAGGTCGAAAAACTGCTTCGCGGGAAGCTGCTTCCAGCTTTTGCCCGAGACCTGACCGCTCTCGAGCGCGCGCAGCACTTCGTCCTGCTGTTCCCTTGAGAGAGCTGGGAAGCGCTTCCCGAACATCGCGGCGCTCGTCTCGTTTGTGCCCGTGAGGCCCTGACGGTAGGTCTTTTGCAGTCTCCGGTAGGGGCCCACCAGTTGCCGGTCGATAAAGTTGGCCACGCCCGCCCACGCTGCTCCAGGATCCTGGTCGGCAGGGATGATCCGGTCCACGAGGGCTTCCAGTGTGCGCGCTTCATCCTCAATCAGGCAGCGCCAGGGATTGCTGGTGCCGACGCACGAGACGATAGGCCCTGCCGCCGCGCCGACCACGGCGACTTGCATGAACCGCCTGCGGCTGAACCTCGCGCTATAGCCCATATGGGAGAAAGTGGAGCAACCGAGAGACCATCCCTGTGAGCGAGGCAATGCACAGAATGGACAAGCTGTCACTAGTGCGGGGTTTTCTACACTGACCTTATCAACTGTCGGCCCGCCTTCAACCTGCATCCCTGTTCTAGGACACAATGGCCATTGACAACCACTCAGGATAGGTTTATCCGTGTTGTGTTTGTTGGATCGCTCCCTCGCCATGGTGATCCCTGATGGCCAAACGACTGCCTGAAATCTGTCCCTCCCGCGGGATAATCCCGGCCTGCGCGTCGCGTCGGGACTTCGTGAAAGGCGCCGTGGCTGCGGCGGCTGGGCTGGTGGCGGCACCGCTCGTGTCCGCGCAGACTACGGGTGAATTGCCGACCATCGCTTTTGGCTCGCACCGCGTCACGCGGCTGATCTCCGGAGGCAACCCGCTCTACGGCTATTCGCACTTCAACGGCCTGCTCGACCACCTGATGCGCGAGTACTTCACTGACGAGCAGGTGGTGAAGTACCTGCTGGCTTGTGAGAAGGTGGGCATCAACACTTGGCAGAGCAACTACCGCGACGCTGCGCAGCGCCAGTTCCCCAAGATTCGCGCCGCCGGCTGCAAGATGCATTGGATTTGCCTCGCCGACCCCTGGGACGTGAGCGATCCCAAGGATCCGAAGGCGCTCATCCAGGGCGCCATGAAGTGCGCGTCGATTGCTGCGAAGGTGAAGCCCATCGGCATCGCCCATCACGGCGTGGCCACGGACAAGCATTGGGCAGCCGGTTCGATTGACCTCATCAGCGACTTCCTCAAGCAGGTCCACGACCTCGGCTTCCCGGCGGGCGTTTCCACACACAACCCCGTTGTGATCGACGCGCTCGAGTCCAAGGGCTGGCCCATTGATTTCTATATGGGGTGCTTTTATCGCATCACGCGGACAGTGGAGGAATTCAAGAAGGAGATCGGCATGTCACCCGTGGGCGAGACTTATCTCGCCACGGACCCGGACCGCATGACAAAGGCGCTGCGCCAGGCCAAGCCCGTCTGCTTGGGATTCAAGATTCTCGCCGCCGGGCGACACTGCGATTCGCCGGGGGAAGTCCGCAACTGCTTCGATTACGCGTTCAAACACCTCAAGCAGACCGACGCCGTAATCGTGGGCATGTTCCCGAAGTTCTCCGATCAGATTGCGGAGAACGTGGAGCACGTGCGCGCGGTGCTGGCCTAGCAGGGGGCAAGCAGCAATGCAGCAAGAGGGAGTGTAATCAGACTCGCCCGTGGGGGTTTGCGGTCCTCATCCGGAGGCCAATGTCCAAATCAATGAGGCAAGGGTGCAGATGCCAAGGCTGGGGTACGCGTTACGCGCGACACGCCGAATCTCCGATTAGTGTCCTCAGCCCGAAGGCCCCGCCTCGGCGCCGGGCGGGTCATTGGTCGCCGTCCCGGAGTATACTCGAAGCCGTCACCTCGGAGTTCTCCGCAAGGAGGGTGAGCACCGTGGAGCCATCCAGGGCCTGCTATGGTTTGGAAGTGCCGAATCTCAGTCCCGATGAAGCGGCCAACCTGCCTTGACATAACCTGCAAAAAGGACGACCCTCGTGGGCACTCATACCAAGCAACGGGAGGTGCTTATGGGAATCTTGTTAGCGGAAGTTTCTGATTTCCTTGCATCTGGACCCATGAAACTGTTTATCGGGGGCCAATGGGTGGACGCAGTGCGCAGGGGGAGACTTGAAACCTGCGATCCGGGCACCGGAAAAGTGCTGGCTGAGGTTGCCGCAGCCGGGCAGGAGGACGTCAACCGAGCGGTGGAGGCCGCGCAGCAGGCGTTCAAGAAGAGCGGGTGGCCTGCGATGCCAGCAAACGATCGAGCGGTGGTCCTGCATCGCCTGGCTGACCTGATCGATAAGCATCGGGATATCCTGGCACAAATCGAGTCGCTTGACGTTGGAAAGCCGATCGCGCAGGCTGCTGCCGATGTAGCGTTCGCTGCGCAGACGTTGCGGTACTATGCGGACCTGTCGGTGAATACCCGCCGGCGCGAGCCGATTGCGGTTTCCGGACACGAGGCTTACACGCTGCGCGTGCCATATGGTGTGTGCGCATTCATTTTCCCCTGGAACTTTCCTTTCTTGCTGCTGAGCTGGGGAATCTCACCGGCGCTGGCGACGGGCAACGCCGTCGTGGTGAAACCGGCCGAAGACACGCCGCTTTCAACAGTTTATCTTTGCCGCTTGGCGCAACAAGCTGGCGTGCCCGATGGGGTGATCAACGTTTTACCGGGTTACGGTGAACCCGCCGGCGCGGCGCTGGCGGCTCATCCGGGCATACGGCGCATGTCGTTTACGGGTTCACCTGAGGTTGGCCGGACTGTGGCCGCCGCCTGTGGAGCGAATCTGGTTCCGGTGAAGCTGGAACTGGGCGGCAAGGGGGCCGCGGTGTTGTTCGATGACATTGACATTGACCAAACCGCCAGCGCCCTCGTATCGGCGCTGACCTTGAACACGGGCCAGGTCTGCTGCACGGCAACCCGCTGGCTGGTGCACGAGTCGATCTGGGATCAACTTGTTGAGCGCGCCAAGACCCGTCTGGAACACCTGAACATTGGCTACAGCCTGTCGCCGGGGACCGAAATGGGACCTGTTGTGAGTCCGAAACAAAAGAACCGCGTCCTCGGATATCTCCAGCGCGGCGTGGCAGAAGGTGCGTCAGCGTTGCTGCCGGGTGGGGAAGCGGAAATCCCGGAGTTCAGGGGAGGATTCTATGTGAAGCCGGCCCTCCTGACTGGTCCGCCCGAGAATGTGTGTGCACGAGAAGAGATCTTCGGCCCGGTGGCTTACCTGATGCCTTTCAAGACCGAAGACGAGGCGGTCGACCTTGTGAATCGTTCTTTCTACGGTTTGGCCAACAGCGTATGGAGCAAGAACCTGGACAGGGCTCACCGTGTCGCGGAGACAATGGTCGCGGGGAGTAGTTGGATCAACGCGCACAACGTCTTTAAGCACGGAATTCCTTACGCTGGGGCGAACCTGAGCGGGCTTGGTGGCGGGGTGTTAGGACCGGAGACCTTGTACGACTACCTTCGGCCTCAGTCTGTGGTGCGCCCGGTGTGATTCGAACCCGAAGCTGGAATTGATAAGGCTGGTAGGGTCGGGAACTGGCGCGGTGGCTCCGAGATGCCTCCGGAGCTCCGTTTCCAGCTCCCGCCACATCACACGTAGCGTGCGGATTTCCCGCACTACGCGTTCCTGCACGCTTCACGACAAGGGTTATGGGGCCGATCGGGTCGGGGCGGCTGCCCAGGAGGGCGGCTGATAGACCACGCGGTACTCGT
>JAIQEZ010000173.1 GCA_020073545.1 Terriglobia bacterium | reverse complement strand
TGAAAGGGGGGCAGGTAGACGCCGCGCAGCGTGCGGTCCGAAATGTCCACGGTATTGTAGTCGCGCCCGCCCTCCGCAGCGCCGTAGGCCACGTAGTGCTTGGCACAGGCGGCTATGGAACCAGGGGCATCAAGTTTTGTGCCCTGGTATCCCCGCACGTAGGCGCGGGCCAACAACGATCCGAGATAAGGGTCTTCGCCGGCGCCTTCCACGATGCGGCCCCAGCGCGCATCGCGCGCGATGTCCACCATGGGCGAGAACGTCCAGCGCACCCCCGCCGCGGAGGCTTCCTGTGCCGCCAAACGCGCGGCTTTTTCTACCAGGACGGGGTCCCAGGTCGTGGACATTCCGAGCGGGACAGGGAAATCCGTACGGAAACCGTGGATCACGTCCAAACCGAAGAGGATGGGGATGTGCAGCCGTGACTTTTCCACCGCCGCCTTTTGAATCGCGTTCACTCGTGCTGGGTCGGTCAGGTTAAATAGGCTCCCGACCTCGCCACGCGCCGCGACGCCCTCCCAGCCGCCTCCCTTAACGACTTCCGGAGGCTCAGAGTCGGCCGCACGCTGTACGAGCTGGTTGACCTTCTCCTCCAAGGTCATTTGCTTGAGCAATGCGTCCACGCGGGCTTCGATGCGGGGCTCATTCAGCGGCGAGGCACTTTGTGCGGAAAGATAGCCTGCCATGCACGTGGAAAGGAGCAAAACGCTAAAGAGCAAGCCGAAATGTGAAAAACGCTGGTTACGAGTCATAGGTCGTCGTCCTCCTCCTGTTAAGGGCATGGTGACCCTGGTCGCGCATCTCGAGTCTGGCGTCTGCATCGCCTCTAACCCGGATTTCTCACCACACGATGCCTTTTTCCCGGCGATCGGAAGGGCGGGACCTTCAGCCCCGCCCCCCCTCGTTGTGGTGAGAAATTCAGGCTACCATGTGCCATCTACCGCATTTTCTCCTCTGCGCCTCCGCGTCTCTGCGGTGAAAAGCGTTTCTATCATTTTCGCAGCTTCAAAGCGGCGGAACAGGCAAACCGACCTTGCAGGCGGCGCGGGTCAGTAGACGTAAGGCAACAGCCGCCAAGTGCGCTGGCAGTAGGATTCGAATTCGCTTCCGAAGTGCTCGCCCAGCAGGCGTTCCTCCTGCCCCATGCGCAGCAGCACGAAAGTCAGGTTCCAGACCAAAACCGGAAATACCAGCCGACTTCGGAAAACCAGCACCAACCCTGCGGTCGCGATCACCGCGCCCAGGTACATGGGATGCCGCACGTGCCGGTACAATCCCGTCTGCACAAGCTGGTGGTTTTCCTGCAAGGTCGCGTGACCGCTGAACTGCCTGCCCAGCGACCAAAGGCCCGCCACGCGGATCGTTGCACCCACCACGCAGAGCGCCAAGCCGGCCATGCGCAGCGCTTCCCAGTCAGTGAAGGTCACGAGGCCACGACGGTCGGCGAAGGGAAGAAGAACCACCAGCACGTACCCGCTCGCCATGTAGGCGCGCAGCAGCCCGCGGCCGACTACCTGCGAGCCCTTGCTGAACGGCTGAACGTGCAGGCGGGGAACGAACACGGCGAGCGAGGCGAGCACTGCGAGGCCCACATAACCCGCGCGTGCCGGCTCGCGAAAGAACCCGCCCACATCGTGCACACCCCAGCCCACCAGCATGGGGACAACAGTTATCGCCAGGTAGAAGAGATAACGCCCCAAGGGTTGTGCCGGTTTGTTCATGACAGCCTCGCGGTGCCCTGCCTTGCCGGCAGGCAGGGCGGCCCACCGCGCCCGCGCAGGAATATACTTCCCAAATGGAGGGTAATCAATCACCAAATGGCGCGAAGAGGCAATGAGTGAGCGCGGGATTGCACCCGTGTTCTCACAGAGCGTTGTGGCAGGCCGTGAGCGGAAAGCGGGCCTCCGCCGGCGCCGAGTCGAACGGCAGCGCCATCTGCGGGTGACGCGCCGCGGCGGGTACCTCACCGCGATGACCGTCCAGGCCGTAGCGCGCGCGGAGTTCCGCCAGCAACTTCGTCATCTTTTCCTGGTACTCGCCGCGCAGGTACGCCGAGCGCGCGTAGAGTTGCCGATAGCGCTTCACCAGGTGCGGGAACTCCTTCTCGAGAAACGGCATGAACTGCTTCAGGGCGGAGGGCGTCAGGAACAGCAGGTTTCCGTAGAGGAACTTCGCGCCGGCCTCGGCCGCTCGACACGCCAGCATTTCGAGGGCGCGCGCCGCGTCATTTAATCCGGGCAGGATGGGCATAGCGTTCACGCCCACACGGATCCCGGCGCGGGCCAGCGCTCGCACAGCTTCTAGGCGCTTTGCGGGCGCCGGGGCCTGGGGTTCGAGTTGGCGCGCCAGGCACTCGTCGAGCGTGGTGACCGTCATGTGCACGCTGAAGCGGTGCCGGGCGGTGATGGTCTCAAGCAAGTCCCGATCGCGCAGGATCAAGACCGATTTCGTGGTGAGAGAAAAATCCAGCCCCGAAAATTCGGCAAAGACCCCGAGCATTTCCCGGGTGATTCGGAAGTGCTTCTCCGCCGGCTGGTAGGGGTCGGTCGCTGTACCCAGGGCAATGGGCAGCCCTTTGTCGCGTGCCTCCCGCAGTTCCGTGCGCAGCAGTTCCGGCGCGGCGACTTTGGCGTAGATCTTGCGCTCAAAGTCGCGGCCGTCCCACAACTCCATGAACTCGTGCGTGTAGCGGGCGTAGCAGTATTTGCAGCCGAATTCACAGCCCCGATAAGGGTTGATCGTCCAGGCGAACGGCATGCGCCCGCTTGATTCACGATTCAGGGTGGAGCGCACCGGCAAGCGGTAGTACTCCACCTCGGCGCGCTCGCGCACGAGAGGGCTTTGGGCCGCCAGTCGCGCAATACCCACAAGTCCTGTCTTTCCAGCAGGTTGCCTGACAAGTGTGCAGCCCATGGGAAAATCCCCTCCGGCGACGATGGGCTATGTTCGCTTTTCATTCGCCTTTTGTCAAGAGGGGATTTTGGGTAGTTGACGCTTTGGAGTGCGACCGATGGTCCGGGAGCACTGTAACGGTTCTCCCCTACATCGGTCCACGTATGTCGGCAAAGCAAGAGGGGCACGGCAACCCGGTGCGAGCTGCCGTACCCCTCTCGATTTTTCCGCCACTCTCCAAGGAGAGCAGTCCTTAGCCCTTGCTGCGGTCAGCCCTAGTCCCGTGCCCGCCTGGTTGGGTGCTTTTCAGAGGCGTTCGCAGCCAACCAGAGCGCCGTCTGGGGAACGGGCTGGGGACTCCGCTAGGCGGTCACGGGACTAGCGGTCAAACCTCAGAGCTTCGCGGCATTCCTCCAGGGCCTTGTTCGTATGTTCGATCGCCTTCACGCGGTGGCCGCCGAAGTCATGCGCGGCCGCTTCCAGATGGCCCCTGGCTTCCTCCAGGTTGCGGATCGCCGCATGGATTTCCGGGTGCCGCTCTTGCCGTTGAGGCGCCGGGGCCGCGACGACCACCGGTGCGGCTGCCGGGGCTGCCATTGCGGCAGGCGCCGGGCTCGGGTGTGGCTGCGCTTTCAGCGCGCCGATGAGCATCGTAAAGCCCAAAACGGCAAGCACTGCTGAGCAAACAAGGAACGTCCTGTTCATTCTTCCTCCTAGAGTTGAAAGTGCCCTGACGTCGGGAAGTGGGTCTTATTGTCCCACAACGACTCGCATTCTGCAAGTTCAAACACTAGGGGCGAGGAGAAGTTGCGGTGGAAGAATACAATCGACCCCTCGTTGCGCCCTGCACGCGACCCGGAACCCTGTTAAAATACCGGCGACATTTCCACCGCCGGGGGGCATTCATGAAAGTCGCAGCCGTCCAGATGGACATTGAAATCCTGGAAAAGGAGCGCAATCTCGGGAAGATCCTCGCCCATCTGGAGACGGCAGCGCACGCGGGCGCCAAGCTGGTGGTCTTCCCGGAGTGCGCACTAAGCGGCTACTGCTTTACCAGCCGCGAGGAAGCTTGCCCCGCGGCCGAAGAAGTTCCCGGCCCCTCCACAGAGAGGATCCTGGCAGCCGCGAAAGCCTTCGACTGCACTGCGGTGGTGGGATTGCTCGAACGCGCCGGCGAGCCGATTTTCAATTCTGCCGTGGTCGTCACGCCGCAAGGCATCCTGGGGACGTACCGCAAGCTCCACCTTCCCTGCCTCGGCATTGACTGGCACACCGCGCCCGGGGACAGACCTTTTCCCGTCTTCGCGACGCCGTACGCGAAGGTTGGAATCAGCATTTGCTACGACTGCAGCTTTCCCGAATCCGGTCGCGTCCTCAAGCTGAAGGGGGCGCAGATTCTGGCCATTCCCACTAACTGGCCACTCGGCTCCGACTCCTGGCAGCACACGCCCCCGGTGCGGGCCACGGAAAACCACCTGCACGTCATCGCCTGCGACCGCGTGGGCGAAGAGCGCGGCTTCCGCTTTTCAGGCCATTCGCAGATTGTGGATTTTACGGGGAAGATACTGGCGGAAGCGGGCGAAACCGAGGAAACCATCATTTACGGCGACGTCGACCCCGCGGCGGCTGACTGCAACCGTGTCGTCCGCCAGCCGGGCGCGTGGGAATTCGACCGCATCGCCGCCCGCCGGCCGGAGATGTATTCCATCCTCACGGACCGGCCGGAAAGGTCGTAGCAGCGCAGCCCGCCCGGCGGGTACCGAGAACACTGCCACCCGGCTTTTTACCCGGTTGAAGAGCCAAGTCATCCAAGGCCCCTACACCTCGCAGCGCGGACTGAAGGAACTCAGTTACGGAGGGAACGCCTTCTGCGCGGAGTGTCCCAGGTGCGACTCTTCGATACAACCGCCTTGCCAGGGGTCTGGGTATCAAGAGCCTTCCCGACCGTCCTCACGGCAACAGGCCATACACGTCCACTTCCCCTGCCGTCCCGACATACACCTTCCCATTGGCGACCGTGGGAACCACAAACTTCACCGCCGGGCCGGCCTGGTCACGCAGGTTGGGCGCTTGGCTGCTGCTGTAAAGTTCATTGCCGATATTGGTGGCGTCGAATGCGTGCAGAACCGCTGGCCCACCAGTGCCGTAAGCGTCGGCTTGCACAACCCACAGGATGGCGTTGCTTGTTCCATTCGCGGAGACCGCCGGCGGGGGATCCGGAAATCCCGTCTGAAAGGCGGCCAGCGTCGGAGACTGCGCAGTACCGTTTTGCAAAGGGAACTGCTTCAGGAAGTCGTCCACAGCCTGGAAGTAGAGGTTGCCGTTCCAATAAGTCCCTCCGGCGAAAAGCTGGCCACTGAAGTCCTGAATCACCTGCAGCGCCCCGGCGTCTCCCGCTTGCTGATAGCCCAGATTGTCACGGTTGAGGATGAAGAGGCGAGCATCCTTCCCCGCCGTGGCCAGCAGGTGGGGATTGGGGCCGAGCTGATCAGGCAGAATCAGGGCAGGGGCCGAGCCGAGGTCAAGATCGGCCGTCTCCAGGACTCCCTGGTTGGCGGGGGTGAAGTAATCCAGGACCTGGAACTGGCCGGACTGAACTTGGAGTTTAAGGACGCTGTCGCTGTAATCGGTTCCCCCAGTATTGGCATCGAAGGTCCCGTTGGCGGTAACGACGTACAAGTTTCCGCCCGCGTCCGCGGAGATGCCCCCACCCCCCAGCCAGATGGCGCCCCTGTTTCCGTTGGGCGTGACGTTAAAGACGGCGGTCTGCTGGAGGGTGGTGGCGTTATAAGCCATCAACCAGCCATGGTAGGGGTCAGTGTCACCGTGGGAGCCGAATCCAATATAGACCGTCCCACTAAGCAGCAGCAGACCCGGACGTTGCAGGTGCCGCAAAGCTCCAAAGGTTACGGTGCCACTGACACTGTCGTACCCTGTGCCGGGAACGCTCGCCGAAATGACCACCGGGCCACCGAGTTTTTCCGCCCCGGTGGTAATGGCGAGCGCGTGCAGGCGATGGAAATAGTTGTACGTGCAGTTCGATGTGCAGGAGGGGTCCTGCGATTCCTTCGTCTTGGCCGTGACGTAGAGGGTGCCGCTGGTCGGGTCTATGACGGGAGTAGCGGTGATTCCGATCTCGGGATTGAGGTCACTGCTTCCCACATCCTGATAAGGGACTGTCGTGACCCCGGCTGAAGGATTCAGGAAGCTGACATGCCAGAGAGGGGTCGCGGATTGGCCGTCAGCGTCAAAGGCATAGACGCTGTCGTGTTCCGTCGCCACGAAAACGACGTTGTGCACACCCAGGTTCGGAATCGAGACGTTTTCCACGTAGAGGGGTTGCGCGTAGACTTGCCCATCAACGGGCAGCGAGAACAGTTTGCCGAATTCGCTCGAATTGACATTGACCGGGGTCAAAAAGACTTCCTGGGTGTTCGCACCTGAGCGGCTGTTGTCATAACGCTGGGTGAAGACTCCTGCCAGTGGGCCGGTCCCGGCGCCCGTGAGACCAACCGTCTGCGCGGTGCTCGTGGCCGTGGTGCTGATCGACAACGTCCCCGTGCGCGTCCCCGTCACCGTCGGCGTGAAGACCACCTGAAAGCTGCAGCTCGAACCGGCTCCCAAGGCGCCCGGGCAGTTGTTGGTTTGCGAGAAGTCGCCGCTTATGCTCACCCCCGTGATGTTGACGGCCGTGGTCCCGGTATCCGCCAAGGTCACGGTTTGCGCAGTACTCGTTGTCCCCGCCGCCTGACTCCCGAACGTCAAGCTGCTTGGGGTAACTTGCACTGAGGGCTGCGCGGTGCTGGACGCCACGCCTCCCCCGCAGGCCGCCCCACTCACTACTGCCAGGAGCGCAGCGACAAGCCGTGCCTTTGCCCCAAACGGCCAACGACTGTCCCCTCCTGGCGTGAGTCGATTCCTGTGGGGTTGCAGGCAGGTGGGGGAGCCACTTTCAAATCCCCGATGCGTCATCATTCGAACCTCTCCGGTACCACTGGAATCAAGCGGACCGACTGCCCAGGGTCGCTTGTTATCTTTTTACAATGACATTACCGTCTGAGTCATACGAGAGTACACACCCCTCGCGAAACTCGTTCACATGCCGCCTTCAGATGACTATTTGAATTATGCCCTGTGCGCCCGGGGGACGAGTGTGGGTCCTCAGAGCGCTTGGAAGTGCTAGGTTGCTAAAGCCTTATCAGGCGCAAGAATCAAGTTTCCCCCGGGGCCGCCCTTCCGTCAAGTTTTTCTTTGTGCTGGCTTAACCTGGATCCTGCGGGAAGACTGAGCCCGCGTGGTCTCAAAATGCGATCTTCGGGGTTCAGACGCGATTGTTCCCAAACCGCATTTTGAATGAGGGTTCACAACAAAGGCCGAGATAGCCATCTTCGAGGCTCCCAGCAAGGGTTTCTGGAATGCTTTTGATGTTTATAGGGCAGAATTCAGGTTAACTGTTTGTCTCAGCCCAGGGGACAACCCCATGTGCCAGCGAGCTTCTTCATCGCTGTCGGCCTTTCCTGCCTGGAATAAGCTGTTGCTCCCGGTACTTCCGTACCACGCGTCAAGCCATTTAAGAATGTAACTTTCGTGCAGAGCGTCGGGGCATTTAAAATGTTACCGAGGACCCGCCGCCGCGGGTGTGGGAAAGTGGGAATCCCGCGCTCTGGGCGGGATTTCCAAGCTCGGTGGGAACGCCCGCTTTTAGGCTTTTCCACGGAGCGTCTTTTCCACACCCGTTGTCCGGCCGC
>JAIQEZ010000029.1 GCA_020073545.1 Terriglobia bacterium | reverse complement strand
CACCACGCGCCGCTTGGGGGAACGATCTGCGCGGGGCGCGAGGCGAGCAGCAAGCTGTAACCCGCTCCTGCGGCCCGAGCTCCCGACGAAAAGCCGCAGAGCGCGGCGAGAGGTTTGCGTTAGGGAGCGTGTGTAAGGACGATTCGATCATTTGTGGATCTGCAGCACGGCGGCCCCGCGGATTGCATCGTTCTTCAATTGGTTCAACGCGCGATTGGCATCGTGAAACGGGAAGACCTCGACCTCCGTACGGACGGGGATTTCGGCGGCAAGTCGGAGGAATTCCTCCCCGTCCTTACGAGTGTTATTGGCCACGCTGCGCAGGACTCGTTCGTGGTAGAGCAGGCTGTAATCGAGCGGCGGGATGGTCGACATGTGGATGCCGGCCAGGGCCACGGTGCCGCCTTTCTTTAGCGCCCGCAACGACGCTGGGACGATCTCACCGGCCGGTGCAAAGATGATGGCGGCATCAAGCTTTTCCGGCGGATCGGCGATCGTTCCGCCCACCCACACCGCACCCAGCTCACGTGCCAGTCGCTGGTGACGCTCATCTCGAGTCATGGCGTAGACATCGACGTTCCAGTAACGCGCGACCTGAATCGCCACGTGCGCTGCTGCCCCGAAGCCGTAGAAACCCAGCTTGCCACCGGGCTGAATTCCTGAGAGGCGGAGCGCGCGGAAGCCGATAATCCCCGCACACAGAAGCGGCGCCGCTTGCTCGTCGGAGACCTGCTCAGGAATTCGGTACGCAAATGGCTCCGGGGCGAGCGCGTACTCTGCAAATCCCCCGTCGACGACGTAGCCTGTGAAGGTGGCGTTGTCGCAGAGGTTCTCCTTGCCGGCGCGACAATACTCGCAGACCCCACAGGTATGGTGCAGCCAAGGGATCCCGACGCGGTCGCCAACGTGGAATCGACTTACTTTTGAACCCACCTTCTCGACCCGGCCTACAACCTGGTGCCCGGGGATGACGGGAGACTTGCGCGGTGGAAGCTCACCTTCCACCACGTGCAAGTCTGTTCGGCAGACCCCACAATCGGCGACCCGCACCAACACTTCCTCTCCAGTGGGCAAGGGGTCAGGCGCATCAGCAAAGTGCAGCGGATTAGATTCGACCTTCGAAGGGGAGTAGAGCAGGCAAGCTTTCATAAGAGGACGTCTCCGATCAACCAATTTAATCCAGCGATGGCTGCCTCGCTATCATTATTCCAACGGCAGTTCGTGTGACCGTTGTATTTGGGATCCCATCACGCTAAGACGTAACCGGGCTCACCCCCTGCCCTTCTCCTCGCGCCGCGCGCAGATCGTTCCCCCAAGCGGCGCGTGGTGCGCGGCGTGGAAACAGTTAGGAAGATCGCGTAACGGGGGGTCAAAACCCCGCCCTTCCCCTCCGTGGTGAGAAACTCGGGTCAGTGAGACCGTCGAAGGACTGTGACCGGGTGGTGCAAGGCGACGACCGCCGCCTGGGGTTGCAGGCGGCGTTGGAACCAGGAACAAAAGAGGGCAAACAGAAAAAGATGTAGGTTGCGCCTGGAAAGGAGGAAGTCTATCCGTGGGAGCGACAAAACCAATAATGTCAACTCGAGCGGGACTTTCACTAGGCGGAGGACCGGAGTTAGGGAACCGGCGCAGGACTACGCCCGACAGTCACACCCCCAAACTAATTGCCGTTTTTCAGCCAAACCCACCAAACCGCGTTCTGGCGAAGCGCAATCAGTACCGCCTCAACGGTTTCTGCCCGTTCAAAGCGCAACGAGCCCAACTTTCCCAGTCCGTCCCGCCCCATGCTGGAAAACCCGAGTTAGATGCACGATGAGATTCATTTGTCCTGGTAGACATTCACAAGTTGTAACCGCATGGTCTCGAGGCGGGTTTCGACAATGCGCGCGAATCGGCTCAGAAGTTCGTAACCGAGCTCGTGGTCCAGTTCAGCTTTGTCGCGAAGGCAATGACCGTCCATGGCAAAAGCACGCGTAGGCTCGATGGCTTTCGCGGAGAACTTCCATCGATAAGGAGGAAACAGCCACGACCAGCCCAGAATATCGCCTTCCCCAAGGGTGAGGATGTTGAGAGGGCCACGGCGTTCAGAGCTTATCGAGAGCGCCACTTTCCCCTCGCGGATGAGATAGAACTTCTCAGCCTCTTCACCCTCGTGGAAAATGAACTCCCCACCCTGAAAGCGGGCATTGGCGGCACATCCAACCACGAGTTCGAGGTGACGCGGTGGCAGGTCCACGAAAAACGTATGCTCTTTCAGAATGCGCTGAAGGGTTTCCATGCCCATACTCCTCCGCAATTAAGAATAATCCCGGTTACGGTCTTTTGACAGCCTGAGTTCACCTGAAATTTCGGCCTGATCAGCGGAGACAGAAGAACCCCGAGAAGATCCCCCTCAACAGAGCTTGCGTAGCCCATCTTTTCTCGGCGTTGCCTTTCTCCGAAATCATTCCACACGGCTTTGGAACCTAACTGACCCTGTCGGAGCTGCACATTTGCCCATTCTGACAGACCTCGGCGCGGTACAATGACAGTACCTTACGTGGGCGTACTGTATCAGCGAGGTTTTTTGTCGAATCACTTCCCAGTGAGGATTGATTTTCCCTGGGCCAACTCCTCGAGCGTCTCTTGATTCAGCCTTTCCTCGGCTATTTTCTTCGGAACCAAGCCCAATGCAAAAGCCACTCCGTAGAGGATGGCTTCGGGTCGTGGAGGGCAACCCGGGATGTAAAAATCCACCGGAACTGCCTTGTTTGCGCCTCCCAACACGTTGTAGCTGTCGAACCAGCAACCTCCTCCCGTCGCACAGGAACCGACAGCGAAGGTGAGCTTCGGATTTGGAACAGCTTCCGCTAATCTCCTGAGTGCCGGCGCCACTTGCCGTGTGACAGGGCCGCAAATCAAGAGGACATCGGCGTGCCGAGGAGACCCCACAAGCTTGATCCCGAAACGCTCAGCATCATAATAAGGAGTGAGGACATTGATGACTTCAATATCGCATCCGTTGCATGCTCCGGTATTGGCGTGGTACACCCAAAGTGCTTTGCCAAGCGCCTTTCTGCAAAGACCTTTTAGCATACTGGCACCTCGGCCAAATAGATCAACCACGATCGGCTGACGGACAAACAAATGCTGGAGGTCCACGACAGAGTGAAAGAGGGAGACTCCCCTGGACCGAAGATCTCTGCGCCCGTCGGATAATGGTCTTTTGCCTCGAGCATCAGGTACTCCATAAAGAACGAGTGATGCATGGAATCGAGTTACCTTCCCAGGGTTGCCAAAACGGTCGCGGCGCGATCCAGCAGCGGGTATGGTAGTTGAGGGTAGATTCCAAGCAATCCGCATGCTACCGCCAAAACCACCATGGGGACCCACATGCCCGCTGGTACTTCCCTCACACTTAACACGGAGGCGCTGCCCAAGTGCCGGTCTCCCCAAAACACTCTGTACCCCGCGCGGACCATGACGGCGATGGTTAATATACTCGTCAGGATGGCGATGACGGCTGCCCACCACAGCCCGGCTCTTGCCAGGGCCAAGTATATGGTCAGCTTACTCCAGAATCCATTCAGCGGCGGGAAGCCCGCTATGGCCAGAGCCCCTAGAAAGAAACAGGCGCTCGTGATCGGCATTTGATTTCTCAGGCCGCCGAGATCGGTTATTCGCCGAGCGCCAGTGGCATAGATTACCGCACCCACGCACATGAACAACAATGATTTGTAGAGGGCGTGGTTCAGCAAGTGAAAAAGGCCGCCATAACATCCCAGGTAGGTCCCGAGTCCGATTCCCACCAGTACATAGCCCATCTGACTTACGGATGAATAAGCCAGCAAGCGCTTGAGATCGTTCTGGGTCAAAGCCAAGATGATGCCGAGCAGCATCGTGAAAGCGCCCAGCGCCACGATGAAGATCGTGACCTGAGGCCAAGTTGGGTAGAATATGCTCACCGTACGAGCCAGGGCATAAAGCGCCATTTTTATCATCACACCCGACAACAGCACGCTAATCGGTGTCGGGGCTTCCGCGTGCGCATCAGGGAGCCAGGGATGGAACGGCGCAATCCCGGCTTTGGTCCCGAATCCGATCACCAGGAACGCAATCGTAATCGCCGCCGTGCCGCTCGGCAGGTATTGAACCACGCTCCGGATGTCACTGATAAGCAGGGCACTTGCTCCAGCGAGCTTATTCGTCGCTGCTGCACCCGCGTAAAGTAATACGCAGCCGAACAGAGCGAAAGTAATCCCAATGGTTAGCAGCATCAGGTACTTGTAACCCGCTTCCAGTGCGCGCCGATCCCAATAAAAGGCGACAAGGAGGCCCGAGGTGAGTGTGGTAGCCTCAATTGCGACGTAGAGCATGATCACGTTGTTGGTAACGCACCCCCACAACATGGTCCCGAGAAACCACATCAGAAGGCCATAGAATGTGCCCATGCGGCGAGCCGCAGGGTGCTCAGTGGTGCTTTCAGCGAGGTATCGTACGGAGTAAACTGATGCGAGCAGTCCGATACCTCCGATAATGACGACCATCAAGGCACTCAAGGCATCGACGCGGAGCTCATTGCTCCAGGTCGTAAGCACTACTCCCTGCAGGGTCCGGTAGGCCATCCACGTGCCCACCCCGGTGACAAGTGCCGCGGTCAAAACGCACAACCCTTGTTGAAAAGCGCGACCCAGGCGCGTTGCCGAGAACACGATGGCGCCCGCCAAAATCGGCAACAGGAGCACAACTGCGGGTAGGAGTGATGTCTCCGTCAGCACCTTTCCAGCCATAAGTACATCCCCCGCACTAGCCGTTTGGCCGCATCTACCACCTTAATTCCCTCAACCTAAACGTGTCCGTGGATCCGAACGCCTGCCGTACTCCCCCGATCACGTACAGGAGAAGGAAAACGGTCACAACAACTTCCGTTGCCATGCCGAAGAGCGCGGTTTCCGGCAACCCGGGAGCCAAGCTCACCAAACTCAGGTGTACTCCGTTCTCAAGCAGGCAGAGCCCGATCACAGTTTTGATTGCATCCCGACGGGTCAGCACAGCATAGAGGCCAAGTGCAAAAACCGTGGACGCTACCGCCAAATTCGTTCTGAACACCCCGAGTTGCCCCAACTCCGTGGGTGCTAGAAGCGCGACACGGCCGTGGGTGAGTCGGAAGAAACTTAGCATCAGTAAGGCGGCGATTATGGCCGACGGGCCAAAGCCAATCACCGGCTTCAATTCCCGGTCATCCACACCGCGGATCGACCGGAAAAGGAACCAGGGTGTGAGAATCACCTTGGTAACCAGGGCGGTGGCAGCCCACCAGTACAGCGCCCTGTTGACAGGAGCAAAACTCAGAAGCAGCCCCACGATCAGGAGTGCCTGACAGAGGTAGGCGACAGCCGAAAATTTGAGCCGCCGCATCTCAACCGCAGCCACCGACGTAATCAGCAGGGTCAAGCTCAGGGTCTCGATCAAACTGGTGTGCATTGCTCCCGGGATCATGGCGAAACCTCAGTTACGAGAACAGGGGGCATAGAAGTCGGCAAGCGCAGTCGTCGACGAATCACGGTCGAGTGCATTTTCCTGTCCCCTGGATCGGCGCCCCGAGGATTGATGAAGCCCCTCGGCGGATCAGTAAACTGGTACACGTGCTTCACGCCCTCCCTCCCTCTGAACTATTCCGGAAACCGGTTTTCATCATCCGGTCAAGCACCGTTGGGGGTGGGAAACACCTGCCGCACCTTTGACAGGGCCCCATGAGAACCTCCAGTCGCATGTACATGTCCTGGGGCGTGTCCGTGGCGGTTTCGAATTGTTGGCTGAGGCGGATCGCTTTCTCGGGGCAGACTTCTTCGCACTTGCCGCAATACGTGCACCTGGCCCAGTAGAATTCGAGCACCCTCTGGCGCGGTTCCTGGTCAGACACCACGATCACGCCGGCCGGGCAGACGTTTGCGCAGCCACCGCATCCGAAGCACAGATCGGTATCCACCGTGACCTTCCCACGGAACCCGGGTTTTGGCTCGTGGGGCGTGAACGGGTATCCGAGGGTCACGCGCCCTGCTTTCAAGCAAATCAGCGCTTCTCGCAGCTTGCTCAGGAACACCTTGACCTCCGGCTACTTCCCAATCACCGCAAATGCCAGGGCCGCCAGGGACGAAACCGCGACCCGCATGAAATAACCCATGGCCTGATCGATACGGAGTCTCGGATTGACGACATCAATAACCGCCACAAGCATCAGCACCACGAGCACTTTCAGCATCGTTATGGTCAGATCAAGCAGAGGAATTCCAACGCGCGGCCAAGGAAAGAACACCTCAACCAGCAAGAAAGCGAAGACGAGCTGCTTCGTCCAAATGGCCCAGCGGAAAAGCGCAAGTCTCGGACCGCTTTGCTCCACCAGCGAGCCCCCCATGATTTCCTGATCAGCCTCGGCAATGTCGAATGGCAATTTTCCCGCCAGTGCCTGCAGGGCGAGGAAAAATGCCACGCCCCCTATCGCCATACTGATGCTGGGCCCATTCTGCACCTGCCAGTTGACAATGCCGCCCAACGCCAGGGTCTTTGCCTTGAACGCACCCACGGAAAGAGCAATGGCCAGAATGGGTTCGACAGACAAAAGCATCATCATTTCGCGCGAGCTCCCGATGGAAGCATAAGGGCTGGCGCTAGCAAACCCCGCCAACATGATCAGTACACCGCTCATGGTCGCGACATAGAGCACCACGATCATATCCCCGGCAAAGGCGAGCGGTGCGGCAGTTCCCATCGGAACCAGCGTCGCGAGAAGCAGCAGCGAACCTAGCGTGAGAGCCGGCAGGCTCGCATATACGACTCCGCCCGTGCTCCGGAGGTCTTCCTTGCCCAAGAGCTTCAAGAGATCCCAATAGGGTTGCGTGATCGGGGGCCCAAGGCGAGAGTGGATCGCGGCTCGGAGCTTGCGCATGATGCCTTCGCAAAGCGGCGATAAGAACAGAGCCAGCACCACGTTCAGCAAGCACGGCAGGAATACCGTAACAAACGAAGCCGTCATGGTGCACCTCTGCGGCGGGCCTTCCCTCTGGACATTTCAAGGAGGTCAGCGCGGGAGTAAATCCTAACTTCCTTTGTCCTTCTATCGATCGTCTCGAGGCGCTCCGTACATGAGAAGCAGGGGTCGAGACTCCCGAGGGTAATGGGCACGTCCGCTATGGTTTCATTTAAGATCATAGCCGGCAGAGCCTGAAGGTTCGGATAGGTTGGGGCACGCACTCTCCACCGGTACGGCCGGTTATCACCACCCGTCAGCACAAAATGGACTGCCTCGCCCCTCGGTGCCTCTACCACGGAGACACCCACTTTCCCTGGCGGTATTTCCTCCTTGATCTCCGCGCAAATCGGACCCTCAGGAATTGCCGACAGCGCCTCGCGTACAAGCCGAATTGACTCCAGCAACTCGCCGACTCGCACGAGCACGCGCGCCCATGTATCACCCGCCTCTTGCGTGGCAATCTGCGGGGGCACTTCGTCGTACGCCGCATAGGGGTGATCGATCCGCGCATCGATAGCCACCCCGGATGCCCTCGCCGGCGGGCCCACGGTACAGATCTTCTTCGCCCATTCGTTCGTTAATACGCCAACTCCCTTGGTCCTTGCATGCAACGTGGTGTCCCCCACGACCGCATCGCGAACTGCTATGGCCTCCTTTTCCACCTCCGCGAGCGTCTCCATGAGCTTGGGCTTGATTTGATTGGGGAGATCGCGCCGGAGCCCGCCGACCGTATTCATTCCGTATGTCTTGCGGTTTCCAGAGATCTCTTCACAAAGCCACATCACCGGCTCACGAATCCGCCAAGTCTGCATGAGGACCGTGTCGAAACCGATGATGTGCCCCGCAATGCCCAGCCAGAGCAGATGCGAATGGATGCGTTCCAGCTCCAGCATGATCGTTCGGATGTATCGGGCCCTACGCGGCGCCTCGATGCCGGCCGCCTTCTCGACGGCCTGGCAATAACAGGTCGAATGAATGAATCCGCAGATCCCGCATATCCTCTCGGCCAAGTACGGGATCTCGTTGTAGGTCAAAACGCTTTCACCCAGCTTTTCAATTCCCCGGTGGTTGTAGAAGATGCGAGTATCGCATCCCACGATCGTCTCGCCTTCGACGAACAAGCGCCAATAAGCAGGTTCCTCCAAAACAGGGAAGAATGGCCCCATGGGTAACACGCTTGCGCCGGCGGGGGGTTCACGCAGTTGCGGGCGCACATTTTCAGCAGGCGGAGGCTGGTAGTTGTAAGGGAAATCTCGGCGCAGTGGATAGACGCCTTCCGGCCAGTCGTCTGCCAAGAGCAGGCGGCGTGGATCCGGATGCCCTTCGGGATGCACTCCAATGGCATCGCGGTACTCACGCTCTGCCCAATTTGCCCCCGGGACGACGCCCGTGATCGATGCAATCCGCAGGTCTTCTTCGGCGACGGGAGATTCGAGCAGAATGTAGAGATGCTCACGGTCGAGCGAAAACAGATGCAGGATCGCGAATTCGCCGGTGACCGGTCTTTTATCAGTTCCCACCGAAATCATGAAGCGCGCTCGCATCTCGTTGACTAGGCCATCCACCACGGCTGGCATCGCCCTCTTATCGATCGCGAAATAGAGGGTATCGGGGTGAGGTTGCGTCACTGACAGGAGAGCACCGTCGCTGCGCGCGGCGACTGCTTCCTTAACCGTCGTGATGGTCCTCTGATCTATGACATCCATGGCCATCTCCTCAGCCATTCACCCACAGCAAGATTCCAGTCACAACGATGGCGCCAATCACTATCCACAGAAGGTAGATTTGAGGGGTTCCGACGTGCGTTCTGCTGACTCGGTCTGCGGCCCTGTCAATAATCTTGACGGTCGGCGCATACAGCCATTGGTCAAAATCGAGCACGCGGCGAAGTAGAGCTGGGAATTTCGGCACGTGCACCTTTCCAGTTGGATAGACTCCCTGGAAGGCGTGTTTGAATGGCAGGTAAAAACTGCTGGCGGGGTAACGGACCGTGGCCGGGGCGTGTTCTTCACCGCAGTACCAGACCGGTACTGACCTCACTCGGGCTCCGCCCACGCGCTGAAGGGCATAGGAGATCAATGCCAGGATGGCCAAGGCTGCCAAAATGGCGAGGGGTGACCAGAATGCGACCGGCGATCCATCCGTCAGTGACAGGCCGCCCCAAATCCTGCTCGCGTCCACCCCCGATACGGGGATGCCCGTAACCCCCTGGATGGCAGAACCGACGAAACGCAAGACGGGCTGTGGAAAGATGCCCAGTAGGATGCAGAGGGCGGCAAGCACCACTTGGGGCACAATCATGGATATCGGCACTTCCTCGGGTCTGAAGTTCTCATCGGCCTTGCCGAGAAAGACCGCTCCGAGTACCTTCAGGAAGGAAGCGAGCGTAACGAGCGAAATGAATAGGGCTACAAGACCCAGCACCAGGAACAACGGGAATCGCATTCCTGCCAATATGCAGCCGGCAACGATAAGCCATTTGCTGGCGAACCCGTTGAAGGGCGGCACCCCCGCGATACTCAATGAGGCGATTGTTGTTGTGCCGGCTGTGTACGGCATAGGACCAGCGAGGCCGCCCAGCTTATCCATGTCGCGCTTGCCCGTCCGGTAAAGCACCGACCCCGCGCCGAGGAAGAGGCACGACTTGAAGCAGGCGTGGTTTACAGCATGGAATATCGCACCCGCGAGAGCGATCGAGGCCAGCGCCGGGTACCTCGGCAGGCAGTAGGCGCCCGTACCGAGCCCGAGGCAGATGTAGCCGATCTGCCCGATGGTGTGAAAGGCCATAAGCCGCTTGGTGTCGATCTGCCGCAGTGCGGTTAATGTTCCAGCGAAAAGCGACCCTGTGCCTGCTAGAGCCAGGATAATCCCCCAGATGCTCAGCGATGGTGAGGCAACCAGAAAGGAGAAGAAGAGGCGAACCAGCCCATATATTCCCAGCTTGACCAGTGCACCGGAGAGCGTGGCGCTCATGCCGGAGGGCGCAACAGGGTGTGCATCGGGAAGCCAATCGCCCATGGGTAGGATTCCCGCTTTGGTGGCAAACCCCAAGAAGAAGAGGAAGATGATGGAATGAGCTAGGAACGGTCGGGTGTTTAGCAACTCGGACAGAGTTTGTCTGATAGCCTCGAAAGAAAACGAGCCTGACGTCCTCCAAAGTAACAGTGCAGCAGCCACCATGCACAGCGTTGCGCCGTGGGTGATGATGAAATACTTCAGGCCCGCCCGCTGGCTCGCGGCGTTCTCACTCTCAAACGTCACCAGGAAGTATGACGTCAGCGTCATGGACTCCCAGAAGATGAGGAAGAACAAGAAGTCGGTGGTCACCAGAACGCCGATCATGCTGGCCACGCAGAGGAGAAGGACCGGGAAGAACTTCGCGACGTTGTCGCGCACGTAATGGTCCATGTACCGGATGGAGTACAGGGTGCTCAGGAGGGCAATCAGTGCAACAATGGCCAGGAAGATCGCGCTCAAGGGGTCCACCCGCAGCGCCAGACGGGAGCCCAGTTGTGGCACGGAAAGGATCGCGTGTTCGTGCGACGGCCCTGTGACGGCTCCCACTACAGCCAGCCAGATGCTCACGGAGGACACGCATACGATCGCGAAACTAACCCACCCACACAGCCTCCGCCGGCGCGCCAGGAGCAGGCTTACGAATGACCCAACGATTAGGATCACGATGCTGGTTTCGACTTGGCGAACCACATTGATCATTCTATTTTCCCATCAACTGCACTAAGGGCATGCCAACAAACGGGGCTGCTACGCAGCCGATCATCAGGATGACTAAGGTGGCGCTCATTTCCCAAGGCGGGTCGCTGTGGACTTGGGCCGCCAACGAGACAGGGCCCAGAAAGATTCTTTGTGCGACGTAGAGCATCCAACCGAAGGAGACCAGGGTCTCGCCAAGGATGAGAATGAGGATGGTCGGCCCTATTGCACCATGAAGACGCATGGCGCCCGAAAGGATCATGAACTTGCTCCAGAAGCAGGCCAGCGGTGGCACTCCGGTGACACTCAGGAGCCCGATGAAAAAGGCCACCGCGGTGAGCGGCATGCTTCTTCCCAGGCCGCGCAGTGCCGATATGCTGCGAGTCCCGGTCACATAGGCGATGGCGCCCGCGCAAAAGAATAGGGTCGCCTTGCTGTAGGCGTGGCAGATTATGTGCAACGCAGCGCCGCGGAAACCCAGGGTTGAGCCAAGACCTCCTATAGCGATGCCGAGCAGTATATAGCCGAGATGAGCGATAGTCGAATAGGCTAGCAGCCGCTTCAGGTCATCCTGAACGAAATATAACGAGAGAGCGACGAAAATCGTGAGCAGCGCCATACCGGCCATGAGCAAGGAAATCTTCGGGGGAATTCCCCACCCGCTGCTCACCGCCCTGGCCATCAGGTAGACCCCGGCTTTGACCATCGCTGCTGCGTGGAGGTAAGCGCTGATAGGAGTCGGAGCTTCCATGGCATCCGGCAGCCACGTTAGGAGGGGAACCTGCGCCGCCTTCGCCCAGGCGGCAATCATGAGAAAGAGGAAAACCCATGATCGCAAACCTTCCGGCAGCATGCCGAGAGCTGAAAACTCAAAGGAGCTGGTACGAACAAAAAGAATAAGGATGGCCAGCAGCAGGAAGGCACTGCCGACTTCGGTCATCAAGAGGGCCTTGAATCCGGCTCGCAGGCTTCGCTCGGTCTGGTGAAACGATATGAGCGCCCAGGAACACAAAGTAGTCAGTTCCCAAAAGAGGAAGAACTGGAGGAAATTGGGCGAGATCGCCACCCCCACCATGCTGGTGATGAACAACAGGAGCCAGAAATAGTACCGGCCGTAATGCTCGCGGCTTACCGGGTGCTCTCGGTTCTTGTCGGTAAGGTAGGAGGTCGAATAGAGGACGGTGAGCAACCCGATCGGCAGCGCGACCAGCAGCATCAAAGAAGCCAAGGGATCCACAAAAATCCCCAAAATAGGCGCATCGACGATGCCCTGCAACCATGGAAGATACCCGAACATTCTGGTGTAAGAGGCGCCGTAGGTGGACAATGTAAGCGACACAGCCAGGCCGGTGGCAATGGCGGCAATGAGTGTGGCCACGGGGCGAGGACTTTTCTTCAGAGCCACACACAAAAGGGCTCCGGCCGCGGGCAGGATCAGCATGAGGACTGCAACTGAGGTAATCAAGCGACTGCCTTTCTTCTCAATGGGTCGGTGATTTCGACATCAGCAGATACCCGCGGCCTTTCGAGAACACTTTTCAACACGTCGACCATGCCTGCAACACTCGCACGCACCTCTCCGCTCATAGGTTCCAAGAAAGCCGTTTGACGCGGCTGAATGGCAATCAGCAACACGCGGGCATGGGTCTCTTGCTCGAGGTAGTTCATCAGCAGGCTGATGGGCACGCGGTGTGTGCTCGGCCAGTAGACAGTTAATTGATCCTTGTCCAAAAGCGCAACGGAGCCAGGTGCGGAGCTCAGATCAACAGAGTCAATCAGCACGACGGTGTCAGGCCCCTGATTCACCACTTGGGTTAGGTAGTCTTCCGGAACATCTTGGGCGTCGATCACGCGCACACTGGGTGCATCGTGGATCTGCCGGGCCACGAGGCTCCCGGCTGCGTCGTCGCCACGGCAGGGATTACCAATGCCCATGACTACCACGTTGCCTCGAATCTTCGTGGCAAGCTGTGCGTGTAGATTCATGCTGCCGACTGTCTTGAAAACGAGTGTTGACCCCAGATCTCCTCCGTACGCGGACGCACTCCTGTCCCCGAATAACTTGGCCCGGTATTCGCGATAGGGAACAGGCCGGGGGATGAGTGCATCAGAGTCTCTCTACTCTACCAACTCCCGAATCTGGCTATAGTTGAAAACCGGCCCATCGCGGCATACGTAGCGATGGCCAATGGCGCAGTGATTGCATTTCCCAATACCACACTGCATCATGCGTTCCAAGGTGGATATGACCGCCTCTTCTTTGAACCCGCGCGCGAGAAGATCTCGGACAACGAACCTGATCATGATCGGCGGGCCACAGACATAGGCCAGAGTAGACTCCGGGTGAAGGGTGACCTTTTCGAACAGAACTGGGACCACCCCCACATTTCCAGTCCAACCGGGCGCAGCCCAGTCCACGGTAATGAGGAGTTCCACATCCGAGCGTTCTTCCCACTCTTTGAGTTCATGCCTGTAAACCAAGTCAGAGGGGGTCCGGGCGCCGTAAAGGATGGTCACTTTGCCGAAACGGTCACGCTCGTCAAGGGCGTTCCAAATCAAGCTGCGCAGCGGTGCCAGTCCAATGCCGCCGCCCACAAAAAGCAAATCCTTGCCGCGGGCCGCTTCCGCATCAAATCCGTTGCCGAAGGGACCGCGTATGCCCACCTCGTCGCCATTGCCAAGCCTGTGCAACGCATCGGTCAACTGCCCGGTGCGGCGGACCGTGGTTTCTAACGCGTCGGGCCGAGTCGGGCTTGAGGCGATGCAAAACGGAGCCTCTCCGTACCCGAACACGGACAACTCCAGGAATTGTCCAGGAAGGAAATGGAAATCCTTCCCACCCTTCAAATCGCGGAAGCGCCAGGCAAACGTCTTGGTATCGGGCGTCTCGTCCCAGGCCTTTACGAGGGTGGCAATATCTGGAAGGAACACATCATTCATGCCATTTCCCCTTCCTGATCGCAGCTACAACCGCAGGCATGTCCGTTGTGCCTAGACACACCTTGATGCATCGCCCGCAGCCAACGCACCCGACCGTACTGTCGCGCGTGTAGTACTGCGCACTCACTTTATGGAAGAAACGGCGCTTCATCCGCTCCTTTCGATGCTCGCGGGGGTTATGTCCGGAAGCTTCAAGCGTGAAGGCAGCGTACTGGCAGGAATCCCACATCCGGCAGCGAATCCACGTTCCATCACGACGGAGATCCTTCACGCTGAAGCAGTAACAGGTGGGGCAAATCAGGTTGCATCCGCCGCATTCCAGGCACCAGTCGCTCATCTTGTCCCACAGCGAGTCTTGCACACGCCCGGTCGAAATGCGCCTCATGGCAGAAGCAAAATGGCAGGTCTCTTGCCCAAAATGGCTTCTCGCCGCTGTCTCGAGTTTTTTTCGCTTTAATAGTTCACTTTCCGTAGCTTTCCGGAAGAGGCTTGGCACAACCGATATCGCGGCTTCACCCTTTTCACTACCAACCTCTACCAGGTAGCTCTTACCCACATCCGTCAATTGAATGTCATAACCGTCGCTCAAAAAGGGACCCGAGTCAGTACATACACAGAAACCGGGTGGGCAGGGAGTGGTGCAGGCCAGGCTGATGACCGTGAGGCGATTGGCACGGCGAAGGTACGAAGCATCTGCCGGTTCCATCTCGTGCATTCGAGTCAAGAAGGCAATTCCTTTGACATCGCAACTGCGTACGTTGAAGAGGATGCGGCGGGCATCATCGTAAATCGGCTCAACCTCGTGGCGATGACCGTTGCGCTTGATCGTGACAAGTGGGTCGGTTTGGGGCAGCACGAACCGTTTTGGTGGGTGAAGCGGATTGCCGAAGTCCCATATTACCTGCGCTGGGGAACGGATGGTTGAGAAGACGACATCACCGCAAGGGCCGCGAACTGGAGCGATGACCTCTCCACCCTCGAGTAGCTTCTCAAGCCATTTCGCCATACCGGGTCTTTGTATCGCGAAGACCATCAACGACCCCTTATGCCTGTTCTACTTTTACGGCCGTTACACTGTCTGTGCCCAACACGTTGGCGACATGGTCGCGGAACGCGTAAGGTACAAGCAGCACGCCGGGCTTGAGATCCGCTCTTAACCGAATGGGAACGACCGCATTTCCATGGACTGAGGTCAACTTTACCTGCCGTCCCACGGGAACGCCGAGCCCGTCGGCATCTTGCTTACAGATTTCGACGAAGCCATTCGGAAAGAGCTTTTGCTGCGATTGAGAGTCGCGACTTAAGGTTGGCGAAAACGAAACGAGTGGGTCGCGACCCCAGTCAAAAGCTCCATCACGTACCAGCACATGCGGGCGCTCGGCAGATGTCAGCGCTGCCGCTCCCGTGGCATAGAGCTTGAACTTCCCCCTGTCAGGATCCTTAACCCATCGGCCGCCCCATTCGTCGTCCGACGCCCGCTGCTCCATCCGAGCGTATCGTGGCGCCGCTTGTGCTATCTCTCTGAGGACATCCGTAGTTGAATTGTATGAAACGCCAGCGTCGAATCTCGCACAAAGCTCAGCAAGCACCTGCCACCCAGGTCTTGCTTCCCCAGGCGGCTGGGTTGCCACCTGAAGACTTTGGACTCTGCCTTCCATGTTGGTGAGTGTTCCTTCAGTCTCAGCAAAGCAGGCAATCGGCAGTACCGCATGGGCGATCCGCGAGGGGGGCGTTACAAAGGCATCCAACACCACCAAAAACTCGATTTTCCCCAGAGCCGCCAATGCCCGTCCTCCCATCGGGAGCACCGCAGAGGGATCGTCCGCCAAGACAATCAATCCGCTCACGGATTGCAGCAGACTTTCTGCCTCCAATCCGCGAGTCGAGGGCAGTTTCTTGCCCCAAAGGTCCTGTAATCGCTGCTGAGCTCGCTGGTCGCAGAGTGGTTGGTGACCGGGCAGGCGATCCGGTGCGACTCCCATATCGCAGGCCCCTCGCACGTTGCTCCGCGCCAGAAGCGGCAAGAGTCCGGAATCCGGCCTGTCCAGATGTCCCGTGACAGCGGCCAGCGTGGCAAGGGCAGCGGCGGCATTTCGAGTTTGATCGCCATACCCACTCGTCGGGGCCATCAAGAACGTCGCCCGCGTGGCGTGCGCGATCCAGTCTGCTGCCTGGCGCATCTCTTCGGTGATCTTGACAGCCTCTACGTTGCGCAGCAATGCGTCATATCCTTCGCAAGGGATCGCAAGGGATGTCCGATCTCCCCCACCGGGACGAAGGACAGCGGCCAGAAGACCATCGATCACTTCACCCTCATTTCCAGGGGTTGTCTGCAGGTGGAGGGATGACAGGCGTGCCATCTGCGTCCTGCTGTAGCCTATGGTTACAAGGTGGGCTCCTGCTTCCACCGCTTTCATCACAGAAAAAGCAGCCCGCGGATGTGTCTGGGCCAGGTCACCCTCAATCAGCAAGATCGTTTCGCTTGCTTCAATGTCATTCAGACTGATGGAAGGAGCGTAATCGCCGCATACATCCTCCAGACCTGCAAATAGCGGGCGACAGATGGAATGGAAGCAAAAGTCGACATTGTTGGTCTGGAATCCAGCCCTAGCAAGCTTGCCAGCCAGATAGTTCTCCTCATTGCTTGCCCGAGGAGAACCAAGTACTCCGACGGACTTGCCGGCCGCGATCAAATCCCTGAAACGCCTTGTAACGTCATCAAGCGCCTCGACCCAGGAAGCAGTCTCTAGGTTCCCGTGACGGTTAATCAGCGGTTGTCTCAACCGGTCGCCCCACAGGGCAGCCTCATGGGCGCCCCAACCCCTGGCGCAGAGCCTTCCCAAGGATACCGGATGGGTTTCGCTCGGCGCCACGCCAACCAGTTCCCCTTTATTGGCCAACAAGTAAAACCCGCAGCCGCAAGCGCAAAAAGGACACGTGGTTGGGACGGTTGACACGTCAGGCCCCCTCCCCAAAGTAGCCATTTTGGGGCTGACAATGGCTTAAAAGGTAGTCGATAGCTCTCGGATGTCCCGGGGGTGGCAAGCTTAGTAGTACGCCGCAGCGCGCCTCCTCCTGGGCCTGCTCTACGGGTAGGTTCTCAGGGATTACCTTAGGTGCCGACCGGAACGTCGCGGCCGCACTAAGGGGGGAGTCAGGAGTATCGCCCACGGTCTGATAGACCCTGGGGCATTCCACCGCTGACATGGTGATAGCACCCCCGCTCAGGAGATGGTATCTGGTGAAGGCACGGCAACACGGTTACCAAAGAGTCGGCGAGGAGCAATGGACGCAGCGCAGGAAAGGAACTAGTTGTCCAAGCCCCCTCACCGTTTTCGCCGAGGATTTCAACTGTCACTGCTAACTGCTGTGAATAAGGGGCTTGGTTGAGTGAAAACCCCCAACCCCAGGAAGGGTAACACGCTAAGCTAGCGCTGTTTTGCAGAGGAGATCTCGAAGCGGTCGCCCCATCCCGTGACCCTGCGCCAATCGCCACGTCCGACGACTCCTCAAAGAGCTTCACGCGAAGGGACCCCCGAATCGGCAACGTGCCTTCAGGGGAAATCGGCTCGATGACGCCACCGTAAGGACTGCGCACCGTTCGAGCTCAGTTGACGACCTCCGCCGCCGTGCCTTCGCGCCGAGCGGACTCGCTGGTCGTTTCGCGGCGAGCTGACCAGCCTGCAAGGAAATTGGAAACCCACCTCAACCTTGATCGAGAAAAAGGGGACAGATCAGGGCCCAGGGACTATCCTGGCACGTGAAATAACCCCAGAGAGCAAGTCACACTCCGCAGCAGTTTGTTATCTGAACGCGCTTCTACCCCGCCTCGACGAAGTGCGCTGAAAGTGCCTCGACGCGGTTGTCGATAATCTGGGCAAATCGTTTCATGAATTCGTAGCCAAGGTCGTGGTCTTCTTCACACCTTTGACGAAGGCTCCTTCCGTCCAAGGAGATGGCCCGTGTAACATCGAGCGATTTGGCAGTCAATTTCCAGCGGTAAGGTGGAAAGAGCCACGACCAGCCGATGATGTCGCCTTCCCCGAGGGTCAGGAGAGTAATGGGTTCGATGCGATAGGACACGAGCTGCAATGCCACTTTGCCCGTTCGAATGAGATAAAAACGCTCAGCTGGTTCGCCCTCGCTAAAAATCACCTGTTGGGGTTCGAAGCGCACGACGGTCGCGCTTTCGACGATGATCCGGAGCTGGTGCTCCTTCATGCTTCGAAAGAACGGGTGTTCGTCCAGAATCTTCTCTAACGCCGCAATCTCCATGGTTCGCCTCCTGCTCAAACTGTTACGTCGATCTGAGCTGAGTCACCAAGCTGCAGGGTTGATTCACTCCCCTCCTGTTTGTGGGTAACGCTTCGAGGATAGAGCTTGTAGGCCGCGACGTTTCCTGGCGCGGTTTCCGCTCCGCGGGGGCATTTCCTAACCCTTGCCACCAAGTCTTTCCACTCAGCCCCCCGCAAGCCTACGCCAATCGGCCCCACCTGCCCGGCCAGGAGTTGGAGGAGTTTCCGTTGGCAAATGCGTTGGTATCCGCGCGGCATTCTCTGCACCTCACGCGTAAACGGGCGGGTTCACCGCTAGAAGTGACGGCAGGATAACACTCTCTGGGACAACTGAAAAGTGATTAGTTGCCGGCTGGGCTTCTTCCGCCTTTCCGCAAGCCGGGCCGCGAATGCCAAAAACACGGACAGGAGTTTGCTGAAGGCTACCGCACGAATCAGGCCTCATCCCCACCCTGCACCATTGGCTCACGATGCGGCCCACGGGAGGGATGTCATCTTCACCTCGTGCGCGACTGAGGTGGTAGAGGTTTACAGTTGACAGTCGAGAGTTAACAGTGAAGGCGTTCTCGATTCTTACTGTGAACAGTAAACTGTGGACTGTGAACTCTTTGCCAGAGCGCCACATCATCACGTCCCAGGTGGAACATTCCTCAGTGCTGAATTATTGCACGGCACATGAGAAAGAGGGCTACCGCGTCACCTACTTGCCGGTTGACCGCGAGGGCTTGCCCCTCAGGTTGGCGATGATGCCACCCATGTACGCGTAGAGGTCGGACTTGATCTCGGGGCGGACAAGCGGTCGGCGATCCTTCGTGCTAAACAGGGCATGAGTTAGGAGATTCGTGTAGGTGTGAGCCATTTCTGTCGCCCCTGCCGGGGCTCGTTTCTTGTTCTGCTTCTTCTTCCAAAAAGGTCCGGACCCGGGGCTTACGGCCAACAATGGCGTGGGACGGGACATTAGTCTCTGCACTTCCGACCCCGGACCTCGGGCTCGTCTTTTCCCCTTGCCTTGTTAATTTAGCGGGCGTATAAGTTGCAGGTAACGCCCTGGTCAAGACCGTGTCGTCGGTGTACGCTTTGACCTTTATCGGACTGCACACATGCCCAACGGGGCGTGTACTTGTCCCGACGCCCTTCGTCGGCATGCGCCACCCGCGGACCGATGCTTCCAACCGAGTGGAAGCTGCGATCAGTCAATGCGACCGTCGCCAAACAGTGGCGAAGTGACGCTATGGACATCAAACAAGTTGCCGAAGTGCTCGCTCCCACAGGCCTTGGCGCGCCGGTGCTCAACGTGTTGGTTCCGAACGAAAGCAACTACACAGCTCTCCTCATGCAACCGCATGGGGAGATAGAGGCCAGCGTCGCAGGTGTTCGCAATCGTGACCGATGTCTTTCCCACCAGCAGTATGGAAAGTTCTTGGATGACGCACGAGAGACCCAAGCCGACTTAGTGATAACGCCAGAGTATTCCATGCCCTGGGAAAGTCTCGTCTCTGCGATCAAGGAAGGTAGAGTCCCCGCAGAGGGGAAACTCTGGGCACTCGGGTGTGAGAGCATCAAGTTGAGCGAACTCGAAGCGTTGAAGCAGGGGCTTGCTCCATCTGCAACGTTGCTCTATGAAACGCTCGTGCCCGATCCTGGGCGATTCATCGACCCGCTTGCTTACGTATTCCTTGCAGCGCCGGCCAACCATAACGGCACCGCAAGAACTGTGGTGTTGGTACAGTTCAAGACGTTCCCAATGGGCGACCCCGACCATTTTGAGATTAACGGATTGCAAAGGGGGACTCGCGTTTACCAATTCGGTGGCATTGGTAAGAACCTAAAACTCGTCTCGTTGATCTGTTCGGACGCCCTCGCATTCGAGGATGCTCACGCCAAGGAAATTAGCGACCGCGCATTGGTCATCCACATTCAGCTGACCCCGAAGCCCCGGCAGGACCAATACCGTCAATACAGAGATCGCCTTCTGCGATATAAAGGCGATGCGACAGAACTCATCTGTTTAAATTGGGCTAAAGATGCTCAAGAGTGGTGTCGCGAGCAGTCGAAGCCCTGGCACAACATTGCGGGCTCGGCCTGGTACTTGAGACCCGACGAGTTCGACGACAGAGACGCAACGCTGTGCGCCAACCATCGAAGGGGTCTCTATTACACCTGGCTTCAGCCGCTCCGTGTACACGCTCTGTTCTTCAACTTTGAACCTGCGACCTATCTGCTTGTAGCCACCAAGGTCGCGCATATTACCGTCCCAGCCGCCATTTCTAGGCGCCGGGGGCCGCAGCTCACTAAGAGCTACATTTGGGACGACTCGGTTATGGCGTGGGTCGAGCAAGTCGCCGCGGATGACGGCTTCTCCGTTGTCGTCGGGGAGAGCGGTGAGGCCAAAGACGAGATCCAGCGCATCGCCAACAATAATCCTCTCGAGGCAGAACGCGTCCTTGCGCTGTGTGCCGGCAAGATCGTGCAAGGTGGCGACTGGCACATGGTTCAGCAACTAGACTCGTGCGTCATCGATAGCTCCGAGGTCATTCTTCGACTTACATTTTGCCAAGATACCCACCAAGTTGCATGCGATTTCCGTGTAAAGCGGCTCAAGCGGTGCGGGAACCTGTTTCACATCCTTAAAACGACCGGACCGTGGCCGGAAGCGCTCGCGGATCTCAAGAAAGGCTTTCGCTTCGATTGGTCCCCGGATTTCCCACACCAAAATGCGATATCGGCCGATGGACGACGCGCGACTGTGATTTACATGGGCGAGGAAGCCAGCGCCACACAGATCGACGAGGTCAGAAGGAAGGCCGCCGAGTACCTTCACAGGAAATCCGCTGGTGCCCACGCCAGCCTGTTGGCAAAACAGCGCCTGGCTGTCTGGTCTCGCGAAAATGGCGAGCTTGTGCTTCACGAACCTTACCGCTACGTTATGATTGATCAGACAGGCGACACCTCCGAGGTCGACGTAGGTAGGGAGACATGACCCTCAACATCTCTCAACTTTGCGAGCGCGTGGCCAAGCAGTTCTCCGACACTGAGCAGGTGGACGATTCGACGATCCGCTTCACAAGGAAGGCAGGTGAGATCCCCTTCGCCGTCTATTACCTTGATCTCGCGCAAGACCTGCCAGAAACTGAAGAGAAACTGACGAAATATCTCGATCGAGTGATAGGCAGGCACTACTTCGAAGACAGGCAAAGCCTTCAATGGAGCAACTATCTCTACTTCATTACTAGCGAGGACCGCCTAGCGAACAGTGACGTACTGCACGCCAAAGAGTTCATTGAACGCGACCGGAGGTATGCGCGCAAGTTTGTCATCTCCGAAAAAGAGCTTGATTCGGTGCTCGCACCACACATAGTCGCACCTGCGGGAGCGACTCCTCGCGCTAACGTCCTTTCCATTTGGAAGGAGCGTCTCCTGGAAGCGGGAATCGACAAGGCCGTCCTGAGCGATGAAGGCCTTCCCGCTCGGCTAGCAATGATCGAGTCGTCATCGGTCGAGCCCACAACCAAGCCGAAAGCGCAAAGGCGCAAAGTGCAAGTTAAAGCTGCGCCGTTCATCCGCTTGCTGGATCTGAAGAAGTTTCGGGACTTCCCCCTTCAACGGCACTTCGAGTTCGGCACGGTGAATCTCATCTTCGGGGCGAATGGTACGGGTAAGACGTGCCTATTTGAAGCGATCGAGCTGTTCTATTGCGGTCGGAACAAGCGCAACCCAGACGCGTCGCCGCAGTACGAGCTGGCTGTAGCCTTCAACGGTGGCCAGCCCGAGACGGTGACAGCCAGTCGCAAGCCGCAGCAATTTCGAGACCTTAATTTGGCGTGGTATGGGCAGTCAGAGGCGAAGACCAACAATCTCTATTTAAGCTTTGCTCGGTTCAATTTCCTTGACACCGATGCGGCGGTGGCCCTCGCGGCAAATAGCGACCCAACCCTGCACATTGAGGAAAACCTCTCCAAGCTCCTGGTGGGTCCTGACGCTTCCAAGACTTGGCGCGACATCGAAAGGGTGTGCGATGCCGTGTCATCGAAACTGCGTGAGCTTCACCCGCTCGAAGCACAGACCAAGGAGGAACTCACTGTTCTGGATAAGCGGCTCCAGGATGCCAGTGGCATACAGCAGGAGTCAGACTCGATTCGGGTTCGTCTTGAGGAAATGATCCACCGCGTTGGATGGAGCGTTGCCCAGGGCGACCAGGCAGTATCAGCGGGTAAGCTTGTGGAGTCGCTTTCCGAGCTGGTTTCGTTAGCAGAGCAAGCGGCGGCGCTTGATTGGACGGAGTCGCCTGTGTCGATCGATGGGCTTGCCAGCTATTGCCATGAGGCAAGGATTAGCAGCGAAAGAGCTGCCCCGGGCATTGCTCAACTGGAGCTCCTGCGAAAGAATCAGAAAGCTCTTGCAGACGCGATCAAGCGCGGTCGGGAAGCACTGGATCTCGTAGAGCAGGCTAAGCGCTTGATCGATGCGGGCGTGCCTCAGCGCCTCGCCGAACGGAACAAACTGCAGAGGACTTTGGCCATCCATTCCGGCAGACTGGTTGGCTTCGACGCGAGTGCCTTGGGTGCGCTTTCGTCCGCTGATCTCAGCATGGCTCTCGCCGTGTGTCATGAGGCCGCTGTTTCAAAGCGGACCGCCGCTCAGGAGTTGCTGGCAACCGCAAAGCGTGAATACGCAGACTACAGCAAGCTACGGGATCAATCGCTCAATCTTGCGCAGGAACTTCGCCAAGTCGCCGGCAGAATTCTTCGGAGCAGTGCCAAGCCGGACGAGTGCCCGCTTTGCCACACTCGGTTTGGACCGGGCGAACTGGCAAAGCACATTGCTGCGGGTGTCGACGAGCACCTCGAAGCGGTCGGCCAGACGCTCCTGACCCAGTTACGGGAACGAGAGGGCACGCTACGCGACGCCACTGCTGTCGAAACCGCATCGGCTTGGCTTAAGAAGTTTTGTGAAAAGGCAAGTCTTCCCGCTGACATCCCGGTCCGTTCTGCATTAGCCGAAGTGGAAAATGCAACGCGAGCGGTAGCAGAGGATCGAGCCCGCCTCGAGGTGCTGAACGCCGAAGTTCTCGCACAAGACTCGCAGGGGCTTTCGGAGGCGAAACTCGCGGAAATATTGACCCAATTGGACGAGCTGAGCTATCCCCTCTCAGAATCCTCGCACGCGGCTGTTGACCGACTGCTCCGGACCATCAATCAGGATTTGGAATCCTCGTCCCGCACTCTAGAAGGCGATAGAAAGCGCGCTGACGAACTGGGACGGACGCTTGAAGCAACCCTGGGTTCAGCAGAGCGCGACGTTCAGGACCTTAGAGGCGCGTTATCGCGACTCAAAGAAAGGCTAGCCGCGACGGAGAGCCTTCGAGCGAAGCTAGGCAACTTCTCCTCGTCCTTTCCCTGGTCCGGTGGAGGGCCTCTTGCCGAGCTTGCGGTCGAAGCCGGGTCGATCCGTAAGGTCGCCGCCGAGCTGCAGACAGCTCTAAGTAGAGAAAAACAAGCGCGTGCGACTTACACTGAGTCGATCGTGCGGAAAGAGCATCTCGGACGACAGCTTGACGAACTACGTCCACGGATAGAGCGCTTTGCTAAGGCACAATCCACTCTCGAAAACCTACAAAGGGATCATTCCCTGAAAGGCGCGATGGAAGACGCGCTACAGCAGAATCGTGCAGGCATCGAGGCGATCTTCTCACGTATTCATTCCCCAGCGGAGTTTCGCGGACTCGGCTTGAGTTGGACGACGCTCGTTCGCAAGGTCGACGGCAGCGAGGCCAAGCTTAGTGAGATCAGCAGTGGACAGCGGGCGGCCTTTGCGCTCTCGATTTTTCTGGCGCAAAATGCTCAGCTCACGGAGGCGCCGCACGTCGTTCTGATGGACGACCCCATAGCTCACGTGGACGACCTGAACTCGTTGTCCTTCCTTGATTACCTGCGCGAGGTTGCGTTGACGGGCCGGAGGCAGATATTTTTCGCCACGGCGAGCGACAAAATCGCAACTCTCTTCCAACGGAAGTTCGACTTTCTCGGTCCTAAGGGCTTTCGCAGGATCGATCTCAGGCGGTAGACACATCCTCTTGCGCCGTCGGAGTAATGCGGGTGGCGCATCCCGACGCGTCGGACGGGTGCATCGCGTTTATGGTGCAGCAAGCGTAGCGCCCCGATGCATCGGGGCGGCTCTTCCTCAGATTCGCGCTTTCGAATCCAAGGGCAAACTGGCAATCGTTAACCCCCAGCGGCGCATGGGTTGCGCCGCCCTCTTCCGCAATACTCGTTCACGGTGGACCATCACCAGGGAGTGGAAATCTGCGCCGCTGGGACAAACGTAATGCAGAGATCCTTCCTCGTTCCGAAGGGCGGGACTCCTCAGGATGACAGCGGGCGGCGCCGCGGGCGCGGCAGCGTGAATTGGTACAGAATGGGTACGAGAACGCCACTCACACCGCGATGAAACTGGGGGTATCAGTTCGCAACGAGTTACGCTGTGGGGGACCGCGGGGATTGGACTTCGACCCCTTGAAATTTGCCCAAGTGCTCTCGGGGCAAATCCGATTTCATAAGTTATTGAATTAGCCAAGGATGGTACGCCCGGGGTGATTCGAACACCCGACCCCTTGCTTCGTAGGCAAGTGCTCTATCCAGCTGAGCTACGGGCGCACGCCACGTGGTTTGCAGCGGGAAGCCGAAGCCTCCCGCTCAAGGTATAGTCTTGCACGGGCGCCACCGCCTGTCAATCCTGCGCGCTGGGCGGGCGAGGGGGGCGTGCATTCGGCTGCCCTGCCACCGGGTCCCACCGGGGTTATAATTCCCTTGCCGTCTTCTGCACCGCGCTACAACCTGCGAGGAGTCGCCGTGGCCAAGAACATCGAAAAAGAGATTGCCAAGCTTCGTGACGAGATCCGTCACCACGAGCACCGCTACTATGTGCTCGACGATCCGGAGATCTCCGACTTCAAGTTCGACAAGTTGATGCACCGCCTACAGGAACTCGAACGCCAGCATCCCGAGTTCGTCGCGCCCGACTCGCCCACGCAGCGGGTGGGAGGCGAGCCAGCCGCGGAATTTCCCCAAGTGCGCCACCCGGCGCCGATGCTGAGCCTCGATAACACCTATTCCGTTGATGAGCTGCGTGACTTCGATCGACGGGTGCGCGAACTGGCGGGCCGCGCCAAGGTGGAGTACGTCGCGGAACTCAAGCTCGATGGGCTTTCCATGGCGTTGACCTACGAGGACGGCGCCCTCGTACGCGGCGTCACGCGCGGGGATGGCGAAGTAGGTGAGGAAGTGACGGCCAACGTGAAGACCATTCGTTCCGTGCCCCTGCGGGTGGAGGCGAAGAAGCTGGACCTGATCGGCCCACCAGCGCGCTTCGAAGTCCGCGGGGAAGTGATCATGACCCGCAAAGCCTTCGAGCAGACGAACGCGCAACGCGAGGCCGCGGGCGAGCAAAAGTTCGCGAACCCACGCAACGCCGCGGCGGGCTCCATGCGCCAGCTCGACCCCCGCATCGTGGCGGAGCGCAAGCTCGACATGTACCTCTACTATCTACAGGTAAACGGCGTGGAGCCGCTGGGCGAGCACGCGCAGGCGCTCGCGACGCTCGCCAAGCTGGGGTTCAAGGTGAACCCTTATTGGCGGCTCTGCCGGACGTTTGACGATCTACTCGCTTACATTCAGCAGTGGGAAACGAAGCGCCATGGCCTGGATTATGAGATCGACGGGATTGTTATCAAAGTCAATAACACGCGCCTGTGGCAGGAGCTGGGAACCACCGCCAAGTCACCGCGCTGGGCCGTGGCGTACAAGTACCCTGCGCGCCAGGCGACGACCCGCGTCAGGGACATTCGCGCGCAGGTGGGCCGCACCGGCACCCTCACGCCGGTGGCGGACCTGGAGCCCGTGGACGTGGGCGGCGTCACCGTGAGTCATGCCACACTACACAATATGGACGAGATCGAGCGCCTGGGGGTGAAGATCGGCGACACGGTGCTGATTCAGCGTGCCGGGGAAGTGATCCCGCAGGTGGTGAAGGTGGTGAAACATGCGCCGGACGGGCGCGAGTTTGTGATGCCCCCGAAGTGCCCGGCGTGCGGCGGCGAAGTGCATCGTGCGGAAGGCGAGGTCGCTTATCGCTGCGTCAATGCGGCGTGTCCTGCCCGACTCAAGGAATCCCTGCTGTACTTTGCCGGGCGGCGCGCGATGAACATCGACGGGCTGGGCGAGGCGTTGGTAGACCAGCTCGTGGACAAGGGTTTGGTCCACGACGTGGCCGACCTCTACAGCCTGACCCACAAGCAGCTCGCCGACCTCGAGCGCATGGGTGACAAGTCCGCGCAGAACCTGCTGGATGAAATCGCAAACAGCAAGCAGGCTGAGCTCGCGCGCGTGATCTTTGCGCTGGGAATTCGTTTTGTGGGCGAGCGCACGGGGCAGTTGCTGGCCGATCACTTCGGCTCGCTCGACCGACTTGCCAAAGCGAGTGAGGAGGAGTTGTTGGAGGCGGAAGAAGTGGGGCCGCGCGTGGCGGAGGCCATCCAAGAGTTCTTCCATGAGAAGCGCAACCGCGACGTGATCGAGAAACTCCGCAAGGCGGGCTTGCAGTTCGAACAGAAGAGAGCGCGCAAAGCAGAAGGGAAGCTCGCCGGCAAGCAATTTGTGCTGACCGGCACGCTGCCGACCTGTTCGCGCGACGAGGCAACGCGCCTGATCGAAGAAGCGGGCGGGCGGGTGATGGGCTCGGTGAGCAAGAGGACCGATTACGTGGTAGTGGGCGCCGACCCCGGTTCGAAACTCGATAAGGCGCGGTCGCTGGGCGTGCCGACCCTCGATGAAGCGGGGCTGATGAAGTTGCTCGGCAAGTAGGATGGAGTGGCCCACATGCCGTGGGCTTTTTGCGGTGGGGCCAAGACCCACGCCGCTGGAAAAGCCGAAGGTCCACGGATCTTCATGGCGGGCCCTGCGCTACACTGTCTCCTGAAGAGCGGCCATGACTTCGTCGGTAATGGTCTTGACGAGGGTTTCGAGATCCTGACTTTTCTGGCTGCACCCGCCGGGGGCATTGTGTGGGCAGGCGGTGGGGCACACGGTGATGCCGCCGGCGGATTCCGGCTGGTCGCAGAGCTGGCACTCCTCAAGCCCAAACTTTGCATCCGGCAGCCCCAGGCGCTTTTTGATCTCCAGCAGCACGGCTTGCTTGGCAGGGGGAATGCGCGTCACCCCGGCGCCCAGTTGTGCCGCCAGCAGCAGCGTGCGGCAGTAAGTGTCTACGACCTCGACGTACCACTCGGCGTGCGTGACAGTGTCCGCCCAGCAGATGATGCCGTGATTGGCCAGCAAGATGGTGTTGTGATCTTTCACATAAGGAATAATCGTTTTGGCGAACTCGCGCGTGCCCGGAGTCTCGTACGGTGAGATAGCGACAGATCCCACAAAAACGTCCTGTTCGGGAATAACACAGGTGGGAGGTACGCGCCCGGAGATGGCGTAAGCCGTGGCGTGGGGCGGATGCGCGTGCACCGCCGCCCGCGCTTCGGGAACCGTTTTGTAGACCTGCAGGTGCAGATAGACTTCGCTGGTGCGCTTGCCCCTTCCCGCCAGTTGGTTTCCCTCCAAGTCGACCAGGCAAAAATCCTCGACGGTCAGGTCAGCCTTGCTCAGCAAGGTGGGCGTGCAAATCACCCGGTCTTCCGTGATGCGGTAGGTAATGTTGCCGCCATTCCCGTCCACGTACTGCCGGTCCCAAAGCTTCTTGCCCACCCTGACCATTTCTTCCTTGATGACCAACGCCTCAGGCGAATTCAGAATGGCTTCATCCGAGCGCGAGGACTTGGAGAGATTGGGGCTGCTGGCAGGCGGCGCGAGTTGCACTGCTCGCGCGCTTGCGCTGTCGCGAGCGGGTTGCGCGGTTGTCCCGGTGGCATGGTTGCCGACGATCGTCAACCCCGCACGGCGAATGACGTCCCGAGCCGTGGGCGTCAAGACCACGCCGTCCGAGACAACTACTTCACGGGCACCCGCCGACACGGCTGCTTCCAGGTTTTTGCCGGTCAGCAGCTTGTAACTCTGCAAGTCAACCCTCTTCATAGTGAAACTCCGCCTTCGCTTGCCGTTGCACCCGCCACACACTCCTTGGCGTTGTCATGCCGCGCAAAGCCCTGTCTGCCGTGCCCCAACGCCGGCTCCTCAAGTCAGCCTTTGCCCGGCGTTGTGCGCTTCTCGCTCTTGCCCCTGGCGCCAGGAGGGTGGTAGTCCACAGTATCGACCAGGAGGCTGCAGTAAGCGTCCAGCGGCGCGCGGCCCGGCCAGTAAGGGTTGGCAGCTTCCCGTCCTTCAACGAAGGCGATCATCTGCCCTTCGGCCGGGGCCAGATGGTCGGCGACAATGAGTTGTTTCCCGCCGCCCGTTCCATCCTGAGCCGCGAGTGCCTGAGCGGTAACGGGTTCGACAATCAAGAATCGCGTGGCGACGAGACTCGGATCGGACAAGCTCAAGACGACGTTTCCGCGAACAATTCCCAGGCGCATGTTTTCAGACCCTGCCCAGTCCCTTGCTCTGATCCGCTCGCCCACCCTCGCGTGCGCCTGCTCCGCTCGCGCGGTCGATGATGCCGACCACGATCATGCGCGAGGGCGTGGTGTTATCCGCCAACATCTGCCTCGCCAAATCACCGTCGGTGGTAACTAGCACGTGCGAGCCGAGACCCGCGCCCAGATCGTCCACCAGCACCAGGGGTTCTCCCACCTCCGCGCCATTCGCCTCCAGCCGCTGGCCGATCAGCAGGCGAAAGCCCCGCAAGCTCTTGTGCTTGACCGTGGAGGTAATCGATCCGTCGATCCGAGCGATAAACATCGGCGCAACCTAGATGATGCGCAGCGCCCCGGCGATGGTGATCGAGCGCTGGCGTGTAAACGTCAAGGGCGTAGTGACGCCCTCGCCGGTTGGTGTGGCAACGCTGTAACTCAGGTAACCCGGGCCGCCGGACCCCAGGCTGGCAAAGCAAGGCGCGTTCTGGACAAATATCGTGGTGTCCAACGTGCGCGCCATCTTGGTCACGTTCTCCGCGTTGCGGGAATGGATGATTGCGGTGTGGCGATAGCCGTGCTCCGCCTGCGCGGCGGCCCGAATGCCGTCGTCCACGCACGTCACGCGCACCACCGGCAGAAAGGGCATGAGTTGCTCTGTCTCGACGAAAGGATGGTTCTCATCCGTTTCGCCAAACAGTAAGGGTGTTTCCAAGCGCACACGCATGCCGATAGCGTCGGCCAGCACCGCGGGGTCTTTCCCAACAAACTCGTGCTTCACGCGAGCCCGGCCACGCCTGCTGCCTCTTCCGTCCTCAAAGTCAAATACCGTTTGCGTGAGTTTCTCCACCTGCGGGTGGTTGAGCTCGACAGCGCCGGCGCGCTTCATCGCGGCTATGAATTCGTCGGCAACGTTGGCCACGACAAACACTTCCTTTTCACTTATACAAAGTAAGTTGTTATCAAACGAGGCCCCGGCAATAATGGCCTCCGCAGCCTTCTGGAGATCGGCCGTCTCATCAACCAGCACGGGAGGATTGCCCGGGCCTGCCGCCACGACGCGCTTCCCTGCCTGCATGGCGGCGCTCACCACCGCTCCGCCTCCCGTCACGCAAATCAGCGCAATGTCCCGGTGACGGAGCAGCTCATTTACCGATTCGATCGAAGGCGACTCCACCGTGCAAAGCAGGTCACGCAAGCCGGTTTGCTTTTCGATTTCCCGATTGAACAGCCGGACGGTATAAGCCACGCTCCGCGCCGTCGCCGGGTGGGAACTGAAAACCGCGGTGTTTCCGCCCGCGATAGCACTGATGGCGTTGCTGCCCATAGTGGGTACGCCGTGCGTGCTGGGCAGAACCATGGCGATCACGCCGAAGGGCGCGTACTCGATCAGGCAGATTCCCGTTGTATCGCTGCGAGCTTCGGTCTTCAGGGCTTCCACGCCCAACACCTTCTCGACCAGTCGCACCTTTTCTATCTTGTGGTCGAGCCGCCCCAGACGTGATTCCTCAAACTCCATTTTGCCGAGTTCTTCCGCGCGCTCCACGCAGAGACGACGGATGACAGCGACGACCTCGGCACGTTCCGCCAGGCTCCGCACGGCCAGGAGCTTCTGCGCGGCGTGGGCTGCCTTCACAGCCTCGTCCACCGTGGAGAACACTCCGCAGTCACCCGCCGCTCCCGCCCGCACGGGGGCTTGGGCCGCGAGGTGCGGCCGCAGCCGATCGAGAACTTCTTCGACAATTGCGGCAATCATCGGATCAGTGGTTGTGCTCATACGCCTTGCCTCTGCCGAGTCTCAAATGGTCCTGCCCCTTGCGGCACGCGTGCCATCTAGGGCTTCGCCAGCCGGCGTCCCGCCACTTCCACGGTGTCCACAATGCCGATGATGACGGTATCTACGGGAGAATCTTTCGTCATCTCGGTCAGGCGCGCGGAACTTCCGTGGGTGAACATCACGAACTCGCCTTCCCCGGCGCCCACACTATCGACCGCTACCACGGAGCTGCCGGATTCAACGAGCTTCCCATCGCGCGTGATGTAAGGCTGGATCAACAACAGCTTCATACCCTGGAAGCGGGCATTCTTCTGAGTCGAAACGACGTTGCCAATCACTTTGGCCAGGAACATGGCCGCACCTTCCGTCGAGCGTTGCTCTATTCAGGTAGAATCGTGCCCAATTCGTCATGCGGGCGCGGGATCACTTGGACGCTCACTACCTGGCCAACGTTCTTGGCCGCGACGGCGCCGGCGTCAACTGCGGCTTTTACCGCGGCGACGTCGCCAGTGACGAAAACCGTGCAAAGCCCCGCGCCGACTTTTCTCCACCCCTTGAACTGCACGTTGGCCGCCTTCAACATGGCGTCGCTGGCCTGCACCAGTGCCACCAGTCCACGGGTCTCGATCATGCCGATTGCTTGCTGTGCCATGCGATTCTCCTCGACTGGAATCTTCCCAATTTCCGGGCCTTCCATCCCGCAGCCCGGTAAAGCAGCGGACTCCACACCGGCGCGGAATCTGGTCGTCGCTGGTAGGGGTTGCGCGTCCGCGCGCGCCGCCCTACTTCAGGTAGCCTTCGGAGACCCCTTCATGCGCGCGGGGAATCACGTGGGCCGCCACCAGTTCGCCCAGGGCCTTGGCAGCCGCGGCCCCGGCGTCAATCGCCGCCCGCACGCTGCCGACGTCGCCGCGCACAATGGTGGTCACGTAGCCGCCGCCAATCTGAATCATTTTGACCAGTTGGACGTTGGCCGCCTTGCACATGGCATCACTGGCGTCCACGAGTCCCACCAGTCCCTTGGTTTCGAGCAGTCCCAGTGCTTGATTCATGACCCTCTCCTCGCTGGCCTCTTGCTGGTTTCTCCGGCCGTTTCCTACTTCTTCGCCGTCTTCGTGGGTGGCGCCGTGAAGACGCTCAGTTCCTCGTGCGGGTGCGCAATCACCTGCACGCTGACCACTTCGCCCAGGCGCGCGGCGGCTTCCGCCCCGGCGTCGGTAGCCGCCTTGACGGCCGCGACGTCGCCTTCCACGAAAGCCGTGACGAGCCCTGAACCCACCGGCTCCCAGCGAGCAAAGGTGACGTTGGCCGCTTTCAGCATGGCGTCGGTGGCTTCGATCAGGGCTGCCAGCCCTCTCGTCTCAATCATTCCCAAGGCTTGGTTCATGGCTTATTCTCCTAAGCGTTGACTTTTGAGTGCGGACCTCATGAAGTGACCTTTTCCTGCTTCAGCAGTTCGACCTCTTTGGCCAGATGCAGCGCGCAAGCATTGGCCTCATCCGTGTCCATGTGGACTTCCAGCCGGAAAGTGGGATCGACGCGCACGTGCACCTGATTGAACGTAACTCCTGTACCGTCCCCCACCCGCAGCTTCATGACGTCGCGGTGCCGAGCCCCGTAAAACTCCGCATCCGCCGGGCTCATGTGTACATGCATCGCCGCCCGGATTAGACCTTTTTTGAGTTCCACCACGCCCTGCGGACCCATGACGAAAGCTCCCGGCGTTCCCTCGATGTCGCCCGAAAGGCGGACGGGCAGATTCTCGATCCCCAGCATGATGGCATCCGTGAAGGCGAGCTCAATCTGCGATGTGGAACGGACGGGCCCCAGAATGCGCAGATTGGAGATCAGCCGGCCGCGCGGCCCGATGAGCACCACGGTTTCCTCCGCGGCGAAGGTGCCATGTTGATAGAGGGGATGGATGGGTTTAAGTTGGTGGCCAGGCCCAAACAAGGCCTCCAGGTCTTGCTGGCTCACGTGCATGTGGCGCGCGGAAGCATTGACCAGCAGGCGAGACGGGTGACCTTCCGCGTCCTTCCCCGGACAAGTCGCCAGACGTTTGCGGACAATTTCCCGAACGACGCTCTCCACCACGGCGCGACCGACTTGTAGGGTCATTTGACGCACCAAACTGACAAGTACTGGGTGATTGTGCAATGTTTCTTCCAGTAATTTTTCACAAATGATCACTTATATTCAAATATCTCCTCTTTTCGTCCGATCTGTGCTATCTTGCGTCCCATGAGAGCTGCCGAACGCCAAATCAAAATCCAGAACTTTGTTCGCACTCAGGAGTTCATCGACGCCGCAGTCTTGGCGTCTAAGCTGGGGGTTTCGGAATCCAGTGTTCGTCGCGACCTCATTGAACTCGAGCGGCAGGGCTCGCTACGCAGGGTCCGGGGAGGCGCCGTTTCGCTGCAGGTTCAGGGAGAGTCCTGCGGCTTGGGGTGGGCGGCAAACCGAGCCCGGGAGGAGAAGCAGCGCATTGGCAAAGCGGCTGCGGCCTTGCTCGAAGAAGGTCAGACCCTCATCATGGACGGCGGTTCGACCGTGGCGGAAGTGGCGCGCCAAATCCTGGGCCATTCGCTGCAGGTCATCACCAATTCCATCCTCATCGCGCAGATTTTTTATGATTCGAAGAGCGTGGAATTGACACTCACGGGCGGGTATCTCTACCCGCGCCTGGGTGTGCTGCTCGGCCCCATCTGTGAAGAGATGCTGACCCGCGTGGCTGCGGACGTTCTCGTCATGGGGACGGGAGGCATCACGGAGGCAGGCCTGAGCAACACGAACACCCTGGTGGTGGGCTCGGAACACAGGATGATCGAAGTCTCGCGGCGAGTGATCGTAGTGGCCGATAACTCGAAGTTTGGCCGGCAGGCGATGGCGCACCTGACACCACTTGAGAGTGTAGACGTGATCGTCACCGACCAGGAGTTACCGCCCAGGTTCGAGAAGCTGCTGGAAAAGTGCGGAGTGGAATTGGTGGTGGCTTGAGGGTGCGGGCGCGCCACGCTTGGCGCGATGTCTCGCGATGTCAAAGCTGGAGTGTGCTATCATTTGAACTGAGGGAAGTTCATGGCAAGCGCAACAACCCTGCGTAAGCGGCCGTCCAAGTCGACGGCATCTGGTGCCGGCCGGCCGGATGCCCGTCTGCGCCCGCAGAATCGGAAGCTGCTCAAATGGCTCGATTCCTGGCTTGCCACACCCGATGATCGTGGTGAGAAGTGGTGGAACGGATTTGAGGACGACCTCCGGAACCATCGCTCCACATTCAGGCCTCCCCAAACGGGATGACGAGTTACTCGCTCGACACCGATACGGTCACCAAGCTTCTCAAGAAACATCCAGGGAATCAGCGCGTCCTCGACCGTTTCCGCAAGGAGATCAGGCGGAACTCGCTCTTCATCATGTGCCCGGTGGTATTTTATGAAATCCGGCGGGAGTTGGTGATTAAGAACGCGGTGGCGCAACTCACAGCTTTCGAGAAGCTGGCCGAAGCGATGGTTTGGAAAGAGTTCAACGCGGCAATCTGGGAACGAGCATCGAGTCTCTGGGCGGCCCTGCGATCACGGGGCCGCTCCCACCAGGATGCTGATGTCCTCATCACGACGCATGCCCTCGAGTACGGCGCCGTGATCGTTACCGGCAACGTCAAGCACTTCCAGGACACCGGCGCCCGGGTCGAGGACTGGAATCAGTAAATAACGCCCCCTCTCATCTCTCGCGCCGCAGAGATCGGGCTCACAGACCGGCCCCCCGCCAGATCGTCACCGCCAGGGCAGATCAGGGTTAGCAAGCAGAGAGTTTCTGAGATACGGGACTCTGCTCTATCTTGCTGTGGGACGCTGGGGCACACCGAGGAGTTTAAGGAAATCTTCCCGCTCGGGCGAAGGCGGTCGCTTATCGACGTGCGGCAGGTAACGTAACGAGTCTGGTCCCCAGTCGAAGTACAACCCAGCATCCGGCCCTTCAAGCATCGCGGCAATTTCTCGGGAGATCTCAAGAGTCTGTGAGAAGAGCAGGGCTGCGCTTCGTTCCCCAAGCAACTTGGCAAACACGTCCAGGCGATAGTAGCCCTCCGTGAAACGGAAGGAGCTCCCATCTTTTGGAGTGAGAAAGTGGTGATTTGCCGCGATGCCCGTTTCGCCCACAAACAATCCGCTCCCACGTACGAGTCTGTCTTCGCCGTAGACCCAAATGTTGAAATTCTGGTGCGTCTCATTTCTTGAGAGCGCAACATGCATACTTTCGACAACTCGACCACGTTTAGATGTCGCAAACAGGAGCGTGCGTAGATAGACCTTTGGTAAAGCCGGCTCATCGCGCAAATGCGAAGAGTCTGGCCCGAAGAATATGACCGTTGGCTGTGTCATTTTGACAGTGCCGCGGCGGAAGAGCGTCAACCACGCAGTGATTGCTGAGACTGATAGGGCTAGAACAGAAATTGTGATGGAGAGCGAATCTGCCATAAGCTGGGACTTCCTTGTTTGATTCCCAACCTGTCATTTACATACACCTGTCGAGCACTGAATACAATTGTCCAAGAGGGGCCGGGGGTGAGGGGGTCTGGTCCGTCGTCGTAAGCATCCCGATCTGAAAACAACTGCGCGGGACAGACACTAAATATACTCGCGGAACAATTCCCGGCGCGGGGCGGGGATGACCACGGAACTCACCAGCATGCCCTCGGCTCCCGCGACGGGCGCGGCGGCGGCGACGGCTGCCTCGACACTCGGAATGTCGCCCGTGAGGAGCACAAACCCTTTACCGCCAATGGCCATGGCCAGGTGAATGCGGAAGAGCTTGATATTTGCAGCCTTGGCGGCGGCGTCAGCGACCTCAATGACCGTGGACGCGGAAAACGTCTCGATGATGCCCAGGGCTTCGAATTGCTCGGCAGGCAACTCGACCGCCATGGAAATCGCGGAAAAGACTGAGGGGTGCAAGCGGGAGATGACTCGCCTCTCGATCAAGGCGCCTTCTGCCACGGCCGCTCCGGTTTCCACGCTCGATTCGACGGAGGCCACGTCGCCGCTGACCGCAATCAGGTACTTGCCGGAGCAGATGGTGCGCGCCAACAGCAATTCCACGGAAGCAGCCTTGAGCATGGCGTCCTGAGCCCTGTAGCCAATGCCAATGCTGGTGACTTCCACGAGCCCTATGGTGTCGATTTCAGCCACGTGCGTTTCCGTCCTTCCTGAGGCTTAGGGTCATGCTTCGATGACCACGGCTCCGTCGATTTCCCGTACCCTTCCTGAAATGCTGGCGTGAATATTGGCGCCCAGTTTCCCGGCCGGCGGCGTAGCGATGAGGTCGCCGGCGCGGACGGATTCTCCGGGACGAACTGTGGGCACGCAGGGTACGCCCACGTGCTGTTGCAGCGGCGCCACCACGCGCCGGGGCGCGAGCGACCGGTCTTCCAGCGGCCCCACGTTGCGGAAGCCCGTGAGACCGAGCTTGGCCATCAGCCGGTGGGTGGGGATGCGGCGCTGGTCCGATAGTGGATGCGGCCGGAGGTCTTCAGGCCTGCCTTGCCATCCCAAGCCGCGCTCACGGGCAAGCTTCTTGTCATGGGCGCAGACGTCCTTGGGGTCCAGATCCTTCGGGCAGGAGAACAGGCTGCACAGGTTGCACTCACAGCAGTAGAGCGTGCCCATCATGAGCCGGTCTTTGTCAGGGGCAAAGCACAGGGCGCGCATGGCCTTGTGAGGTTCGATAGGGTGGCCAAGCAGATAGCGCGGGCACAGTTCGGTGCAGAACGAGCATTGATCGCACGCCGACTTGCCGATGCGGTCTTGAGCGGGCCACGAACGTAGATAGCGGTGGATCAGGGCGTGCTCGCGCGGCAGCACGAGTAAACCGCCGGTGGTCTTGGTGACCGGCTCCTCCAGCCCGCGAGCGAGGTGCGCCATCATGGCGCCGCCGACCAGCACTTCAAAGGGGCTTGCCGTCGCGCCGCCCGCAGCGGCAATCACTTCTCCGATCGCCATCCCCACGGGCACGTGCAACGTCACCGGATCAGCCACCGCGCCCGCCACCGTCAGATACTTGTGCGTGACGGGGCGGTTCCGCGCCACGTTGATCAGCGTCTCCACATTTGAGACGACCACGCCCACATCCAGCGGCAGGCCCCCGGGCGGGACTACCCGGCCGGTCACATCATAAACCAGGATGAACTCGTCACCCGCAGGATAGACGTCACGCAGGGGGCGGATTTCCATGTCGTCCGGCACCAGAGGCGCAAGGGTCCGAATGACGTCGTGGTATTTTTCCTTGATGCCAAGGATACCGCGCCGCGCGCCAACGCGCTCCATGACAGTGCGCAGGCCGGTGAGCATCTCCGCGCCGTAGTGGAGCAGGAGTTCTTTATCTTTGTGCAGCAGCGGTTCGCACTCCGCGGCATTCACAATGTAGGTTTCGGCTTGCCTTCGCAGCTTCACCGCGGTGGGGAATCCCGCTCCTCCCGCGCCCACTACCCCGTTTTGCTCGATGGAATCACTCAAGGGATTCTCGTTTCTTCTCTCGTCTGGGTGCCCCGCCTTGCGTAGCTTCACCTGCTTCAGGCGGCTTGGGTTAATCTAACAGCAATCTGTTTGCCAGGACGCTGCAAATGGAAACCGTCATCCCCATCATTCACGCGCAAGCCGGAATCCACAGGCATCCTTGGCAGCCGGTTCTGGGTGCCCAAAGGACACGGCTCAAATCCGCGCCGCGTATGCTGAGGGAGCATTTTGCCGTTGTCTTGGCACCTCATCCGGCAGCTTGACCGCCGCTGATGATTTCGTTATCGTTCCGCTCGGGCGGGAACAAGGAGAACCCGCAATGCGCCGCCCCGCGGCGCGTCGGGAGGACCTGTTGCCCTCCCAATCGGTAAGGTCCTGGCAATCATCCTGCTCGGGTGGCGCATAAGGGGTCTGTTGAATCCCGATCCCGGACCTGAAGGGTCCGGACGAACGCTTTCTCTTTCAAGATCAACGCGCGGGCAAGGCCAACTTCGGGATCGGGGTCGAATCCCGCACGGGCTTGCTAAGGAGGACCACCTTGAGAGTCCTAATTCCGAACCTCGGCTCGACGTCGTTGAAATACCAACTCATCGAGAGCCAGAATGAAGAAGTGCTGGCACGCGGAAAGATCGACCGCATTGGCGGCCCCGAGTCGCAGATCATCTCCTGGGAGGCGAAGAGCGGGCAGGAGTCGCGCGCTGTCGCCCACGTTCCCGATCACCGCGCCGCCATCAGAATTCTCGTCGACCGCCTCGCTCGCCCCGGTAGCAAGCCGAACGGCGGTATTGCTGCCGTCGGCTTCAAGGCAGTCCATGGAGGCCCCCACTACTGTGGGAGTTTTCTCGTCAATGACGACCTGCTCGCCGCCATGCAGGATTTTGTTCCGGTCGCACCGGTCCACAATCCGGTTTACATTCAAGCGATGGAGATTTTCCGCGAAGTCCTCCCGGGCATCCCTATGGTAGCGGTCTTTGAGACCGGCTTCCACTCGACGCTTCCGGAACGCGCTTACGTTTACGGCGTCCCTGGGGAGTGGCGGGAGAAGTACGGCGTCCGCCGCTACGGGTTTCACGGTTCGTCGCATCGCTACATTGCCCAGCGCGTTCCGGAGGTGCTCCACCGCCCGTCCGATGGCCTACGCTTGGTATCTTGCCATCTGGGCGGAAGCTCTTCGCTCTGTGCCATTCACAACGGCAAGTCGGTGGATACGAGCATGGGTTTCTCGCCCCAGTCGGGACTCGAGCAATCCTCGCGTTCGGGAGATCTGGACCCGTTCGTCATTTTGCAGGTCATGGTAAAGGAGAAGCTCGCCCCGCACGAGGTGGGGCACCTTCTGTGCAAGAAGAGCGGCCTGCTAGGCATCTCCGGCCTCAGCAATGACGTCCGAGATCTCGACAAAGCCGCCGCCGAAGGACACGCCCGCGCCGCGCTCGCGCTCGAGGTGTTCGTCTATGAAGTGAAGAAGCACCTGGGTGCCTACGCTGCTGCCCTGGGCGGTCTCGACGTTGTGGCCTTCGGGGGAGGCATCGGCGAGAACTCCTGGCGCATCCGCGAGCAGGTGTGCACCGGCCTGGAGTTTCTGGGACTTCACCTGGACTCGGAAGCGAACCGACGGCCCGCCCACGGCGATCGAATCATCTCGACGCCCGGCTCCGCCGTGACAGTTTTGGTGGTTTACACGAATGAGGAGCTGATGGTGGCGCGAGAGACCGCGAAGGTCCTGGCGGCCGCGCCAGCCGCGTGAGGCCGACCCGGCGCGCGCGCGTCGTAGCACGGCTATCCCCGGCCCGTTCCCGGTGGGAAGAGCCGGGGCGGGCTTGGCCGTGGGCGGTCATTCCGACGCAGAACATCGGAACAAGTTCCCGCCCCGACGCAATCGGGGCAGGCTCCCGCGGGAACCCAGCTTGCCCTGCAGAGGGCAGCCGGCATGCCTAGAGGTGTCGAATCCACACTCACAAGGTTCGCGCGATTTCCTTGACAGTCAGTTCTGAATCGCAAGAAAATCGCTACATTCGAAGCGTGGGGAGGTAGATGGGCAGAGTCAGACTGTGCGGGCAGTTTCAGCCGGAGTTGTGAGTAGGTCCATCGCGCAAGGAGAAACAAACATGTTGGGCAGGAAAGCAGTTCGAGGGTCGTTGCTGCTGGCGCTGCTGGGATTGATGGCGAGTACGTTGGCAGTCGCACCTCCACGCCTGGCGAGTCCGCGCGAATTCGCCGTGATGGCGTGGGACAGCTCACCTTCCGACCCGGAGCAGTTGCGGCTGATGAAGGAGGCCGGCCTCAACATCTCCGGATTCTGTGCCCCGGAGGATGTGGAGCGCGTGCGGGCCGCGGGCCTGGCGTGTTTCGTCAGGGACGATCGGGTGAGCGGGTACGATTGGCAGAAGCTGCCGCAAGACCCAGACCTGCGAAAGAATATTGCGGCGGCTGTTCACGAGTTCGCGGGCAATCCTGCCGTTCTTGGCTTCTACCTTCGCGATGAACCGCACGTTTCTATGTTGCCGGGGCTGGGACGCGTGGCAAGCATATTGGTAGGGACCCTGCCCGGTACGTGGCCTTACGTCAACCTTTTTGCGGTTTACGGAGGCCGTGCTTACACAGGCACCGACGACTACGATACCTATCTGCGGCAATTTGTGGAGGCCGTCCATCCCCCCTTCATCAGTTACGACGACTACGCGCTGGTGGAAGGTGAGATGCGGGATGTGTTTTACACCAATCTCGAATTGGTGCGCCGTGTGGGCCTGGAAGCCAAGATCCCTTTTTGGAACTGCATCCTCGCCACGGCCCATTACAACTACATGGAGGCTTCTGACGCCACCTTCAACCTCCAGGTCTACAGCACCCTGGCCTACGGTGGCCGGGGCATTGAGTACTTCACTTATTTCACCGGAACGGACGGAAACCAACGCCTGGGTCCCATCGATCAATTCGGAAACCGTACGCCGACCTGGGATATGTTGCGCCGCATCAACCACCAGATCCATGCCCTGGCGCCGACCCTGATCCGGCTCCACAGCACAGGTGTTTACCACTGGCCAGACGCACCCCTTGCGGGTCACCCGCTCTCGGAAAGCCGCCTGGTGCAGAAGATCCAGGTTGCAGCGCCCTCTTTGCGGCACCCCACCGAGCCCCGCTTCCTCCTCGGCGAGTTCGAAGACGCGCAGGGCCGCCCCTATCTCATGCTGGTGAATAAGGACCTGCGTCAGTCCTTCCTGTTTAGCATTCGCCTGAAACAGGAGGGGAAAAAAGTGCGCTGGATCTCTTCCTACACCGGTGCGGAAACAGGTTCAGAGGAGCAGATTTGGCTAGCGCCGGGAGCGGGAGCGTTATTTCGCGTAGAATGATTGCCGGCCTCGCTGAGCCTCGTACAGTGTAGTGACATTTGATGTCAGTGACGCATCTCTGGAGAGTGCGGTGCTGCGTAGTTTGAGCAGAGCCATCGCTTCTTCGCCTACTTGACGGGTCCTTGCGAGAAGCGCGCCGCTCTCTGACATCGTTGGAGTTTCTCACCTATCTGTTCGGAAACAACCGAGGATCGAGGACATTTCCCACAAGCATACCGAGGGACAGCATCGTGAATCCGAGACCGATCACATGGAGAATCGTGCGGATCCGGCTTCCCTGAAAGGTTCGTACGATGCTCCAGACAATAATCACGAACGGTATCGTGAGCACTCCTACCAACGTAAGACTTGGCAATCCCCAAAGATGAGCAGCTATAGGCTCATCGTTCCCGAGGCTTAAGCCAGAACCCGTGGCGATTGCCGCCCCAGCTACGAGAACGTAAACGACTAGTCTCATCATTGCCGACGCGAGCGCCAATGCGGCCCACAATCGGCGTTGGCGTTGAAAAGTCTGGTAGGCCAATGCAGCCACGCTTGCGACGGCCAGATTCAGCATTGGCCCGGCTAGTTCTGCAATCGGCATTCGTTGAGACTGGTCGTTCGGTGATGCCGTATTCAACGTCATGTGAAGATGAATGCCCAAAATTCGATAGGTAAGGTAATGGGCGGACTCGTGGAAAGGAAACAGTAGCAGCGTGCATACGGCAAAAAGGGCGTAGAAAGACAGTCCAACTGACAACGATCGTTCTGCTCGTGTAACGTGAACGGGTAGGGCGGTAATCATTCAGGCGCGCCTTTCAAACTTGGAACGGTTCCTCAAGAGTGCGTAAGATGAACCGCCGGCCCCGGTCCTGCGGCCACGTGTCAGAGAACCACACGGGATGAGCGCCGGCGGGAATCTAAACGCTTCAGACCTGCTCGCCAAGCCGCATCCAAGGCACGCTCGTATTCAACGGCAGTCACGCGGCGGTTAATCTCCGGGAATTCTGAGCTCGTCACTTTCCCCGCCGGATAGTACTGCGCCAGGAGATTGACGTAAGTTGTCGGCGAAAGCTCCTGGGCGATCCAACGCATAATCTCCCCTGTTCCCGCGATGTCCCCGGGCATCACCAAGTGGCGAATCAGCAGTCCGCGTTTCGCCAAGCCGTCTTCGTCCATCACGAGGTCTCCGACCTGTCGGTACATCTCCTTGAGGACGCACCGCGCCACCTGCGGATAATCGGGAGCGCGAGAATACTTGCGCGCCATCTCGGAGTCCCAATACTTGAAGTCCGGCATGTAGATATCTACGACGCCATCGAGGAGTTCCAGACTCTCCATCGAATCGTAGCCGCTGGTGTTGTAGACGATGGGCAGGCGCAATCCCCCCTCGATCGCGAAAGGCAGTGCTTCAATAATCTGCGGGACTACGTGTTCGGGAGTCACGAAATTGATGTTGTGGCACCCGCACGCCTGAAGTTCCAGCATCATTGCCGCGAGTTTGCGAGGCGGGGCCGGCGAGCCGCGCCCTTGCCAACTAATGTCGAAGTTCTGGCAGAACACGCAGCGCAGATTGCAGCCGGAAAGGAAAATCGTTCCCGACCCTCGCCAGCCGCGCAGGCAGTCTTCCTCACCGTGATGAGGGGAATAACTTGCGACCGTGACGTAGCGACCCGTCCGGCAGACCGCGAACTTGTCATCGAGCCGGTTGACGCGGCAATGACGCGGGCAGGCTCGGCAGGTTCGTAGGAGCTCCAAGGCGCGCTCGACGCGACGCAGGAGTTCGCCGCTACGATGGAGTTGGAGGTAGGCAGGTTCGAAGGTTCGATTTTCAACGCGCGCCTTGCCTTGCATGGCACATGTCCTGCGAGCGCGTTATCAGCTCGGTTAGCGGGTGGCCACCTGCCCGTCAGTCGTCGCGGGCTTGAGTACCTCCGGCGCGCCTGCGGCAGCGTGGTGCTCACACTCCATACCGTCCGCCGTCACGCACCGTCTCGTACATCGCCAGGACGTTTTCAATCGGGACGCCCGCCTGCACGTTATGCGTCGTGTTGAAGACGTATCCTCCGCCCTTTCCGAAG
>JAIQEZ010000172.1 GCA_020073545.1 Terriglobia bacterium | reverse complement strand
TGCGCTTCGGGCTCAGGGTCGGATGTACGCACGCCAAAGATCTCCTGAATCCTTGCTACGACCTTGCGAACATTCGCCTCCGGGTCAGAGCGGCCTCCGCCCTCGTCCTGTTCGCCCGGCGCGCCCGGCTCCTGAAGTTGGTAGAAGAGGGCGAGAGCAATTTCGCCCATTTCCTTCACCACCCCCTCCTGGTGCAAGTTCTTCATCAGCTCGAGGTCGGCGGGAGTGGTGACGTAATGCTGACGCGCCACCGACTGGGCGAGCGACTGCAAACTGGCGGAAGTCATCTTCAGCCGCATCATCTGCGCGTGCAGACGGTCCTCCCGGCCTAGGCTCACGTCCTTGGCCTGCCGCAGGGCGTAGCCCTCCTGCATGCGGTGGCTCCGCTCCATCCCCCACATGGCCCGCGCCAAACGCATGACCAGAAGCTCTTCAAACCCGTTCGCTGGCTGCCATTTCTCCATCAGGGCCTTGACCACGGCGTCGAATTCGGCGGGATCTTCACCCAGAGCGCTCAACGCCACGCCCTCCGCCTGAGAATAAAACCCGTGGCGCGTGTTGGCGTCGCGAATCCGCTCTCGCCCCTGGGGAGTGAGGGGCCCACGCGAGCGCCTCCCGTTCGCCTGACTGGCGGCAACTCTCTTTGCGGTTATCGTCGGTTTCTTCCTCAAGGACATGGGGAACCTCCACGACCAAAAACGCGTTCGGCAGTCAGCCTTCAGCTTTCTGCCTACTGCCTACCGATCTAGTATGGGTTACGCCGACCCGTTGTATAGGTCCGCGCTCTTTCACGTCAGCCAGCGGGCGCTGGCCGGAGTAAATATTATACCACGGGTATTTTGCTTGCCAGGAAAGAATCTAGCCTAGAGGCTACATCTTATAGATTCAGACAACACGTCATGAGCTTTTCCTACCGGTAGGAAACGTTTTTTAGGGAGGGGTGTTTAGTTTTCCGAACTACTGCCTGCGCGCTAGCCACCGTAGCGCCGGCATCTTGCCGGCTGGCCAGCGGGACGCTGGCGCCACGTGTGCCTGAAAGCAATCGTAGCGCGGAACTCCTACGCATGCTCAGGCCCGCCAGGGCCATCCCGCTTCAGCGGGACCACCGCTACGCAACTTGCGGCCGCTCGCTTCTTTTCCCCATGCTGTGCTTTGGCCCTCCGAATGAGAACGCGAGAAATTGAATCTGAAAGCCGCGGACCTGAAGGTCCGCGCTGCTCGCTATCTGGGGTCAGGCACCTCATCAAGCCACTGCTCAAACGACTTCGGCTCGTCGTGAGGGGTGGAGGGCCTGAAGAGCCTCCACAGGCGGCGAACGGCCTCTCGATCTTTGTTAACGACCCTTACCTTCTCTGGGTCGCAACTCGTGAGGAGCAACGTGCGCGCGGCGCTGTCCGCCTCGGGCAGGCTGTAGCCGATGATTGTTACATCCTCTGCCTTCCTGAGTGCCTCAGCCCCCAGATGCCAAGCCTTCACGAGGACTGCGCTGCGTCCTCCGCCGCCGAAATCTTTCACGAAGCTCGGATAGAGTAACAGTTGATATTCGTTTCTGTCCCGGCCGCGGTAACACCAAGGATCATGGGCTTCAATGCCAAGCCCCTTTAGGAATGTGTTATCTAGGGAGACAGGTTCTGCCCGGGCTACTCGCGCAGACTCCTCGTAATCAGGAGGAGGGGGACGCCAGTCATGCTCGGTCATCCATGGATAGCCGAACGGCTTTGCGTACCACCCCCCGGCTCCGTGCAAATGGACAACCGTTACGCCAGAAGGCGGCGATTCAAGAGGCGAGGGGTCAGTCTTCGATTTCCAAAGGTCCACTCTGAAGCCGTATCCGTCTCCCGGGTTCCACATTCCCCGATCAAGCAGCGCTCTTTCCACCGTGGCGTCGTAATTGAACGTGATAACTACGTCTCCGACGCGCAACTTGCCAGCGAACCGCCGCAGGAATTGCCAGTCTGCGCCGGGGAAGGCGGAGGTGTCCTCGTGATGCTTGAACCGCAGGTAGGCCTCAAGACCCTTTAGAATGGCGCGGTGAGCGCGCCGATGAGGGTCCGTCGAAAAGACGTAGGACATCGCCTCCTTGTCGAGAGCCACGACGTTCGCAGGCCGTCTGCCGCCCTGCCGAACGGCGAGAGAGTGAAGCGTGTCGAGTTCAAGTGTCCATGCCAGGTCCAGCACGGTGAGCACCGCTTCCATGTCCCTCGTGCGATAGGCCTCTGCCAGCAAGGGATCCCCGTTGTTCTTTAACCATTTGCAGACCTCCCGCCACTCCGGCCCAAGTGCCGCGTCGGCCTCTCCACGTGCAAGAAAGACGTCTATCTCGTCGAACAGCTCGCGGGCAAGTGGATAGCCCGCTGTCTTCGAGACCCCAGCACCGAGAACGTACACGTTCATTGGGACCACCCCGCCGCCAACGCCGGGAGGAGGTGCAACGAGGCGTCAAAACAAACCTGATTGCTCTGTCTTGGTTTTGCGCTCGGCCTTAGCGAAGGTTTCAACGCGATGCTCGGGAAACTGAATTTTCTTACCTTCCAGGAGTTCTGTGATGGTGAGAATCTGCAGGCGCGGATAGCGGCCCGGAAAGTCCTTTGACTCGTAGAAGCCGGTGGCGGCAGCTTCCGTGAGCATGGGCTTGGTGGGTTCACGCAAGGTGATAAGCGCACCGATGGCGGCCTTCTCGCGCTCGATTACGCCCTTCAGGTCGCGCACATGGTTCACGCCGACGTAACCACTCTTCACCTGCACAATCACCTGCTTGGCCTGGCCGCTCTTGTCGTCGAAAAAGTTGATGTAGCCGTCGATGCCGGTGTCCGCGCCCTTCTTGTGGTCCTTAGCGGGCCGCGCATTCACCAAGTCCACCGCCCACCACTCGAACTGGTGCGGGCTGATTTCCTTGAGCGCTTCCGCGCCCTGCACGTCCGTAGGCGCGCCAACGATCTCGTAAGGACTCAGCTCCTCGTGGAAATGATCGCACAGGCGGCGCTGCACCAGGTTGATGGCGAGGTAGGTAATGTCAATTCCAATCCAGCGGCGTTTGAGTTTCTCGGCGACGGCAATCGGCGTGCCGCAACCGCAGAAGGGATCGAGAACCACATCGCCTTCATTACTGCTGGCCCTGATGATGCGTTCGAGGAGCGCTTCGGGCTTTTGCGTGGGGTATCCCAGGCGTTCTTGAGCTTGCGAATTGATCGGGGGAATGTCATCCCAAAGACTGTCCACTGTTTCCCCTGCAAGTTCGTCGAGGAACCTCTTCCGCCGGATGCGTTTGTTCTTGTCTTTCGGGAAGTACAGCCGTCCCTCAGCCTCCATCTGTTGCATGCGCTCGCGGGAAACCGCCCAACCCTTTGCTGGCGGCTTATAGCCCTTGTATTCGTAGATCAAGTTTGGACGGTAAGAAGGACTCGTTATGTTATCCAAATGATAGCGGCGACCATTCCCATCATCGTGTGTAAACTTCGACTCGATGTATTCGGCTTTGTTCGTCCGATACTGTCGCCGCAAGGCCGCATCGTGAGTCCTGGCATAGAACAGCAGGCTGTCGGTACTAATCCCAAACCGCACGGCAGCAACATTGGTCTCTCCCCGACCGGCCTTTCTCTTCCACACTATCTCCGCTCGAAAGTTCTCATGCCCAAACACTGCGTCCATCAACAGCCTCAGATAGTGGCTGGCCTTCTGGTCGCAGTGCAGATATATGCTGCCGGTCGGCTTGAGGACGCGGTGTAATTCCACCAGACGAATCGCCATCATCACCAGGTAGGCCATCATGTCGTTGCGGCCCAGGAAGGCGAGCAGCGCCTGTATCAAGTCAGCGAGCTTGCGCGGGCCGCTGGTGACGATTTCCTTGTACACTGCCTCGGCTTCCACGCTCCACTGCCAGGTGTCCTCGAAGGCCGTGATCTGCGCGGCCGATTCCTCGCCGCTCTTTTCCTTGAACAGCACGTTGTAAGTGGCGTTGGAGTTGAAGGGCGGGTCAAGGTAGATGAGGTCAACGCTGGCGTCCGCGACGTGGTCGCGTAGAATTTTCAGGTTATCGCCAAAATAGAGCTTGTTCTTTCCGTCCATTTCCGGAGAGCATACCACAACCTTCCCGCCTGGCGCATCCCGATGAGTGGGTAGCCACAGCGGCGTCTGCCAAGTCGCGGGCAATCAGCGCGTAGCGCGGACCCCCGTTCTTGGGGTCCGCGGTTCTTCTCCAGGAAAAGCCGCAGACCTCAAAGACGGAGGTCTGCGCTCGCTCAATTGTAGAGGCGGCTTTACGCCGCCATTTGGCGAGATAAACTCGCCGCTACAGCATCAAATTGCCCCACTACGAAGAAATACGGGAGTCCACGAACCCCGGAGTAAACCACCCGTTCAGCCTATCGACCCTGAAGGGGTCGCACAGACCGCGGAGATGACCCTTGCTCGATCCTGACGCACCCTTCTGCGCCCCTTGCAGGGTCGGCCGGAGTCCGGCGGACCGCTTTCCGGGGGCGTTGCCCCCGGCTACTTTATCCCTCCCCTTCGGGGATACGGAAGAGACGAAGCTCAGACGCCTCCCGTTCCATTCGCGTGCGCTTGTCCTCGTCCGAATCGGGGCACTCGGCCTTATTTTGGCGTCTATGCCCCCTTCCCTTCTGTCCCGCTGCGCGGGACAGAGGGCGTCCCGATGTATCGGGACGGGTGAGGGGGTTCCTCGCGAGCAATGGAACGGTAACGGCGCGACCCAGGTAACGCGCGGGCGGCCGCTGGAGGGGTTCCGATCCACCAGCACGGGGGTTCGAAAGGCCTTGCTCAGCAATTCCGCCTGGAAGACGTCTTCCGGCTTTCCCTGCCGGAGGCAGGTCCCGGCATCGAGCAGGATGATGTGATCCGCCATCTCCGCCGCCAAATTGAGTTCATGGGTCACGACCACGCCGACGAAATTCTCGGAAGCCGCAAGCTGGCGCAGGAGACGAAACATTTCAACCTGGTACCCAATGTCCAGGTTTGCGGTGGGCTCGTCCAACAGGACCAGCCGCGGCCGTTGTGCCAAGGTCCGCGCCAAGACGGCGCGCTGGAACTCCCCGCTGCTCATTTCCATCACGCGGCGCTGGGCGAACTCCTGCAAGCAGGTTTTTTCCAGAGCCCACTCGACCCACCGGTCATCTTCGGCGCTCTCGAACAGGCTGTGACCCAGATGCGGATGCCGCCCCTGCCGGACGAACTCTCGAACCTCAAATGAAAAGAGGAGAATCGTCTCCTGCCGCGCCAAGCCGACTTTCCTGGCGCGCTCCCGGGGGGAGAGGGCGTGAAGGTTTTGGCCGTCGAGATAAACGCCTCCCGACCCGGGCTTCAAGTGTCCACTGATAATCTCTAGCAGCGTGGACTTCCCCGACCCGTTGGGCCCAATGATGGCGGTGAGTTCGCCGGCGCGCGCCTGGAGGCTGACCGGGGCAAGCTCAAAATGCGCGTAGCGGAACGCCACGGAAGCGATCGTGAGTTCCGCTTTCCCATTCGCCGCGCCGTTCGCCGTGGAATCAGCCGTTCGCAATTGACCGTCAGTCATAGGCGTCCGCCCGCGCTGTCCTCACCCCGACGTCCGGCGCAACAGGTAGATGAAGACGGGGGCGCCGGCCAGGGCCGTGACGGCGCCGACTGGCAGTTCCGTGGGAGCCACAACCGTTCGCGCCAAGGTATCGGAGAGCACGAGCACAATGGCTCCGCCAAACGCCGCCGCGGGGAGAAGCGTCCGATGGTCGTTGCCCACCAGCATTCGCCCCAGGTGGGGCACGAGCAATCCGAGGTAACCAATCGCTCCGCTGACCGAAACCGCCAGACCCGTGAGGAGTGACGCCAGCAGGTAAACAGCCGTCTCGACGCGCGCCACGTTGACGCCCAGGTGGGCCGCCTCCTCTTCACCCAGCAATAGAACGTTCAGGTCTTTCGCAAACCCGTAGAGCACCAGGATGGCAATGACAATGGCGGGAAAAAGAAAACGCACCTGTACGTCCGTGACCACGCTCAGGTCACCCATGAGCCAGAACGCGGTGCCCCGTACGTCGCGCGTGGAAAGCAACGTCAAAACGAAAAGAATTATGGCGGAGAGGAAGGAGGCCGTAACCACTCCCGCCAGCAACAACGTGTAGCTCGACAGGCGCCCGGCTCGCCGCCCCAGCAGGTAAACCCAGGACATGGTAAGGACCGCGCCACCAAATGCGGTGAGCGGCGACGCCGCAGCGAAACGCCCGCCAACCCAGAAGGCCACAATGGCGCCGAGCGCTGCGCCGCTCGAGATTCCCAGGACATACGGATCGGCCAGGGGATTGCGCAGCAGGGCCTGCAGCCCGGTTCCCGAAACGGCCAGGGCTGCTCCCACGAGCATCGCCAGATAAATACGTGGAAGGCGGATTTGACGCACGATGACACCCGCTTCGGAGGCCGAATGCCGGCCGAGCAATCCCGACCACACTTCACCAAGAGACAGGTGAACACCACCCAGCGCCAGAGCTCCGAAGTCCACCAGGATGAGTGCGGCTAGCAACGCCAGCAGGAGAAGCAGCACATTCCTTCGGGTTGCAGAAATGGTCATGGCACTTTGCCTTGCGGCTTGGTCTCAGGATGAAGAATATCCGCCAGCTCCTCGAGTGCATCGACCAAGCGAGGACTGGGCCGCATGATGGTCTCCGAGACAAAGTACATTCGGTGGTTCTTTACGGCCGGCAGTTCTCTCCACGCCGGCAGCTTTTGAAACTCCTCAAGTCCCGGCGCGAAAGCCTCAGTCTTGGGAAACAAGATGACGTCCGGATCGCGCTTCAGGACTTCCTCCAGGCTCATGTGGGGCCATTCACCCTTTAGATCATCGCTAATGGAAATCCCATCGGCACGACGGATGACATCGGCGATGAAGGTTTGTTTTCCGGCCGTGATCAGGGGACGGTACCACACTACGAACAACACTTTCGGCTGATGCCGGCCTTGGACGCGCTTCTCGACAGCCTCCACCCTCTCGCGCAGGCGCGCAACCAACTTCTGAGTGGGTTCCTCCCCACCGAGCTTTCGACCCAAATCTTCGATGGATTGGATTGTTCCTTCCAGCGTACGGGCCGTTAACCCATAAAGCGGGATGCCGAGACGCGCGAGCTGGTCCGCAGTCTCTCGCCGATTGGCTTCGTCGGTGCCCAAAACCAGGTCCGGCTTGAGCGCTACGATTTTCTCCAGGTTGGGATTCAGCATCGCACCCACGTGAGGTTTTGCGCGCGCTTCCAAGGGGTAGTCACAGTAATCCGTGTCGCCCACGAGCCGGTCAGCGAGCCCCAACGCGTACAGGGTCTCGGTAATACTGGGCGCAAGAGAAACAATGCGCTGGGGATGGTCCGGAATGTTGACCCGGCGGCCGGTCTGGTCGATCACGTCACGCGCTAAGACTGCACTCGCCGACAGCAGCAGTGCAAATGCAGGAACATAACGAAATCTCATCTCAACCGCGAATCTGCGCCACCCGCGGGAGCGGAACAACCCGGCGGGATCGTGTCGGTTTCTGAAAAAAGGCTTCAACATTCTGGGCGAATCCTAACAGGTCGCTGAAAAAGGCTGCGGCGTGTCATTCTGATCCCGCCTTACGGGAGAAGAATCCCGGCAGTTTGTAAGTATCCCCCGGCAAAGCCGGGGGCTTTAAGTTGTGAGCCGCTCAAAGCGGCTAGGCGGGGTCGCTAACGCGGCCCCAGATTGGTTGAGCCACCTTGACGGTGGCCGCTCATCGCCACAGGTTCATCTGGTC
>JAIQEZ010000171.1 GCA_020073545.1 Terriglobia bacterium | reverse complement strand
CTTGTAAATCACATCACGCATCGCACTACTTACGGTAGATGGATTTACCCACGCCTCCAGCGTCATTCCAGTCGTGAGATGCAAGCTCGCAGAGTCGTTAATTGTCACAAGCGAATTGGTCCCATTGAAAACCAGCCCGTTGCCGTACTTGCCTGAAGCAGTCCATGCCGTATTAGTAAGGTGGGCCAGGCTGGCGGGGCATTATAGGCGATGACCTGACCCCACGGCCCCACCCGGAATCCCCATCACCCAGCCCCCGTGCCTCCTGACTCCGGTCAAGACGTGACCCCATGTCCTGTAAGAGGTCCTTGTTCCTAATGTGCCTTTAATGTACCCTTCGGCCCAGGAGCTACCGGATTTCGATGGCCTTCCATAGAGCTGCTCTCGTTACGCTGCGGCACTGCCTGGAGCAAATGCATGAAGAAACACAAGAAGGAACCTGAACTGATGGGCGCACATTGGAAGGACACAAATTATTCGCCTCTGTACCAGCTATCTCGCCGAGTTGAAACCGTCGCCCGCCAGCTTGGCGACCGGCGAAAGAAGGGGTGGACTTCGCACAAGAAGCACGTGAATGAACTTTATGACATTTCCATTCAGCTAAAGGTTTTGGACAAGAAAATACCTCATTGACAGTGAGGAGGGTGTCGCTCCAGCCCCCCACACTTGCAGTTCCCGGCTGCAGTCGCCGTCCGGCCTGTCGCACTCCAGCACCTCCCGCCACCCGACTGTCACGGAGAGCGCGTGTAGCCGGACCCAATTTCCAGTGCTAAACTCGCGCACCGCAAGAATGTGGCCGGTGGCAGCGATGGCTATCGGCCTGGCAGGGGGGACGATGACAGCGCGCGGACGGAAACGAGCACGGCATGGGGGTGCCGGCCGGAGGAAGCAGCCCTCAACCGAGAGCCGTCCCAGCCAATTTGAGAGAGAAGGACATGGCGAGCACGTTGCCCGGAGGGACGAACCCCGCCCAAAAGGAGAAACATGAACAACATCGGAGCAAGGCTGAAAGCCCTGCGCCTCGCCAAAGGGCTCTCCCAGAGCGACGTCATACGGCGAAGCGGCCTTGCGGGCCCTTACCTCTCCCGAGTGGAGAACGGCCATACCGTCCCCACTCTCAGGAGCCTGGAAACACTGGCCAAGGCTTTCCAAATCGAGTTCTACCAGCTTTTCTACAATGGCCAGAACCCGCAAGCGGTCGTGACATTCGAACGGGAATGCGCGGAGCAAGTCCGTCAGGCAATGGCCGAGCGGGACCAAATCCTCAAGAAAGTCCAGGTGGCCACGCTGCGCCTCAGCGAGCACCTGGGCTACATGTCCAAGCTCGTGGCCTCTGGCTTGGGGATAAAGCAAATCGCGCGGAGCAGCTCCCACGGGCGACCAGCAACTCCGAAAAGTCGAACTCTAAGCAAGGCTCGTCGAGGATGAGTTGGGCTCGGGGGGCACCCACATCATGCAGGGGTCGGTGCGGACGGCCTCATCGTCTCGATGAGTTTCCGGCTGACTATTCCTTGGCAGGTTGCGCTCCCGCAGAGCCTGCTTCCGCTTCACCAGCCGGGGCGCAGCTTGCACGAAAGCGCCTTCGCGGGACAATGCAATTCCAGCGAACGGCGAACAGTCTCTTAACTGTTTGCCTCACCCCAGGGGACAGCCCATCCTACCGTTTGTTAAGATCCATCTCGTAGCGAATGCGCATCCACTCCAGGTCGACCCTGGGATCGGCCTTCTCTGCGCTTTGGAGGGCTTCAGCTTTGTCAGCGGCTGTACCTTGCCAGACAATCCACTCGTGGGCTCCCGGCCGGTCTTGAGCAGCCGGGCCTGAAACGGCTTCGATATTGCCGTTGATCAGCGCAATGACTTTCCAGTAGGTCATGTGGTCGTCAATGTTCCTTACGGTCTATTTTAGCAGGGTCGGGAATGCGCCGCTGCGGGCTAACCATTGACCGGGTGAGTATGCCTTTGCATTCGAAAGCGCAAAGCTGAGGAAGAACCGCCGACCTCACAGACGAAGGTCTGCGGTACGCTTGCTCGAAGACCCTTCCTGAGTAAGCGGCGCGTTGGCTGTCTCCCCGTGGTGCAGGCGGACGAAAGCTTCAAACCCATTCCTTACATTCTCTCTCAGTGCGATGCTAACTCGCGTGTCTCCGAACAGCCGAAAAGATTCATTTCTGTAATGGGCGTTGAGTGTGAACATCAAACGCTGCAGGTCAATGTAGTCTGATATGGAGCCTTCGTTGATTCCCAGGAACGGGTACAGTTTGCCATTCAGGAACTGGAGATCCTTATCCCATTCGCGCTCGCGAAAGTACGGCAGATACTCTGCGAAGATGCTAGTTGACGGCACTGGCGTAAATAACATGGGAATGATCGACCCGACAACGTCTGAAACGAAAAGCGTGGTCTTCACTACGCGGTCGATGCTTTCTTTCGGAAGCCCGTACAGAACAAACGCATTTACGTCCAGATTGCGCAATTCAAATCCTGCCTTTTCACACATCTTGGCGGCCTTCACAAAGTGCTCCAGCTTGACATGGCGGCGGTTAAGGGTGCGGATGTATTCGTCGTCGATGCTCTCGACGGGCAGATAAATCTTCTGGAAGTGGGCGGCCTTCATGAGGTCAAGAAGTTCCTGAGATTGGCAAAGATACCGGGTGTCCAAGCCCTCAGGCGCATAGAGCCGGAAGGGCAGCTTCTGGTCGATGATCTGCTTTAGTATCGGAATGACGTTGTACTTGAAGGTGATGAGCAAAAAGTCTGCGTAAAAGGCAAAATCCCTGATCCCGTATTTCTCGTACTTTTGTCGCATCTCCGCAACGACGTCGGCAGAATTCCGGAAGCGTACTTTCGTGAGGCCCGAGTTGATAGTTTTCTGGGCGCAATAGCTGCAGTCGTAGGGGCAACCACGACTTGGCGTGATGATGGCATAGCTCGGCTTGCGATGGTAAAGCGATAAATCAGTCCAAAGATCGTTGGCCTCCGCGACTTCCCCAGCGACAACAATGTCAGCCTCGGTCATCCGGGCGGCGTGCTCCGGCGCCAACGTCGGGTAAATGCCCCCCAGAATGATCTTTGCTCGTTTTCCGTAATATCTCCTCAATCTGATCGTGAGATCACGTGTCGACTCCCACCAGTAGGTCATTACTGATGAAATCCAAATCTCAGACGGAGGGTTATTCCTGGTCAAGCCCCGTCGCCTCAGCCACTCTTCAAAGTGGTCCCACGTCTTTCCGAAATGGCGCTTGTATAGTTCCAATGACTCTGCGCTCTTCCTGATGACAATGGGCACAATCTTTTTGTCCGGCCAATTCTTCTCCTCGTACGTTTCATGAGGATTGATCCGGTGATTGCGCACCTTGCGGTCCTCACCAGCCTCCATGAAATCGTAGAGCCAGAGCTTTTTGTAGTTGTCCTTCTCCAGGAGCGCGGCAATTCGCAAGAGGCCATAGGGCTGCGACCATTCGGCCCAGTACTGGGTGTCATAAACTGGGGGGTTAATCAACAGGGCCGTCTTTCTCGTGGATCGGCCGCCAAGTGCGGACATGGAGAAGGCTGATACGATTCTGCACGGTGTCATCAATTGACCTCTTTGCGACCTAGTTCGGTCACCGTCTCAGGGCTTCCTTACGCCGACCTCATATATGAGCCTTTCGCACGTGAACCGAACGCTGCTCCGAGCCCCTTCCAAATCACCCTTGCGAATCCGCACCTTGAAGTCGTGCGCCGCTATGTCCCCCAACTCCTTTATTTTCTTAAGGCCCTCTTGGACCCTTTTAGCAAGTCCTATTCGAGGGTCTCCACAAATCTTGTTTACCATTGATTTCAGGCCGACGAACTCGTGCGTCGACGGGTCCTTTAGCTCGTCTTCCCAGCCTCTCTTGGCGTACAACTCGCAGATTAGGGTCTCGGTTAGCCTGCGGATCACCATGGCGCAGGCCTCCAAGTACCCCCTCTCCCAGCAGCCGTTGATCTGCGGTATCAGCCGAGTAACATAATCGGGTTGCTGGCTGAAGATGTCCGAGAGGACAAAGCCTTCGGCCTCCCTCTGGGGCGACCTCGGGCGCCCCGTACCGCGGGCGGCAGGGGCGCCCACGTCTGCAGCCTCGGCGGTCTCGCCTGAGGGGGTTGCAGTCTCGTTCGGCCCGGGCCTGGGCTCCCCCGCCATCCTCTTCGCCTCCTCAGTGCGTTTTTTCGATCTCTTTCTAAACTCCACAGCCTCTTTCGAGGCCAGTTCCTCAAGTTGTCTTACGAGCCAGCGATACGTGGGGTGATCGTCGCGGAACGATTCGCGATCAAATTGGAGGGCATCCTCTAGACCCTGGACCCACAGCTCGCCCGTAAAGTTTGGGAGCATGGTTGAGAGGGCTCCGGAGCCAAGGTTACCCGCCCTGTGCCAGCCAATCGCCACTCCCCGCAATCGTATCAAGAGGCCTCGCATTTCGACTGGGAATAGTTGCGCCGCTTGAACCACGACGTAGCCCTCATAATATATCGGTGCCCCCTTCGGCGCGCGGAAGCAGCGAACGTCAAATCCCAGTCCCCTCTTTTGGAGAAGCTCCGCCTTACCCCGGTCCTTCAGCTTGTCTGGGTGGTAGCAAGGAGCGAAGATTGGCCTCCGAACGGGGTCTCCATTAAGAAAAAGGCTAAAATTGTCCTTGAGGAGCTGGCGGCCACGTTCAACGATGACGCTGTCCTTTTTCCTGTCCAGCGAGACCTCTGGGATGGGGTAGGCCTGCGAATACGCTGCGGGACAGATTATGCCTAGCTGCCAGGCGAGTTCGTCGATTCCGCTGAGTTGCTTTGTCGATTCAAAGAACTCACCCGTTGATTTTTCACCAGGATGATTGAGTAGGGCCCGAACATCGTCGCGGAGGCCGTCGATTCGAATTTCGGTGAAATGGGTGCGGTCTGACTCGCCGGTCCAGCGTTCACAGTGGAAGCGCCAGCGCTTGCTGAGGTCTTCACCTTTGTAGAAATGCTCCCGGAGCTCTGCTAAGTCAATCGAGGCTTCGAAGCCCTCCCCCGACAGGCGCTTTACCGACCTGACTGAAAACTTGTCGGCCGTCCCCACTACTGCCAACGACCCTATACCGAATCGGCCGATCTTTAGCCGCCCGAGTCGAGTTCTCCCTCTTGCGGTCCGAGCCCCGCTCGGGCCGGGCCGGGCTATGCTCGCGAAATAGTTTAGGAAATCACTCAATGTCATCCCGATGCCGTCGTCGCGGATTACGATGGACGTAGAGTCGTCGTCGATGGTTATGTCCACGCGGAGCGCGTCGGCGTCGTATGCGTTGCTGATGAACTCCTTTAGGGCTTGTGGGAATGAAGTATATGTTCCTTCGCTGATTATTTTAACTAGGTCTACGCCAGGCTCTCGCGGAGCCAGAACTTCCGTCTTCAGTGCCATCAGAGCTTCTCCAGTGGCGCTGCGCCGGGGCGTTCCACCAACACCTCGCGCCGTGTGCTCACGCCAGCCAAAACTCCTGCAACTCTTTACTCCTATAGGCCGCCAGGTTACTTTCGAAACCATATACACCCAATACACCCACCGGGGCAATTAAGCAAGCGTATCGCGGACCTAGTAGGTCCGCGGCTTTTCGTGCGCGCCAGGACTCGTCGTGTCGCTTCACTATTGCCTCCCCACAGCATCGCGTGTAGATTGACCGCATGTCCAGGTTTTGGCGCCAAGTCATTTATGACCTCGACATTTTCGTGACCGTGGCTTGCGTTGCGCTTACCCTGGCGACACCGCAAGGGGCTCTCGCCTGGGGTCGTGAAGGCCATGAAATCATAGTGATCGTGGCAGGGCTATATCGCGCGCCCCAGCCTTCCTGTGCACCCCCTTCGTGGTGACTCGCGTGTTATGATAGAAGTGTTTAGCTCTGCGATATCATCTGCACTCCGGCTGAACATCGGGGGGCATCGAAGGCGATTCTTGTTCCGTGCGATCGGTGCTTCCTGCACGCCCGCTTACCTCGCTCGGACCAGGACACGACAGGGTCGCTGGAGTGAACTGAATATGTGGCGACTAGGACTGAGAAACCTGCTCCGCAACAAGCGCCGGACCATGCTCACGGCCTCGAGTGTGGCTGTTTCCCTTTTCCTTTTATCCTCTCTGGCCATTGTTTACACGGCGCTCGGAAAACCCTTTGAGGGCGAGGAAAGGAACCCTCGCATGATGGTACGCCGGCTGAGTGGAATCACTTTTATGATGCCGGCGAGTTACGGGCTGAGAATCAAAGTTGTGCCTGGAGTGGTGGTCGTCACTCCGATGAACTGGTTTGGAGGATATTGGAAGGACCCCGCCAATACCTTCGCGAATTTCGCCATCGACGCCAACACGGTGTTCGACGTGGTGGATATCGCCCGGATCGCTCCCGACCAACTGGAGGCCTTCAAACGCGAGCGGGTGGCGGCGGTGGCCGGTCGTCGGTTGATCGAAAAGTTCCACTGGAAGATTGGGGACCGGATTACTTTGATGGGGAGTCCTTACGGAATCGCTCCTGAACTTGTCTTGCGCGGAACGTTCACGGGCGGACCCGACGACCAGTTCTATTTTCATTATGACTACTTGAACGAGGCCATGGGAGAATTCAACCGGGTTGGCCTCTACTGGATTCGGGTTGAACGTCCCGAGATCGCCGCGCGAGTCGGGCAGGCCATTGACCAGACTTTCCGGGATACTGATTCAGAAACCAAGACCGAAGCGGAGGGAACCTTTCTTCTCGGATTCATCTCCATGCTCGGAAACGTTCGCGGCATCATTCTCATGATCGGTGCGGCCGTCATGTTCGCTATCCTGCTCATTGTCGCCAACTCCGTGGCGATGTCGATCCGGGAACGAGTGACGGAAGCGGCCGTAATGCGCAGCCTGGGATTCACTTCCCGTCATGTTTTGGCTCTTTTCATGGGAGAATCAATGATACTGACGGTGGGCGGGGCGCTGGTAGGGGTGGGAGGAGCCAAATTGCTCTATGGTGCGATGGCCTTCAGGAAGATCGGGGTACTCGTCTGGGCCGACATGAGGATGAGGCTGGAGACTTTTCTCTTCTGTATGGCAGTTGCCGTCATCTTGGCCTTTCTCTCCTCGAGCTGGCCGGCCTACCGGGCGGCGAGGATCAACATCGCAGAGGCGCTCCGCTATACGGGCTGATAAAAGAAGCGACTTATGGCGATCCCGCTGAAATACATTGAAACCCACATGAATAGGAGTGGCGTTGTATCGAATGAAGCGAGGGACTGCAAGGGGCTAAGCGAGATCCTAGCGCTTGTGAAGATCCCTCTCGTAGCGAATGCGCATCCACTCTAGCGAAGGCCTTTGGTCCGCAATAACTCGACCCCCAAAAGATCGGGTGCTTGTTGAGTGCTTCTGAACAATGTTAAGAGCTGATTCCCTAGTCTCTGAAAGTGTGTGCGATGCAATATCAGAGAGGGACGGGTATTCCATGCACCCGGGTTCGGGATAGAAAGGGTCGACAGCACCCGAGTTTTGTCATTGCGCAACCCCAATTTGGCCCCTAGTTCCACTTGCCGTCATCCACGATTCAGCATGCCGCTCAACTCGTCACCCATGCTCCGCTCGGACATATCCAGCGTGCCGGGTTGAATTCTAAGGCGTATAATCTCTCAGCATAACCACTGGGAGGCGACGAGATGGCCAAGACCAAAGTGTTGACAATCACCATTCAGAATCAGCCCGGCGCACTCGCGGCGATCGCGAAAGCACTGGGGAGCGCGAAGGTGAATATCCTGGCGCTTTCAGGAACGGCCCAAGGGGCA
>JAIQEZ010000170.1 GCA_020073545.1 Terriglobia bacterium | reverse complement strand
CAATTGGGGGCTATACCCTCATGGCCGGTTCGCCGCCCTCACCTCCCATCCCGTCGGCCGGGGGAAAGCCATTTTCACCTGGCGCGGGGGAAGCGTGGGAGGGGAGAAGGAACATGACAGATCTACCGAACTCACAACCCGTGACCCCCACCATTGTCCTCGTCCGCTACACTCGTCGTGTCGCATTGGGCTCATGCGGAAGGACGAATTGTCGCCGAATCCTCGAGGCCGTATTCCTTGATCTTGCGGTAGATGGTGGTCTTGCCGATGCCGAGCAACTGGGCGGCCCGGACGCGGTCGCCGTGGGTGGATTCCAGCGCCTCCAGGATGGCGCGCCGCTCCTGGTCGCGAAGCGGGAGGATGTCCGACTCGCCATCATGCCGGACCTGGTGATGGAGCAGGTTGGAGGGGAGGTCCCTCACCTGAATGGTCGACCCGGAACCCAGTGCCAGCGAGCGTTGCACGCAATTCTCGAGTTCGCGCACATTCCCCGGCCAGTCGTAGCTCATCAGGCGCGTCATGGCATCGGCGGAGATTCCGGTGACGTTTCCCTCGCCCCCGCTGTGGCGCTCGATGAAGTAATGGACAAGCAGGGGAATGTCGCTCTTGCGCTCGCGCAAGGGAGGAAGCTTGATCGAAACCACGTCCAAGCGGAAGAAAAGCTCCTTGCGGAATCCGCCGCGGCGAATGGCGGTCTGCACGTCCTGATTGGTGGCCGCAATGATGCGCGCTTCAAGCGGGGTGCGCAGGTTGGAACCGATGGGCTTGATTTCCCGCTCCTGAAGGACGCGGAGCAGTTTGGCCTGGACCTCCACGGGCAACTCGGCAATCTCATCGAGGAAGACGGTTCCACCCTCAGCGGCGGCCAGCAATCCCTGGCGGCTCTGCACCGCGCCCGTAAACGCCCCGCGCACGTGGCCAAAAAGCTCGCTATCGATGAGCGCCGGGGTAAGCGCGCCGCAATCCACAGGCATGAAGGGCTTCTTGTTCCAGGGGCTGTAGGCGTGGATGGCGCGCGCGGCCAATTCTTTTCCCGTCCCGCTCTATCCCAGGATGAGCACCGCGTGGCGCTTGGGCGCCACCTTCAGGATCAGCCGGTAGACCTTCTGCATCTTGGGCGAAGTTCCGATGAGATTGGCGAATCCCTGATGAGTTCTGAGGATGAGCGTGCCGTCGATGAACCCCGTCTCGCAAACGTCCGCGATGCGGCCGTCGATGATGACACTGGTGTCGAGCACCTTGTAGTTCTTCCGGGGCTGGCGCTCGGCGGCAAACAGCCCACCCAGTGCGGAAAGGTTGAGCAGGTCGCCTTTGTTGGCCCCCAGCACCAACCCGACGTAGGCCATCAACAGGAGCAGGGTCACCTGAAAGAACGAAATGGCGGTCTTGTCGATCGCCGTCATGCCCAGCAGATAGCTGATCATGAAGGCACCCAGGATGCCCAGGATCGACCCTACCGCCGCTCCGATCAGCCGTTTCAGGCTGGCTCTCTCCAGCCGCATTTCAAAGAAAATGAAGAAAACGCCAAGCGCTATCCCCAAGAGTATGGATTTAATTCCTGACAACCCAAAAGGCCGAAGATGTATAGAGGCCACGATAATAATGATGACGAAGATGGAGCGGACTCCTGCCATTTCCCAGGACATGAAACTTGACCTCCCTTCCGGGACATGATTGCCTGTCTTGCCATGATTTGACCTGTCCTCTTTTTGCTCGCGGAATATCAGCAGGAGTATACCATCCCCTCCCGCGCCGTGAAAGCAAAGTGGTGGAAGACAACGATACTTACTGTATGGTAACGGCCTCCTGCGAGTGCGCACCCCGCGGGGGCGTCACGCACCCCGGAAAGAGACTACTGGCTGGCTCTCGACTTGATCACAATCGGCGTGCCCACAAAGCCGAACCTTTCGCGGATGCGGTTCACGAGAAAACGTTCGAAAGAGAAGTGCAGTTTGCCGGGGCGGTTGGTGAAGACGATGAACGTGGGCGGAGCCACGCCGGCTTGCGTCATGTAGTAAATACGCGTGGGTTTACCAGAGGGGGTGGAGGCGCGGTCGAAATCCACCTCACCCAGAAAGCGGTTCATTTCCCCCGTGCTGACGCGCTGGCGGCGGCCTTCGGCAACCTGCGCGATCGTCTTCAACAGGCTCCCCAGCCGCTGCCCGTGCAGCGCCGAGATGAAGACTATGGGCGCGTAGTCCAGGTACTTCATGCGTTGTCGGATCGTGCCCAGGAAGTCCTGGGTGGTGGTTGGTCCTTTTCGGATGGCGTCCCACTTATTCACCACGATGATCACCGAGCGCCGGCTCTCGTGCGCATATCCGCCGATATGGGTGTCGAGCGCGGTGACGCCTTCCGGTGCGTCCAGAATCAGCAGGGCCACGTCCGCCCGCTCCAGATGCTTGCGCGCCTGGATGACGCTCAGTTTCTCGGCCAGCAGTTTGGTTTTGCCCTTGCGCCGGATGCCGGCCGTATCCACGAAGCGGAAATGCAGGCCGTCGCGCTCAAATTCCGCGTCCACGGCATCGCGCGTCGTCCCCGGCACCGGCGAGACAATGCAGCGCTCTTCGTTGAGGAGCCGGTTCAGTAGCGTGGACTTGCCCACGTTGGGCCGGCCAATGATGGCCACGGAGATCGGGAGATCGAGTGATCGGGTGATCGGGCCTACGCCCGCCGAAGGGCTTCGGCCCGCAGGCGGGTGAACAGGGCGCTCCCCCACAGGTGCGGGGCCAGGGCTTGCCAGAGCGGGAGATTCGTCTTTGGCCAACGGTTCCTGCGGGAATCCTGCCGTCACGTGGTCCAGCAAATCATCCACGCCCAGTCCGTGCTCGGCGGAAACTGGGAAGATGGGCTTGATTCCGAGGCGATGGAACTCCGCCGCCAGCGGCGAGTGTTGCGCAGAGTCGATCTTGTTCACGGCCAACGCCAGGCTTTTTCCGGTGCGATGCAGCCGGTGCGCCAGTTCTTCGTCCAGTGGGACAACGCCCTCGCGGGCGTCCACGACCAGGACCAGATGCGCGGCTTCCTCGATGGCTTTCTGCGCCTGCCGGAAGATTTCGCCGGCGATCAGGTCTTTCTCTGCCGGGATGATGCCGCCGGTGTCGATAACCTCGAAAGGCTTGCCCAGCCACTCGGCGCGAGCGTACAGGCGGTCCCGCGTCATGCCGGGTTCGTTGCCGACCAGCGCCCGGCGCCGCCCGCAGATGCGGTTGAATAACGTGGACTTGCCCACGTTGGGCCGCCCGAGAATCACGATGCGAGGAAGCTGGGGCATGGGTGAAATCAGCCGAGAGTCAAAAGTCGAAAGCCCAAGGTGCAGAACCGCTGCCAGGCACGGGAGCAGCAGTCCTAGCTGCCTCGCCCTGAGAGAAGACCTCTATGATATTCTTTCTCCTGCGCGCCCGCGCGCGGATGATGCGAGGCGACGAACCAACTTAGACTTCCTGCCGAGGATGTGTCAAGCTGATGCGCTATTATCCCATCTTCCTGAACCTCCGGGGCCGATGCTGCACCCTCCCGCGCAGGGCATGAAGAAGTTCCTGGCGAAGGTGGTGAGGCCGCGGAAAGGGAACGCGGGAGAATAGCCCCAGTTGGGCCGCGAATCCCTGAAGGGGATTCATAAAATAGCCGGGGGCAACGCCCCCGGAAAGCGAGCCCCACGGTGGCTTGACCCTGCAAGGGTCACATGGGCGGAAGGGAGGGTCATGGCGCAGACGCTAGTAAGCCTGATGGTGCACGTTGTCTTTTCGACCAAGAACCGGCACCCCATGATTACACCAGAAGTGGAGCCCGACCTCTGTGCTTACTTGGGCGGCACTTTAAGGAACCTGGAATCCCCGTGTCTCGCCGTCGGAGGAACCGAGAATCACGTTCACCTGTTGATCTCGCAGTCGAAGAACCTGGCCCTGAGCCGCCTGATGGAAGAGATCAAGAAGAGTTCGTCGAAGTGGATCAAAACCAAGGGCCCGGCCCTGCGAAGCTTCGGCTGGCAGGAGGGGTTTGGGGCCTTTACCATCGGAGAATCTCAGGTGGAAGCCTTGCGGCGCTACATCGCCGGCCAGAAGGAGAGGCACAAGAAACTGACCTTCGAGCAAGAGCTCATCGCGCTGCTGAAGAAATACCGGGTTCAATTTGATGAGCGTTATTTGTGGTCGTGAGGTTTCATGCGACCCCTTCAGGGTCGAGGCTAGTTCGCCCCCTTGTTCCGGGGGCGTTGCCCCCGGCTATTGCCTTGTGCCCTTTCAGGGCACGACAGCGCGTGCCTCTCGCCATTTGCCGGAACGTGCCGCGTCATCTGGGGCATCGACTTAGTTTCGGCACCTGTTGAAGAACAAGAGACAGGAGTCAGAAGAAGAAAGGCTGAAGGCTGACTGCTCTTTATGACGACTCCGAGCAAAAAAACGACGGGGCAGGCTGCGCTCGAGAAGGTCTTCGGGCCGGGCGGGTGGCTGGCGCACCACCATCCGAATTACGAATACCGGCCGGGGCAGCTCGAGATGGCGGAGAGCGTGGAGGCAGCTCTGGAAAACCGCCAACACCTGATCGTGGAAGCGGGAACCGGTACCGGCAAGACGCTGGCGTATCTCGTGCCGCTCATGCGCAGTGGGCGGCGGGTGGTGATTTCCACGGGAACCAAGAACCTGCAGGAGCAGCTCTTTTACAAAGACCTTCCCTTTTTGAAAAAGCTCTTTCCGGAGCTGCGCGTCACGCTGATGAAGGGGCGGCAGAACTATCTCTGCCGGCAAAAGCTCTATGACCTCGAAAAACAGCCCGCGCTGAGCGGCATGGAGGAGGTCAAGCAGTACCCGAAGCTCCGCGAGTGGGAAGGACGCACCAAAACAGGCGACCGCGCGGAATTGGGCTGGTTGCCGGACTCGAGCGAGCTGTGGAAGCACATTGACGCCCGCCGCGAAACCTGCACGGGGCAGAAATGCGCACAGTTCGAGCGCTGCTTCATTACCTGGATGCACCAGCGCGCGGCGGAATCCGATTTGATTATCGTCAATCACCATTTGTTTTTTGCCGATCTCGCTCTGCGGGAGAGGGAGTACGCCGCGTTGCTTCCGGATTACTCGGCGCTCGTGTTCGACGAAGCCCATGAGATGGAAGACGTGGCCACGCAGTACTTCGGCCTGCAGGTGAGCAACTTTCGGGTGGAGGAACTGGCTCGCGACACAGAAGCGACCCTGCGCATGAAGGGCCTGAAGTGCCCGGAGGTTCTGGCTGCGGTGGGGGAACTGCGGCGCCGCGCCGATCTCTTCTTCGAGCTCTTTCCCGGCACGGAAGGCCGCACCAACTTTGACAATCGCGACAGCTTCCTGGAGGTCCATCGCGGGGCCTACACCTCCTTGACGAATGCTCTGCTCCGCTTGCAGACGGAGCTGAGCCGCCTGCCGGACCGCCCGGAAGAGATCCATAACCTGGAGCGGCGCGCCACCGAGTTGCGCCAGGCCTTCGAGTTGGTGCTCGAAAGCCAAGCGCGAAACACGGTGTACTGGTGGGAGCGGCGCGGACGCGGAGTGTTCGTGGAAGCGACACCCATCGACGTCTCCACGCTGCTGCGCGCGCGGCTGTTTGAGCAGGTAGAGACCGTGATCCTGACCTCAGCCACGCTGGCCGTGGGTGGGACGTTCGATTTCCTCAAGCGGCGGCTGGGAGTTCAGAACGCCAAAGAGAGGATCCTGAACTCGCACTTCGATTACCCGCGCCAGGCTCTGCTCTATACGCCGCTGCATTTGCCCGACCCGCGCGAGCCGCATTTCGCGCGCCAGGCAGCGGAGGAAGTGGTGCAACTGCTGAAAGCCACACGCGGGCGCGCCTTCGTGCTTTTCACTTCCTACGTGCAGATGCGCGAGGTCTACGAGCGGGTACGGCCGCGCCTGCGGTTTCCGCTGTTGATTCAGGGTTCGATGCCGCGCACGGAGTTGCTGGACCGCTTCCGGGCGACTCCCCATGCCGTGCTGTTCGGCACCAGCTCCTTCTGGCAGGGCGTGGACGTGCAAGGCGAGCAACTGAGCGCCGTATTCATCGATCGCCTGCCTTTCGCCGTGCCCACGGATCCCGTGACCGCCGCGCGTATCCGGCAGATCAACGAGGAGGGCGGCAACGCCTTCACCGATTACCAGGTGCCGCAGGCGGTCATTACGCTGAAGCAGGGTTTCGGCCGGCTGATCCGCAGCGAGAGCGACCGGGGGGTGCTGGCCATCCTGGATCACCGTATGGTGCGCAAGCCTTACGGGCGCGTCTTCTTCGAAAGCCTGCCGCAATACCGCCAGACGAATCGCCTGGAAGACGTGAAGGTTTTCATGCGAGAATGAATTGGAGTCTGGAGTCCGGTGTCCGAAGTCAAGAGGCGGAACCGAGTCAGGGGTAATAGCAGGGCAACCGGCTTTCATGGGTTGGCGTGACGCAAGTTCTTTCGGGGGTCCTTCTGGCTTCTGGCTTCGGACTCCTCACTTCTGACTTCTTCTTGAGGGCGAAATGTTTGAAATTTCCGTCGAATACACCTTCGCGGCGGGTCATGCCCTGCGCGGATACAAAGGCAAGTGCGAGAACGTTCACGGGCACAATTACAGAGTGCAGGTGATGGTGAACGGCGAGCAGCTTGATTCCACGGGGTTGTTGATGGATTTCGTGGATCTGCGCAGGGGGATCAAAGGGCTTGTGGAGCGGTTGGATCACCGCTTCCTTAACGATCTTGCGCCTTTTGACAAGGTGAATCCCTCCGCGGAAAACCTCGCCAAGTACTTTTCTGATGAGCTTGAGCCGCAAGTGCGAGAGCGTGGCTTGCAGGTTCAGGCCGTGACCGTCTGGGAGACCGACACGACCTCCGCCACGTACCGTCCGAACTCCCCTTCGCGGTAGCCGGACTCTCCTACCAAGTCCAAAAAGCCACGGCGGGATGTAGTTCCGCCTGATGCTGTTGTGCGCACACGCCTTCCTTGCAGATGTAGGTGTCTTCACACCACCGGCACCGGGCCAGATGCACCTTTTCGCGGAGCATCCCGCAAACAGCGCAGGCCTCCAGCAGGTCAGCGACCACGTGCCGGGAGTAAGTGCGCCAGGTGTCCATGACTTCCCGCTCTTCCCGAATTTTTTCGAGTTCCTCGTGGCTCAACATAACCCGCTCCCTTGCTTCCTGGTTTCTTGGATGCAACCTGTGGGCCATGGTCGCGCCTCCCGCATATTAAACACGCGCTGGTCGAGGAACCAATGTGGATTCAGTGGGATACTGGAAGCAAAGAAACTTGACAAGCATCATATCGCCGGATCGGAGAACGACAATTTGTAGGTGATAATGCCCAATTTGGAACCCCAGATTCCGTTTTGCCACCCAGTTCGCAAAACCCGTTTCCGGCGGGCTACGGGGAAATCGGGTAAAATGACGGGAAGACCTTGCGGGCGCCGGAAGGTCCTATAAGCGAATGGTCGTCACCGAAATCTTCAAGTCGATTCAAGGAGAGTCTACGTTCGCGGGACTACCCTGCGTTTTCGTCCGCCTGACGGGCTGTAACCTGCGATGTCATTGGTGCGACACGGCCTACGCGTTTCATGGCGGCCAGAAGATGACCGTGGACGAAATCATGGCGCGGGTTCACCAGTTGGGTGGCAAACTGGTGGAACTGACCGGTGGTGAGCCGCTGCTCCAGGACGACGTCTATCCACTGACGGAGCGATTGCTTGCCGAGGAGTTTCGGGTGCTGGTGGAAACGAGCGGGGAGCGCTCCATTGGCCGGCTGCCGCATGCGGTCATCAAGGTGGTGGATGTCAAGTGTCCTGGG